>BQJT01000139.1 GCA_021604845.1 Cyclobacteriaceae bacterium
ACAGGTAAATCTTCCCACTCTCATTGATAGTTCTAAGCAACTCCTGGTTAATCCGATTAAGTTGCTGCTGGTTTTTATTGGCAGGCATGTACCTGAAACAGACACAACTTAGTGGCGCGGGTTGCAAAAGTTGAAAATCAGCATGCAAATCAATTTTTTCTGCAAGCTGTTTAGCCCATAATATATGGGCTTCAATTTTGGACTTTAGTCCTTCAATCCCGAAATTTCTGATAACAAACCAAAGCTTAAGCGCCCGGAAGCGCCGACCCAATTGTACTCCCCAGTCAGAATAGTTATTAACACCACTGGTTTTGGTTTTGAGGTATTCAGGGACCATAGCAAATGTCCTGGTTAGGATATCCGGGTCTTTAACAAAATAAGCCGAGCAATCAAAGTTGGTAAACATCCATTTATGCGGGTTAAAAACAAAACTGTCGGCCATTTCAAGACCGTTTATCATCCAACGAAGTTGAGGTAAAATCAACGCAGATCCTGCCCAGGCGGCATCCACATGCAGCCACATCTGATATTGCTGGCAAATTTCCGCGATTTCATGCAGCGGATCAACGGCCGTGGTTCCGGTGGTTCCCAATGTAGCTATTGTCAACAACGGAGTAAACCCGGCAGCTACATCCTGCTGAATTTTTGCCTGTAGTGCACCCGGTTTCAAAGCAAACTCCCGGTCTACCTCAATTTTTTTCAAGGCATCTTTTCCAATGCCGGAAATACGGATGGCTTTGTCAACTGAGCTATGAGCCTGTTCTGAGCAATACACGGTAAATCGCTCGTTACCGTCGAACCCTGTCTGGTTTATTTTCCATTGAGTCTTCCATTCACGTGCGGATATTACCGCCACTAAGGTTGCTGTCGAAGCAGTATCCTGAATTACACCGCTCCATGCCGCAGGAAGTCCAAGCATGGATTTCAGCCAGCCCATCATTTTTTCTTCCAATTCGGTTGCAGCGGGTGACGTTTCCCATAACATACACTGTGCACCAACCGCGGCGGTAAGCATTTCGGCCAATACGGAGGGATAGCTGGAATTACCGGTAAAATATGCGTGAAAATTAGGATGCTGCCAGTGGGTTATTCCCGGAAGTATAATGTTGTTAAAATCATCCATTATGGCGTCAATGGATTCACTGCTATCCGGAGGTTGGTCAGGAATTTTCCGGAAAACCGATCCTGGAGGTACCTGAGATTTTACCGGGAAGTTTTCAATCTCACCCAGGTAATCTGCAATATAGTCAACCAGTTGATGAGCATGTTTTCGAAACTCCTGGTGGTTTATCACTTTTGTTCGATATCTAGTGGGCTGTGTCTTTTACGAAAGTTTTGGATCTGACAAGCTCTCCTTTTTTATCATAGATTTTAACCTCTCCGGCCACAACACCGCGCTGATAGGGTGTCTCACGCTTTAGGGTTCCGTCTTTATAATATTCTTGCATCAATCCCTGTTCAATATCATCCACAAATATCAATCTGGTGCGAATATTGCCGTTTTGCCAGTACTTGGTAAAGGTACCATCCTTTATTCCCCGCTGATAGTTACCCCGCCTGTTTTTTCCTCCGGACTTGTAGTAATCTCTAAAATACCCATGCAAGACATCATTTCGGTATTCTTCCTCCGACTTTAGTTTGCCGTTGGACCAGTATTTAATTACCACACCATGCAACTGATCATCTTGATAATGAGTAATGGACTTGACCCTGTCGCCTGTCAAATCCACCCATTTACCCTGTTTTAACTTCGTGGTACTGGTCTGATTGAGCTTTGGAACCTCGTTTCGATAAAATCTTTGTGCAACCAGCAGATTGGAACACAGACTAAAGATTAGGATAATTAAAGAAAACTTCATAGACTTTGCCGCTTCACACCTAATATTAAAGAATATCAGGCACACATCAAATCCCCGTTAAACTTTCCTAATGTGCAAATTGGTCAGACGTGAACATGGCGTTCCGCATGATAGGACGATCTGACCAGTGGACCGGACTCCACATATTTGAGGCCTCGCCTTAGCCCTTCTTCCCGGTAGAGTGCAAATGTATCAGGGTGAATAAATTCCGCAACCTCAATATGAAGCTTGGTGGGCTGCAGATACTGCCCCAGTGTCAATATGTCCAAACCATGCGCTACCAGGTCATCCATTGCCTCAAATACTTCTTCCCGTTTTTCCCCCAGACCCAGCATAATACCTGATTTGGTCCTCATTCCGGCTTCTTTAATTAATTTTAACTGCTCCAAACTTCGATCATACCTGGCCTGAGGCCGGACCGGGCGATATAGCCTTTTTACAGTTTCCATATTATGCGACACCACTTCCTGCCCTCCACTGATCATTCGGTACAGGGCCTGCCAGTTGCCCTTAACATCAGGTATCAGGGTTTCAATGGTGGTTTCCGGACTAAGCTCTTTTACCTTTACCACCGTCTGGTACCAAATTTCAGCACCGCGATCTTTAAGTTCGTCACGGTTTACCGAAGTAATTACCGCATGCTTTACTTCCATTAACCTGATTGCTTCGGCTACCCGGGCCGGCTCTTCCTCATCATATTCAGGAGGTCTTCCGGTTGCCACCGCACAGAAGGAACAACTTCTGGTACAAACGTTGCCAAGAATCATAAATGTAGCAGTTCCAGCTCCCCAGCATTCTCCCATATTAGGACAATTCCCGCTTTCACATATGGTATGAAGTTTATACTCATCTACCAGTTTCCTTACCTTGGCATATTCTTTTCCCACAGGGAGTTTTACCCGCAACCAATCTGGTTTACGGGGACGTTTACTGTCAGAAGATATTACCGGTAATTCAATCATGTAACAAACATTAAAGTACTTAAAGTTACCAAGGAAATGCTAAAGGAAGAAGCTAACGTCTGCGGCCGTAGAATAGGGTGACAAAAAATGAGGTGAAGAACTGGTCGTTGCTGTCATTAGGAACCAGAATAATTTCTTCAGTAAAACCTTCAAAAACCAATCCAAGCTCAATACCCGATACGTTTGACTTAAAAGCACCGAATTCAAAGCTGAGCGCGGGTTTAACATTAAAGCCAAACTTTACCTCCGATTCCCCAAGCCCTTGAAGTATGTTTCCAGTTCCAAGAATGCTATTATAGTCAACGTGCTTTTCGGGATCAAAGGGTTCGTTTATGCCCTGGGAGTTCTGGATATAGTAAGGAGCAACCAAGCCGATGGTGGGTCCACCAGCAAGTAATGCATGAATCTGTAATCCCTGAAAAGAGGCTTTTTTGAATACTACCTGCTCTCTTCCGTATTGAAGTCTAATGGAATACAAATAATTTTCTTTGCCCCAAATAAACGAATTACCATTCAAAGGATTGGAAATCCTGGTCTCTTTGGGGTGCTTGACGTTCATAAGTTCAAGCCCGAAGCTTTGGAATTGGTTTTCGCTAATACGGGTGCTCTTCTTAAGTATGAAACCACCGATTAGACCACCTCGGGTGTTTTTATTTATCCCCCATACGAATTCATCGGTATACTCATAATCTTCAGAATCCTGAGCCTGAACCTTAAATCCGATAATGAATAAACAACAAAGAAGAAAAGCCTGAGGTAATCTCATCTAGCGTTTGAGCTTAACCATTAAATTTAGTTATTTCTCTACTAACAGAAAAGCGATCTATTTAGTTTGTACCAGGGAATAATTTAGTGTCCGGCGTTGTATCCGGGATTAGCCATTGACCGGAGTAATCGCCTGTTGTATCGCCTGATGGTTTACTCCAAAATGTGAGTCATGAAAGACACAAATACCATTAATAATTATCAGGATCTGGGGAGACTGATGTTCAACCTGAAACATTTCCGCCACACCATTTGAGAGCTGCCTGTGGGTAATAACATTGAGGAAATAGCTGTCTATGTTTAGCGGTTTTTTGCTCCATGCGTGCTCCAGTCTCGATCTTACCACCGAACTAAAGGCGCAGCTGGTGCTATGTTTATAGATTAAAACAGGTCGGGAAAAGGACTTTTCTACCAAAGCATCAAGTATTTCTAGGGTAGAAAGCTCAATCCAATTCAAATTAGTCATTCCAGATATCGTTTTCTTTAGGGTCGTATTTAGGCTTTTTATGCTTACTCTTCAGGTGTTTGGGTTGATCTGCGTTCTTCTGGGTTTTAGCTACTAACAGCTTCCATTTTCTTGAAAAATCATCCCGTTTGTTTGGATCCTTAAGCTTCCCACCACTGTAGGTTGCACTTGGATGAAGATCCTTTCCCTTTGTCCTCCGTACTTTGTAATTACCCGCAAATAACTGTTGTTCCCGGGATTTTTGGCGGTATTGCCGGTTTTTAAAAAAGCGTGTACTGGTTTTAAAATCTCCCTGGTAATCTACTCCTTCGGTCTTGATTCTGCGGGTGCTAACTTTATAGTGGCCTGCAAAGGTTGTCCCCGGAGTTTTAACTTTAGCATTGGGGTTGACCTTTAAGTTACCGGCATAAGTTGTTCCCTCTGTCTTCACTTTTCGGTTTCGTTTAACTTTAAGATGTCCTTCAAAATCTGCCCCATCCCAGTTCACAATCTTTTTAGAGCTTTTCAAATTCCCCCGATACGTGGTCCCGGGACCCTGAGATAATTCTTTTGCGCGCATTCCCTTGATGGCATAGGTAGAAGCTTTGGTGCCAGGGTTTGCCTTCTTCACCTTAAGGTCACCGGCCCAGTCACCGCCATAATCATACACCTCCCGGTTGCGTAGTTTCAAATTACCCTTATATCGGGTACCCGGAGTGCCTTCGATCATCTTATTTCCTTTCAAATTGCCCCTGTAATCTGTTCCGGGCGATTTGGAAACCGCCTTATTGCCCTTTAGATTACCCTGAAAATGAGTTCCGGGACCTCCTTCTATTGCTTTCTGTCCCTTCATGTTGCCTTTCCATTGGGCTCCCTGTGCTTTTAACTTAATATCGGGGACTCCTCCGTTTTTATTATTACGACCGCGTTCTCCGTAGATGGTAGTTCTACCACCCGCAGAACTACTAGACCCTGCAGTGCTTTGCCCGTCATAGGTCGTTCCATCGTTTCCTCCCCTAATGGTTTTCGGGCGCCCTTTGCCGGCAAACCTGGTACCAGGGGTGTCGGATGGAGGGCCTTGTGACCCGGTCCTTTCCCGGTAGGCATTGCCCTTTCTGTCAATTTTTTTGGTGGGATTTCCTTTAACCCTGTTGGTTTCCAAAGGAATCACATCACCTTTATAATTACTTCCTTTGGACGATTTGATGGTTTTAGGTTTACTACGGCCCTGGAAGTCGGTACCTTTTGTACCGCGGGGAGGGCCCTCATTACCTATTCTCTGTTGATATTTTTCCCCGCTGGTTTTCTTAGACTTTTTAGTGGGATTCCCCTTCACTTTTTGCTCAACAGCTACCGGATCACCACGATGGCGGGTTCCTTTGCTTTTTTCCAGGCCTTTAGGTTTTCCTTTACCTGAAAACTTGGTGCCTTTGGTTCCTCGTGGTGGAGTATCAGTGCCAATACGTTCCTGATAACGCTTACCACTGGTTTTTTTCGACTTTTTAGTAGGATTCCCTTTCACAGAAGGGGTTGCAGTAGGCTCTATTTTACCCTGGTATTGTGCGGCTTTCTTATTTTTATTCTTCCGCTCCTTTTTCTTTTTCACTTTCTCCAACTTCCTGGAGTGGGTTTTATCCTGAGCGAATACAGGACTGGATCCAACCGCGAATAAAGCAATGCAGAGTGCTATCAGTATACCTGAACGAACAGAAATATTCCACCCGGATATACAGTTAAAGCAACGATATGTCTTAAAAAAATCCTTCAAATGATCCTGAAACCCCGCCAAATAACAAATTAATAACGAATTTTTTCCAATAATAGGATAAGTAAAGTCTAATTATTACATCGGCAATAATAAGACTAACTATTCGCACTAAAAGTTCCCAAGATCAGCGAGAGCAACAGTGTGAAGCATACAGATCAGCAGGGGCAACAGTAAAGAACATCAGGAGCAACAGTATAGAGCATACTGGTGCTTTTTAAGTTGCTTCTCACCCCAAACGGTTGCTCCACATCTGTTGCTCCACACTGTTGCCCTTGCTCTAACGTTAGTATTCCAGCAATTCAACCATAGCTTTGCGAAACCGTTGTTTAGGTAGAAAATTTTCCTCCAGTGTAGATGAAAATGGAACAGGTGTATCAAGTGAACCCACCCGTCTTACCGGGGCATCGAGGTATTCAAAACAATTTTCAGCAATCCAGGCAACGATTTCAGCACCGATCCCACCCGTCAGGCAGTCCTCATGCAGCACCAGCACTTTACCACATTTTTTAACGGAAGCGGCCACCGTTTCATGGTCCCAAGGCTGTAATGATCTCAGGTCAATTAACTCAAAATCAAGGTCAGGCTGCTCAGCAAACAGTTGTTCAGCCCAATGGACACCCATCCCGTAGGTGACCACCGAAATTGAATTTCCCTGACGCTTTACTAAAGCCTTGCCAATGGGAGTCATAACATACCCGGTCGGCACTGGTCCTGATATTGAGCGGTATAACGCTTTGTGTTCGAAGAATAGCACCGGGTTGGGGTCTTCAATAGCACTCAATAACAGACCATGTGCTTCCGCCGGGTTGCTGGGATACACAATTTTTAAACCAGGAGTATGAAAAAACCAGGCTTCATTGGATTGAGAATGAAAAGGCCCGGCGCTTACTCCCGCTCCAGTAGGCATCCTGATTACCACGTCGGCATTTTGTGACCAGCGGTAGTGAGACTTTGCCAGGTTGTTTATTATTTGATTGAATCCACAGGTTACAAAATCTGCAAACTGCATTTCTACCATTGATTTAAATCCTTTTATTGATAAGCCCAATGCAATCCCCAAAATGGCCGATTCACAAAGAGGAGTGTTCCTTACCCGGCTTTCGCCAAATTTCTCAAGAAACCCTTCGGTAACCTTAAACACCCCCCCATACTCTGCAATATCCTGGCCCATAAGCACCAGGTTCAGGTGTTTATCCATGGCTTTACCTAGTGCAGATTTGATTGCATCAACGAATCGAAGATCTATTTCTTCAGTGGCGGTTACTGCTGAGCGCTCTTCAGCTTTCGCATAAATATCTGAAATTTCTAACGCCGGGTCGGGATGTGGCAGATGCGCTGAGAAGGCAGTTCCAAGGGCCGCTTCAATCTTTTTGTTTAAATCGGAATAAAGCTGGCTTTTTTGGTCTTTGGTGATAACTCTGGTGGTAATTAAGAACTGCTCATAATTGGTTATAGGGTCCTTTTTTGCCCAATCAGCCATTAGTTCATCAGGTACATACTTGGTGCCGCTGGCTTCTTCATGTCCCCGCATTCGAAAAGTATTGGCCTCAATTAGTATTGGCCTGGGGGATCTGCGTATTTTTTTTGCCGCAGTATTAATTGCATTAAATACCTCCAGAACATTATTTCCGTCAATGCTAATAGCCTCAACGCCGTACCCTATCCCTTTATCAGTGAAACTTTTAAAGTTAAATTGCTGCGAACTGGGGGTTGACAGACCGTAACCATTGTTTTCAACCAGAAAGATTACCGGAAGTTTCCAGACTGATGCAACATTTAATGCTTCATGGAAATCCCCTTCACTGGTACCGGCGTCACCGGTGAATACCAGGGTAACTTTTTTCTCATTATCCAGGAGATGTCCTAAGGCAATTCCATCGGCCACCGCCAATTGGGCCCCCAGATGTGAGATCATACCAACAATAAAATGTTCCGCGGATCCGAAATGAAACGATCGGTCGCGGCCCTTGGTGAATCCCAGGGTTTTTCCCTGAAACTGGGCAAAAAGTCTTTCCAATGGGAGTTGCCTAACGGTAAAAACCCCCAAATTTCGATGCATGGGTAGTATGTATTCATCGGCCTTAACGGCCATGGCGGCGCCCACACTGGTGGCTTCCTGACCAATTCCTGAAAACCATTTGGAAATTTTCCCTTGCCTTAACAGCAAAATCATTCTTTCCTCTATTAACCTGGGAAGGAGCAGGTTTTCATAAATAGAAAGTAATTTCCCAGGTTCAATTTTAGCAGCATCAAATCTCATCTTTAACCAGTCAGTATAATGGACTGAAGTTAAGGCAAAGACCAAAGACCTAAAATAAACGGACTTATTTTTTATTTTTGCACTGCATGATAGACTATCAGGAAATAATACTAAACAATGGACTTCAAGTATTAATCCACGAAGACCATTCGAGCCCTCAGGCAGTTGTTAATATGCTATACAATGTCGGCTCAAAGGATGAGGAAACTACTAAGACAGGGTTTGCTCATTTATTTGAACACCTGATGTTCGGGGGTTCGGTAAACATACCCTCTTACGATACCCCGTTGCAAAAAGTAGGAGGTGAAAATAACGCGTTTACTACTCCTGATATTACCAATTATTATTTGACCTTGCCATCCTCAAATTTAGAGACTGCTTTCTGGCTGGAATCTGACCGAATGCTGGGTCTTTCATTTGATCCCCAGGTGCTGGAAGTTCAAAGGAAGGTAGTAATTGAGGAATTTAAGCAGCGATATCTGAACCAGCCTTTTGGAGATGCCTGGTTGAAGCTAAGACCACTTGCTTATAAACGGCATCCATATCAATGGGCCACAATAGGCAAAGACATTTCCCATATCGAAAAGGCCAGCATGGATGATGTAAAGGATTTCTTTAGAAAGTATTATCATCCTGGCAACGCAGTGATGGTAGTAGCGGGAGATGTCACACCATCGAATGTCCAGGAACTCTGCGAGAAGTGGTTTACCGGTATACCTAAAGGCCCGGATAATCACAGAATCCTGACTCCGGAACCAAAGCAACAAGAGGCCAGGTTATTGGAACTATCTTCTGATATGCAGGTTTCAGCCTTCTACCAGGTGTTTCACATACCGGCCAGGTATCAACCTGAGTATTACCAGGCAGATCTGGTAAGCGATATACTGGGTAGAGGGAAATCTTCAAGGTTATATCAAAAGCTGGTAAAGGAACAACCCCTGTTTAGCTCGATTTCTGCCCATGTAACAGGCTCGCTGGATCCAGGGTTATTAGTAGTTCAGGGCAAATTAGTGGATGGTATATCATGTGAAACTGGCCATAAAGCGGTTCGGCAGGTAATGGACAGCTTCCTGGCAGCGTGTATTGATGATAAAGAGTTGGACAAAGTAAAGAATCAGGCCGAATCCAGCCTGGTGTTTTCTGAGATCAACCTGTTAAACAGGGCAATGAGCCTTGCTGTTGCTGCTGCCGCCGGTAATGCTGATTATGCCAATCAGGAACCTGAGATCATTCGAAGCATTACTGCGAGGCAAATAATGAATATGGCACATGAAATCCTTAGAGAAGAGAACAGTTCTACTTTATATTATCACAAAAAATCGGCATGAAAGGGATTCGGATCGGTCAGGGCTTTGATGTACATAAATTAATTCCAGGAAGGGATTTTTGGCTGGGCGGTATTATCATCCCCCATCACAGTGGCGCACTTGGCCACTCCGATGCAGATGTACTGATCCATGTTATTTGTGATGCGCTGTTAGGGGCAGCGAATTTGCGTGATATCGGATACCATTTTCCGGACAATGACCCTAAGTATAAGGAGATAGACAGTAAAATCCTGCTAAAAGAAGTGGTGGCGTTGGTTCGTCAAACCGGCTACAATATTGGTAATGTCGATGCAACCGTTTGCCTGCAATCTCCAAAAATCAGTAAGTACATTCCTGATATGGTACAGTGTCTGGCAAATGTTATGGAGTTAGAAGAGAACCAGGTTAGTATCAAAGCCACCACCACCGAGAGACTTGGGTTTGTTGGAAGAGAAGAGGGCGTTTCTGCACTGGCTGTCGCATTAATATTTAGAGCATAGAGCATGGACATGGAGCATGGAGCATGGAGTGTGGAGCATGGAGTGTGGAGCATGGAGCATGGAGTGTGGAGCATAGAGCATAGAGCATGGAGCATGGAGCATAGAGCATAGAGCATAGAGCATGGAGCATAGAGCATAGAGCATGGAGTGTGGAGCATAGAGCATGGAGCATGGAGTATGGAGCATAGAGCATAGAGCATGGAGCATGGAGCATAGAGCATGGAGCATGGAGCATAGAGCATGGAGCATGGAGCATGGAGCATGGAGCATGGAGCATAGAGCATAGAGCATGGAGCATGGAGCATAGAGCATGGAGTGTGGAGCATAGAGCATGGAGCATTAGCGCTTTGAGGATTGACTCCCGCAAGAGTACCTGAAAATGCCTACATTGGGCAAAGGTCCATGTATTAAACCGACGGTCAGAAATTATGGATAACCCACAAATAAGGCAGACCAAAGACGGATCGCATACATTGTGGCTGCCTGAATTGGAGGAATCTTACCATTCTATTCATGGTGCTGTCACTGAATCTAAGTGGGTCTTTATTGAAAACGGGCTGGACTATTTTTGTCAAATTACTGGAAATAAGGAGGTAAACATTCTGGAAGTTGGTTTTGGCACAGGATTGAATGCGCTGATGACTTGCAATTACAGTCAGGTGAAAAAACAAAGAATAAAGTATTCTACCCTGGAGCCTTTTCCATTAGCTACTGAGCTGACCAAACAGTTGAACTACACGGATTGCCTGGATCATCCTCAAGTCGAATTCTGGTTTCAGGAGCTCCATATGATCAACTGGGGTCAAATAGAGTGGTTAAACCCATATTTCTCGATACTTAAAACCCATGAGCGAATTCAGGAACACACCGCTCCAGGCCAATATGATATTTGTTATTTCGATGCTTTTGCTCCCGGGAAGCAACCAGAAATTTGGGATATCGGGGTATTGGAAACAGTTAAACGTGGACTTAGAAGGCCTGGAATGCTGGTAACTTACTGCGCACAAGGCCAGTTTAAAAGAAATTTGATGCAGCTGGGTTTTATGGTAGAAGCATTACCAGGTCCGCCAGGCAAAAAAGAGATGACCCGGGCCACCATTGATTCCTAATGTCCGTCCCTGGCCAATTCTTTCAGGATTTTGCGGGCACGTGCCTTATATCCGGCACTTCCCAGCTCATATTGTGCTTCAATTGTCAGTCTTAGTTCACGGGCCAGATCAGGTATTCGGCGGGTGAGATTATAAAGCACGGTCATAGAAAAAACTTTCACCGCCACTGATTGGTCGCCAGAAGAGAGGTAATTGAAACATTGGTCTGCTGCGTGGCCCCATAGTGATTCCGGAATTTGTTGATATTGTAAAATTCTCAATATGCTTCTCCTAAACCAAACAGGGGTATCCGGGCTTAGTGACTTTATTAATTTTGGTACCTGTTTTTCAACCCACTGGGGTTTCAGATCATTGGCAGTCAGGATGATCAGGGCTGCACGGTGAGAGAGCAGCGCGTCACCGGAATAAAAATAGTCTATCAACTGATTGAATCTAGACTGGTGCTGGCAGACGTACTGACCAACATGGTATTCCCACTCGGGCTTCCTTTCAGCAATAAGCATAGATCTAAGTCTCACCCGGCTGGTTAAATTTCTTTTTATTCCTTCAACGCATTAGATTGCCTAACTAAAATACAAATCAGAAATTGAAAGAAGAACAGACAACTCAAGAAATCAGTTTAGCATCCTGCCGGAAGGACTTTCCTTCCTTGTCACGTATCTATCAGGGGCGTCCTTTAGTTTACCTGGATGGCCCTGGTGGTAGTCAGGTACCAAATGCGGTAATCGATGCCATAAGTGAATATTATCGAACCAGCAACTCCAATTCACATGGTGCATTTATTACTACAAAGGAGACGGATCAGGTAATTGACCGGGCAAGGGAAAGCATGGCGGCATTTTTAGGGGCTCATGGGTCAGAAACAATCAGTTTCGGCCAAAATATGACCACTTTGAATTTTTCATTAAGTAAAGCACTGGCAAGGTTTCTGCCTTCCGGTAGTAAAATTTTAATAACACAACTTGACCATGAGGCCAACAGAGGCCCCTGGATTACCTTGAAAGAGCAAGGTTTTGTAATTGAAGAAATAATTCTTGAACCAGACGGGAAGTTGGATTATGATGATTTCGAAAGAAAATTAAACGAGACTTCTCTGGTGGCCATAAGCTACGCTTCTAATGCCTTTGGAATAGTGAATAACCTGACAGCGGTACGTGAAAGGACCCGGCAGACCAATACCTTAATGTTGGTAGATGCTGTCCATTATGCTCCGCACTATAACATCGACGTAGCTTCCCTGGACTGTGACTTTCTGCTTTGCTCTGCTTATAAATTTTACGGACCTCATGTGGGGATACTGTACAGCAGGCCGGGTTTATTAGATCAATTGACCACGGACCGGCTGATTACTCAGGAAGCTGAGGCACCTTATAAGCTGGAAACAGGCACTTTGAACCATGCTGCCTTGGCAGGGGTTAGTGCAGCGGTCGAATACCTGGCATCTTTTGGCCAGGGGAATTCTTTGCGATTGAGGATAATCGACGGCATGAGCCGGATTCAAAGGCACGAATATAATTTATATCTGCAACTGTATGAGGGGTTAACCGAAGTCGCGGGATTAACCATAAT
>BQJT01000140.1 GCA_021604845.1 Cyclobacteriaceae bacterium
CGCCTCAAGAGTGAATCTGCCGGAGATTTGTACGGTGGTTTATAATTTTTCGGATTTTAATGATTTTAATTTACAGGTAGATCCGCTGCTGGAAAGAGAAAAAGGCTGTTTTTATCTGCTTTATATGGGAGGCGCTAAGAAATTTAAAGGCTATGAGTTATTAGCCAAAAGTATTAATAAGGTCAATCAGGAGGTTAGGATAATATTTGCCGGTAATTATGTTAGGCTCGAAAAAACGGGGTTTATCGTCTCTATTAAAAGATTCTTAAATCGTTTATTTAACGGTGTGCCGGATTTTAGACAAATTCTGGATGATCCCAGAGTTGTATTCGTAGGATTGTCCACGGAAGTACCGCCGTTAATTCAAAGCTGTGATGCGGTGCTTTTTCCTGCTACAAAGTCTCATTTTCCCAGACCTTTGATTGAAGGCATGGCTATGAAGAAAATGGCATTGGCATTTAATACTGCCGGAATAGATGAAGTTGTTAAGCATGAGAAAAACGGATTGGTAATCAGCAGGCTTACTCCAGCAGGTCTTGCCCGGGGAATTAATCAACTGGCTGCCATGTCTGAAGAGCGACACCGGGAAATGTCGGAATTTGGGTATCAGTTTGCCAGGTCTAATTTTTCAGTACAGAACATTGAACAAATCACAAAAATTTATGAGGAACTTTGAGGTAAATAGGGCTTCATCATAAAATAAAGATGCTTTCATCGGTTTTAACCATATTGTTTTCGGCAGTAACCTTTTTTGGCTCGTTCAGAAAGTACTATCCGATATTCATTTTCCTGGTCTTTGCATTTGGCAAAACATCGGATTTTGTAGCTTTTCAGGTGGGAAACAATTCCATAGAATTCGTGTATATAGGCAGTCTTATTTTCTTTGTAAGGGCGCTGCAATTTGCTAAGAACAACTACATCACAAAGTTATTACTAACCACCTATTTCGTTTACTTGCTGTATATTCTGTTAAGGTTCCTTACTGATGACCTGACGATAATTGAAAGCTACAAGTATTCCAGGCCTCTGATAATCCAAATCAACATTCTTACCGCATTTATCTACTGCAGCAGGTATTCAATTACTAACCTTTTACAGTGCGCCTATTACGCGTCAGTAGCTTACATGGGTTATATCATTTTTCTGGTACTTAGTCATAATACGCTGGTGTTTTTTCATTTTGCAACCTTTGGGTTAGCTGCTGGCTACATTGTGTCGATAAACCTGTTCTATATTGATGAACTGGTGGAACCACGATTTCATTTGTTGTCCAAGTTCATTGGGTACGCAGGAATGATTGGAGTTTTTATGGGAATGAGCAGAGGTGGCATGATAGCAATTATTACTCCCTTCCTGTTTATGTTCATCTTCGACAAAACCAAACGCACAAAAAGCATGAGTTTGTTCCTGGTAGTTGGGGGGGTAGTGCTGCTGAGCAGTTATTTCTTAAATGCCTTAATTCCATCCAGTTATATATATGAACATCAGGGCGCCAGAAATTTGAACGAGTTGTTTCAGGTCACACAAAATCTGGCTACCATATCCACAAGACTACTAAGATGGGAGTATCTAATTAATGGGTTTATTGATAATCCGTTAATGGGTACCGGGTTTTATGAAGCTAACAGTATTTTCGCCCTTTTTCGGGATGCCTGGCAGGCACATAATTATTTTTTGGCAATTCTAGGTGGTGGCGGGCTACTGCTGTTTATACCCAATATTGCAGTTACAGCATACCCTATTAGGGAGTTTTTAGGAAAATTGACCTCGCTTAAATCCAATTTAAACAAAGAAGTTTTGCTAGGATTTGTAATCTTTCTGGAGGTTATCAATATTAACTTTTTTAATACCTACTATTATCAAATGTGGTCAGCAGTGTTCATTTGGGCGCTGATGGGCTTAAGTTTGCGAATGCTAACTTCAGGATTATCATCGATTAACACCAGCGATCAAGATGTATAAAATTGTCGGTTTGCTTTTAAAAATAAGACACGGGATTACCCGGAGGTTTTATCCTGCCTACTACACACTGGTGGCCAGCATAAAATTGAAGGCCATGGGGGCTCAGGTAGGTACCGGTTTCTGGATGGACGGTAAAATCAGATTGTCCATTGCATCTGGTCAAGTCAGAATCGGAGATAACCTGCGACTCCGGTCCAGATACAGAGGTAATCTGGTGGGAATGGCTTTTCCGGTAACTTTTCAGTTGTGTAATGGAGGTGGTAATATATCAATTGGCAACAATTGCGGTTTCTCTGCGGTGGTTATATCAAGTATGAACCAAGTTAAGATTGGGAACAATGTGATCTTAGGAGGCAACGTTAGAATATTTGACCACGACTATCATTCCCTGGACCCTGAAATCAGGAGAGACCGTAACCGCGACAGACAAAACGTTAAAAGCAGCCCTGTTTTAATTGAGGATGACGTTTTTGTTGGAACCAGTGCCATAATTTTAAAAGGTGTTCATATTGGTGCCAGGTCAATTATTGGCGCTGCCAGTGTGGTAAGCATCAGGTATATTCCGCCAGATTCTTTAGTGGTGGGTAATCCGGCAAGAATCATTGAAAAAGGGAAATCAAGCAAATGATTTATGTAATAGTACCAGTTTTTAACAGAGCAAAGATAACTTTGCAATTTTTAGATCTCCTGGACAAACAGCAATATCAGGAATTTAAGGCGGTAGTGGTGGATGATGGGTCAAGTGATAACACCTCGGAGTTGATTAAAGAGCACTATCCTGAGGTTGATATTGTAACCGGTGATGGTAATTGGTGGTGGACTAAATCTGTTAATGAGGGGATCAAACATGCCATCAGCAATAAGGATTGTACCCATGTATTACTGATGAATGATGATACTTTTTTTGAACCGGACTACCTGTTGAAAATCTGGCAGGCCCAAAGACACGTACCTAATGATATTGTTGGGTCATTAAATCTGACTTTTGAAAAGCCTCATAGAGTGTTTTTTTCAGGAATAAAAAAGTTCAGGTTGTTTACCAGTAATGGTTGCAAGTACCACAATCCACTGGAAATTATTGACAGATCAACGTTGACTGGCCTACACCCAAGTGTGGCTTTGCCAGGACGGGGCGTGTTAATTCCGATTCAAATAATTAAAAAATATGGGTTCTATGATGAAGAAAACCTGCCACAGTACGGTGCGGATTTCTCCTATATTACCAAGCTTTACAGAAAGCACAATGTCAAAAGCTATATTTCATGGGATGCACAGGTTTTTGGATACACTGAGCTTACAGGGGCTGGTTCAAGTTTTACCGGTGAGTCATTATCGACATTTTTAAGGTCATTCGTCAAACCTAAGTCTCGTCAATATTTGCCGGACAAATGGGAGTTGTGCAAAGTACGCCATGGTGTTTTGTTGGGAATACCAGCTTTTTTTGCTCTGATCGTACGAAGCCTATATGGCTATTTCAAAAGAAGAAATTTGGTGCTAACTAAATCTTGAAAGTTTAAACTATGCGATACGTCGTTATAACACCTGCATTTAATGAGCAAGAGTATATCAGGCAAACTCTTGAATCGATAGTAAACCAGGAATTGCTTCCGCTGGAATGGGTAATCGTTAATGATAATAGTACCGATGATACCGCCGCAATTGTCGAGGAGTATACGAAACAATATCCCTGGATTAAACTTGTAAACAAAAAGGGCGAGGATGACCGAAAAATTGGAGCAAAGGTAGTGAGGATTTTTTACCATGGACTGGATCATGTTTCAGAGAAAGAATTCGATTTTCTAGTTAAGCTAGACGCAGATTTGGAATTACCGTTGAACTACTTCAAGGAGGTTGCTGAAGCATTCAATTCGCATCCGAAATTAGGAATATGTGCGGGTTATTGTATAATTCCCAGCAATGGTCAATGGTTGGAGGAGAAAGTTGCCCATTGGCATACCAGGGGAGCTATGAAAGCTTACCGAAGAGAATGTTTTAAAAGTATTGGAGGTATCAAAGAAGTAATGGGATGGGATGGCATTGATGACATTACCGCGATGTCGAAAGGCTGGGAAACCAAGACGCTGAGATTGGCAGTAAAGCATTTTCGTCCCACCGGTCAGGCTTCAGATCCAATAAAATTAAGAATGAAACAGGGTAAGTCCTATTATCAGCGAGGATACGGGTTTATTCTGACTACCATCAGAATGTTATCAAAATTTTATTCCACCGGGAGCCCTTATGAAATATACGTTATGAAAGGATTTTTTGACGCCTGGAGAACAAAAACACCCAAATGTGTAGAACCAGAAGTGGAAAAGTTTACCAGAAGGTTTCAATACAGGAGGATTTTTAAATTAAAATATTGATCGAGGAACGTTGAGAATACTTATAGATATAAATCACCCGGCGCACGTACATTACTCAAAGCACATCATAAAAGATTTACTCCAGCGTAACCACGAGATTATTGTAACCGCTAGAAATCGTGATCCTAATTTTGAACTGTTAGAATCAGAGAATATTCAATTCATTGATAGGGGTAAGGGTTCCAATTCGATGCTGGGTAAAGCTTTGTATTTTATTCGGGGTAATTACGAAATACTGAAAGCATCTCTTAAACATAAGCCAGATTTATTTTTGTGTTTCATGTCGCCTTATGCGGCACAAGTCTCCAGAATATTGGGAAAGCCATGTGTGGTAGTTGACGATACCGAGCACGCAAAACTACACGATAGATTTACTTACCCATTTTGCAGTACAATTCTGACTCCATACAGTTTCTATCGTGACTTGGGAAGAAAACAGATCAGGTTTAAAAGCAATCTGGAGTTAAACTATCTCCACCCCAATCGATTTCGTCCCGATCCGGGGATCTTTGATTCCCTGGGGATTGATAGATCTCAACCGTATGTAGTGATGCGTTTGGTAGGCTGGGGAGGGCATCACGACGTTGGTCACAATGGGATCAGTGAATCAGCCCAGAAACAAATTGTGGAAAAATTAAGTGAGCGGTATAAAGTATTTATTTCCTCTGAAAACCCGCTACCTGAGCATTTCGAGGCATATAGAATGCCATTACCTCCGCATCAGATACATCATCTATTGGCTTTTGCCTCACTGTTTGTCGGAGAAAGCGGTACCATGGCCAATGAAAGTGTTGTACTGGGAACTCCCGTGATTTATGTAAATAGCTTGCCTTTGATGGGCTACTTGCGTGAGGCAGAAGCGTGTAATCTGCTTTTTCATTTCAAAAATGATGACGGGCTAATGCTGAAGGTTGGGGAACTCATGGAGTATGGAGATATAAAATCAGCGTTTTCCGATTCCCATAAAAAACTGCTAAATAATAAAATTGACGGCTCCGGCTTTATGAGCTGGTTCCTTGAAAATTATCCTGATAGTATTGCCATTATGGACCAGGACCCTGATTTTCAATTAAAGTTTGGATTACTTTCTTAATAGGAATTGTGACTATGTATTGACTGATCGTAGTTGAATTGCAATTGAGTAAATGTTTCAAATCATTTTTTAATAAATTTTCTGCTAACTACTTCATGGGCAGAGGCTATTTTAATAAAATAGATCCCGGATGTCAAATCACTGACATCAAGCTGTGAGATTGTGCCTGACGTAACCACACCCAGATCCTGGGTATGTAGTATTGTACCTTGGAAGTCATAGACAGCTAAGCTTGTTGGAGCGCTTCCATTAAGATGGATTTCAACCGTCATGTGGCTTACTACCGGATTAGGAAATATATCTACCTGCTCGAAAGTATAATTATCTTGTGTGAATATTCTAATGTCCTCTGCCACAAAGGGCTCAGAGATATTTGTACAGTTGTCCTCTGATATTTGAACTGTATAACTACCAGTTTCATGAACCTTCAGTGAATTTGAGGTAGACCCTTCCAGTACAATTCCATCTTTGTACCATTGATAGTGGGTCGCTTGTTCTTCCACCAATAGAGAGTCACCTGATTTAATGATTACAGGAACAGCAATCGGGTTTTGGTAAACGATAAAATTCTCCTTCATAAAACAACCATGCTTATCCGTAATTCGTACCTGGTAAACCCCTAACCCTAGTCCACTGAGGTTTGGCCCTGTTGCACCATTCGACCAACTGTATGTATAGGGACCGTTATCATCCAGAACTTCAAGAGATATGCTGCCGTCTCTACCATTACAGCCGGTATTTTTCACTTCACTATTTAGTTCGAATTCAGTTTGTGCTGGCTCCACCGGTACTTCAAATGTAACCCGCTTGCGGCAACCGTTTTTATCGACTACTACCAGATTGTAATCACCGCTGGCAAGGTGTTGAATATTCGGGGTATTCTCCCCATTGGACCATTCAAAGGAATAGGGTGCAGTTCCACCACTTGCTGTTACTCTAATAGCGCCATCATCTTTTAAACAGGACGTATGGTCAATTTCAGCGGCTAAGATCAGGTTCCCTTTGGACGCATTTACTGTAAAAGTTTCATTAACGGTAGCTCCATTTTGATCCGTTATGGTTACTTGATAGTTTCCATGTGCGAGTTGTGCGACATCCTTGGTAGTCGCTCCAGTTGACCAACTATATTTGAAGGGACCTGTACTGCCAGTTACTGTCAACGATATTGCTCCATTATTTGAATTGCATTTGGTATGTGTGATAGAGGCATCAACAGACGGTTTAGGTTCAGTGTTGGGAGGTTCCTGACCGGAGACCTGCTCAACTTTAACAGACATTTCTTCACTGGCGGAAACGTCATCATTGTCAGTCGCCGTAAGTTTGAAAACGTAAGTACCCTGAATCAAATCACTAACTTCGGGATCTTCCGTATTAGCTTTGGTTAGTGTAGCGTTGGAAGGCCCGGAGACTTGAACCCACTGGAAGCTGACGATGGAACCATCCGGGTCTGAACCAGACCCATCCAGAGTTAGGTTATTTTGAGGCAGCGTTATAGTTTTGTCGGGCCCTGCATTAACAATAGGTTCCTGGTTGGGCGCCTGTTTTACAATAACTGAAACATCATCATTTGCCAGCACCCCTTCATCATCAGTCACAGACAACCTGAAAACATAGGACCCTTCGATAAGGTTACTGGCTTTTAAAGAAGAACTGTCGCTGCCGATCAGGTCGGCATCATTAGGACCTGCCTGCTGAGTCCATTGATAAGAACTAACAAATCCGTTCGGAACGGAAGCGGATCCATTTAAAGTCACTTCATTATTTGGTAGAATAATGGTTTTGTCATGCCCGGCATTGGCTGTGGATACCTGAGCCCACGGCCCCTCGATTACACCAACCTGATCAATCCACATTTTTCGCTCGGTGACACCCGCTTGGATAGATTTTGTACGGTTGGCTAAAATTTTCCATTCGGATTTATAAATCCCTACTTTCAGATATGGCCACAGTTGATCATTGTAACCTACAGGGCCTTGATAATTTAAAACACTATCAGCCGTTGTCACCGGGTCCTCTTCACTATACCATATCTTTACATGCCCCTCACCATTGGTTACCCTGTAATCGTAATGTATTTCAACTACAAAGTGATGCCAAACGCCCCGTGTTAATGACTTATTGATATTGCCATAAACTGTAGTGGGCGTAGTGGTGCAGGTTGACTGATCATACTTAATGTTGTATTTGATATTATCATCACTCACCCGGATAGAAAATGGCGGACTCCCAACATCACAACCATCAGTTTGATTTTTCCATTGCATGATGGTTTCTTCTACAGGGTCAAAAACCATATCATTTGGAAAATAAAAGGAGAATAAGAAGGTTCTGGTGGTAAACGGGGCATGAAGCCAATCTACCTTGACTGGAGATCCCGTGCCGCCTTTGTGACGAAGTTCACTCCTAAAGTCATCGACTATCGGCGATATAGGAATTGCTGAAAGTATAGACTTAGACCCATGAAGTACATTTATTGTTGAAACAGTGGCAATGTTATCACCTGATAAGTTAAATGGCCGGGATGTCGCGTCGGCAGTTGGGGTGTGGATTTCGAACGACTCAATGAAATAGGGGGAGGATATGCTTGGTGATGCTTTTGCAATGCCTGGGTCACTTATTGTTTGGCTATAACAGAGATTTATGAAAAATAAAAATATGACAGTTGAGACTGCCGCAGCATTAAAAAATTGCATTATTTAGGAACTGTTAAACCTTCAAATCTATTTACTAGTGGTTTCCAGTTTTAAGTATTTAATGTTCCTAATGCGTATTATAAGTGGTCCAACACCTTTTACATAAAATGTGCCAAATTATATAGTGTATTGTATCTATCTATTATTCAGATAGATACAATAATTTTATTCCCTTAACACTTTAATTATATTCAAAATGATAATCCACCTTATCAAATCAATCAGTTATATAATTATTCCAATAATTTATTTGTGAATACCTACATTCTATTTGTAGATTGTTTTGTACTAACTTAATATTAGCTAGTTATTTAACTGTGATTGGTGATAGCCAGATCCACATGATTAAAAGTAGGACAAGGCTGAAAATATGACATTATAATAGACATGTATGATTATATATAACATAGCTTAGTCCAAGCGGAATTATTGATTAATTTTGCGCCATGTATCCAATTGATTCAATCACAAGAGTTACAACCGATCGAGGATTTATAATTAGCTTTTTATGAAGACCAGAGAGGTTTTATTAGTACTTCTATTAATTGATCTTTCGTTTTTAGGTATTTCATTTCTTATCGTAGCTTTTTTTCACTATGGGCTGGATTACCATCGATTTGATATTATCAGAGATACTTTTCTGCTGCTTAACTTCAGTTGGATTGTAACCTATTTGGTATTTGTGACAGAGGATCCCCTGATCGAGAGACCCCTGGTACAACGAATTGTGAATCATGGTAAGAAGTATTTACTGTTCCTGTCTATCGCCTCAATACTTGCATTGGGTTTCAATATTTCAGGAATTTCACGGATTACTTTCTTTGCCACCATTACTTACTTCTTTATCCTTACTTTCTTTTTCTCCAACTTCTTTTTAAAGTATATCCGAATAAAAAAAGCCAATCTTCACAACTATACTGAAATATTGGTGGTGGGTGCCGGTAACCTTGGTGAGTCCGTACAAAGATATTTTGACCAAAATCCGCATCGGGGGAAAGTGATTGGGTTCCTGGACGACTTTAAATTCAACTCTGATAGATTAAATATTCTTGGCCGGATATCTGATTTTCAACAGGTCTTTAATGAAAATACTTTTGATCAATTGATTATTGCCATACCGATAAGCAATAGAGATAAAATAAGAAACTTAATTGATCTGGCTGAATTTAACGGAGTCAGACCGCGGGTGATTCCTGATTATTACAGCCTGTTTAACAGAAGTTTCGAAACACAATTACTTGGAGAACTACCAGTAGTAAACATCAGGGAATTTCCACTGGAGGTTTATATTAACAGATTTTGGAAAAGGGTGTTCGACCTATTATTTTCGATATCAGCGCTAATTCTGGTGTTTCCTATAATGCTGCTGATTGCGCTAGCGATCAAGATTGACAGCAAGGGCCCAATTTTTTATAAACCCATTAGACTGGGACGGAGAGGTACTGAGTTTACGCTGTTTAAATTTCGTTCAATGTATACCAACGACGATCCTAGAGGGGGCGCTCAGTCGACCACTGCGGATGATACCCGGATTACCCGGGTTGGAAAGTTTATCCGGAAATACAGCCTGGATGAATTACCTCAATTTATTAACGTCATACGCCATGACATGTCGGTGGTAGGGCCTAGGCCTCATCGGGTAGTACTGAATAAAATTTTACAAGAGAAGACCAGTAATTACTTAGTAAGGCACTATGTGCTACCTGGAATTACAGGTTGGGCACAAGTGAATGGATGGAGAGGTCCTACAGAAACCCGGATTCAATACAAAGGGCGAACACTTCATGATCTCTGGTACATTGAGAACTGGACATTTCTTCTGGACCTTTATATTATTTTTCTTACAGTATTCGGGGTAAAAGCAAGAAAGAACGCCTTTTAACTGAGGGTGGATTTTCTATTTAATGGGGACTTTTGGCTTCTTTACCGTACGACTACTTTTGTAGTACTGATTATAGTATTTACCGTATCCTCCGTATTCCGCTTTATTATAATTCACTGCATTATAAAGTAAAGCCAGGTTATGCATCTTTCGTTGAGCGTATACATTATTCAGATCTTTTAGGTGTTTTTTCAACGTATAGTTCTCCCTGGCAATGAATATACTTACATCGCAAAGATCCATTAATTCAAGTCCGTCTGACAAAATGCCGATTGGGGGGGTATCAATTATAACATAGTCAAAGTTGGACTTTACATTTTCCAGTAATTGCTGAAATTTACCGTTGATTAATAACTCCGATGGGTTAGGAGGTATTCCCCCTGAAGTAACGATATAGAGGTTTGGCGTGTCTGTTGATTTGATTATTCCGTCCTTTATTGACAGGCCCGCCAGGTAATCACTCAATCCAATGCCTTCTTCAACACCGAACTGATGATAGTTTTTTTCCTTTCTCATGTCCGCATCAATCAGTAGTACCTTTTTGCCAAAGTTGGAAAAAACCACTGCCAGATTATTCGCACAGAACGATTTACCTTCTGCACTAACAGATGAGGTTAATAGAAAAGTCTTGGCCTCATCTTCAGAAGATCCAACCATGTATCTGAGATTCGACCTGATGGTCCGGAAAGTTTCTGCTACTTCTGTCCTGACCATTCCGTTGGATATTAGTCCGTATTTGCTTCGGTTCCTGGCCACCATACCCAGGTAGGGGATTTGAGAAATGGCGAACAATTCATCCTTTGATCGGATCTTGTTATTCAACAGGTCAGAAACCACCAGGAATCCGAAAGGAAAAGCCAGTCCAACAATTAAAGCCAGTGCATAATTGAAAAGTGGTTTTGGACTCATTGGCTGGAAAGGTGTTCTGGCAGAATTAATTACCCTGATATCAATAGTGTTAGATGCTTTTGCAATTCCCGCCTCAGCGCGTTTCTGCATAAGGAAAAGATACAGGTCTTCGCTTAGATTATAGTTTCTTTGAATTTTTATGTACTCTCTTTCGGCAGTGGGAAGGTTTTGAAGAGTGGTTCGCATACCACCGATTTGATTTTCAATATTGTTCATTGCCAGTCTGTTGGATGTTTTCAGACTCCGAATGTTCTCCAGCACACCGCGTTTCAGCACTTCAATTCGTTGTTGGTAAGTTCTTACCAGCGGGTTCTTACTGGTTGGTCCTACAGTTTGTATTTGCAACTGGAGATTTACCAGATCCTGGATGGATCTGTTCAGGGCTTCGTCCTGAATTCCGATTGACGAAGGAACCACAATTTCGTCAAGATTATTCTGGTTTATATACACCTCCAGTTCTGTCAGGTACCGGTTGTTAAGTGTTAACTTACTCCTCATTGATTCGAATTCCTGGCTTTGTGCCAGGTAGTCACTGCCATCACTGCTAATAGTTAGATCCGTATTTGAACGCTTAAAGATTTCCAAGCGGTTTTCCACCGAGCTTAATGAGTCACTCATTAGCAGAATTTGATTGTCTATGAAGGTAATAGTGCTTTCAGCAGTTTGGTTTTTCCTGTATAGTTCGTCATTGATGTATCTGGAAACCAATTCATTTACAAAATCGCACCCTTTTTGCTTATGAGTACTGATGATTGAGATCTCCAAAACTGAGGACTCCAGGGATAGTGGACTAATTTTCAGATTTCCCAGGTATTCCATGGTCAAACTAACATAGTTCTGGATCTTGAATAACACCGTTGAGCCTTCTTCCAGATCATGTTCCAGGTCAATTTTAAATTTAAACCCGTTAAAATCCAGGTCGGTACCAAATGTAAAAGTCCGGTCTCCAAATAGCTCGTTAAGTTCATTGGGCTTGACTAATTCCCGGATATGTTCAACTACACCCTGCTTGACTACCTCGAGTTTAAAAGTGTTATTGCTGACTATGCGACAGCGGATGAGCTCGGGATAGTAAACTACCGAAGAATTATCTACTGTAACATTGATCGGACTGTTTTGATAAAGTTCATCCTTTCTTAAATTCTCTTCAATGTAATAGGTGACATTAAGATCAAGTTTAGTTAATGTACTCCTGACATTTTCAAATGATCGCAGCACATAAGCCTCATTCTCAAGGTTTTTTGACACGGTGCCAAAAAACTCCTGGCCATATAATAGTTCTGATACGGCGTTGTTTACGTCTTTGGGCTCAGTAATCAGCACCGATGTAGTTGCTCTATAAATTGGCTGAGATAACAGGTTGACGAGAAATGCCCCCAACAAACTGATGATCAGGCATATCAGGAACCACGGCCATCTATCAATTACTTTATCGAGAATGGATCGTACGTTGACCGAATCATCATTGTAATAATCGGCGTTGTTCCCATTCATTGGATTGTTGCTCTTTAGCATTTCTAAAACATTTAAGTTTTATTGTGT
>BQJT01000141.1 GCA_021604845.1 Cyclobacteriaceae bacterium
TAGTATGAATATTGAAGTTTTTAGTCAAAAGACTTTATCATAACCTCCTTAAAGAAAATATCACTGGGTCCCTTATCCGGTGCAAAAACCTTAATTCCCCCCTGTAGACAAATATTTCCGGCTTTGGCAAATTTTGGAGGCAGGTAAGACTCGGAAGATTTAGTTCCATTTACAAACATGACGATATGGTCATCTTCAGCAAAGATTTCCATCTCATTCCAATCGCTGTAATCTATCATTCCATACCAGGCTCGGGCATGAGTGGCAATTGAACCGGTGGAATACGCGTGAGCCGGTCCATTGTGATCGTAAATATTACATTCGATTGCGTCAGTAATGGTCACTGCTGTGGAATCCGGGCTTTTTCTAATAAATATCCCACTATTATCTTCTTTAAGAATCCTGAACTTTGTTTTAAGGTAGAAATTTTTATAAGCATTATCACTTACTAAGAATCCACCTTCAACCCCCGAGTAACCGTGTATTGAGCCATCCTCCACCTTCCATGATCCATCTCCAAGCGGTTTCCATCCATCGAGGCTCTTACCATCAAACATTGACTGCCACGCCCGAGAGGAATCGGATCGAAAGCGGTCTTCAACCAGCTCAGTAACCACTGGTAAAGTAATCAATTGACGCACACGCATATTCCGGAACTTGGCAGTTTTCCCAGAAGTGTCTGGAACCTGTAATGCAATTTTTCCGGTGGAGAATCTATCATCGTTAGCTACTGCAACCAGCTGATCATTCAGGTAGGTGGTTAAACGGGTTCCGTTGGCCTCAATAGCCATGGTATTCCATTGTTCGGGGTCAATGTCCTCCAAAACCGTGGCCCTGGCAGTGGCAATTACTGTACCTGCCGGATTCTGCTGGTCCGAATTAAAATCCGTGCTTACTACATATCCGGCGTTTTGGGTAAAGGTCTTCACCTTGTCGTTAAATCGAAATACCACTCCGGTTCCAGGCTGGTCAACCATAAAATCGAACTCCAGCCTGAAGTTATCGAATCCGGTATTGCTGACCAGAAGGGCCGATTGATGGTTTTCAACAGCAGACAAACTAAGAACTCCGTTTTGAACGGCGGCTTCTATCTCCCCTATCTCACTCCATTGCGACAGGTCTTCAGTAAGTAATGATATCCAGCCGTCTGCATCAGCTACGGGCTCTTCTGTGGTTTTTTGCTTGGCACAACCGAAAAAAACAAGCAGACAAAACGGGACAATTAGTATTTGATTCATAGGTGATAACATTTATTCGATATTTTAACAAGTGGCCAAAATAGTTACTTTTATTGTTTTTTTTTTAACACTTCCATTGATCATAATTAATTTATATCTTTAGTTGCTTTAAAACTCTTATTATGAACACTTTATTTAAAGGAACTTTATTACTTGGCCTCATCCTTTGGTCAACTACCAGTTTTGCACAAAGTACAGTTACCGGAGAGATAACTGATGTCAAATGTTATATAGCCAGTGGTGCAAAAGGTGCAGACCACGCTAAATGTGCTAAAGCGTGCGTCAGTGCAGGCCAACCTATGGGTTTACTAACGGCCGAGGGTAAGCTGTATATTCTGGGAATTGGTAAAGACAAAAGTCAGTACGAATCCCTAAAAGAAATGGCAGGAGAATCCGCTGAAGTTTCAGGAAAAGCATCTGAAAAAGACGGCATGAATATGCTGGTTGTCGAAGCTGCTAAAAAGTCGGAAGGCTAACACAGATCTGAGATCTGTGATATCTGATCTTAGCTCTTAGCGAGCTGATGCAGAATTTCTTCAGTATGCGTCACTTTTCCGTATGCTCTTTCTACCAGGTCTAAAGTTACTGTCTGTACATTTGGCCAAAGCGTAGCTGTAGCATCACTTACCGCCCATAACTGGTACTCATAATGGAGTGCACTGGTAATGGTTGACAAAACGCATATGTCTGTCATCACGCCGGTAAAAATAAGTTGATTCCTACCAAGGCTCCTTAGTGCATAATCCAGACTGGTGTGGTGAAAGGCATTGTATCCGTGCTTATCCACCACCAGGTCACCGTGCTGTGGTGTTAAAGCTTCTACAATCTCTACACTGGGATCCCCAAGCATGCAACATCCTGTTGGTGGCTTATGTAACGGGTGTAATTCACCAATAAGGTTAGGCACCAAAGTGGAATACACGAATCGAGTGTAAATGACTGGTATCCCTTCTTGTCTGCTGACATCAATCAGCCGTTGAATGTTAGGAATGATCTCACGACCGGGTGGTACTTCCATGGCAGCACCCTCTTCGATAAATCCCTTCTGCATATCTATTACCAGTAAGGCAGCCTCGTCACGGTTTAACTGATAGATCACTTTGGTTGGTTATTAGATTTTAATGTTTAGCGTTGAGTACATGCTCGTGGTTTAGCTGGATCTACTTTACCTCCTAACTGGTTACCCTGAAGAGACCGGGTTTAAACAATTGTAACGTATTTCCTGCCTGCCGGCATTCGTAATTCGTAATTCGTAATTCGTAATTCGTACTTTAAGTAAGTATATCCCTAATTACATGTCCATGTACGTCCGTCAGGCGTATATCGCGGCCACTAAACCGGAATGTTAAATGCTCATGGTCAACCCCCAACAAATGGAGCATGGTGGCATGTAAATCGTGAATAGAGGTCGGCTTGTCAATTACACGGTACCCGTACTCATCGGTTTCGCCGTAAATGGTTCCTCCCCGAACTCCTGCTCCCGCCAGCCAAATGGAAAACGCCGAAGGGTTATGGTCCCTGCCATCCTTTCCCTGTGCAAATGGTGTACGGCCAAATTCTCCGGCAAAAACCACCAAGGTAGTCTCCAATAGTCCCCTGCTTTTAAGGTCTTTCAGCAGTCCGGCCACCGCCTGGTCAACAGCGTGTGCATTCCGTTCGTGACCATCTTTCAATCCGGCGTGCTGATCCCACCGGTCAGCTTCTACTCTGGGGCAGGTCAGTTCAATAAAGCGAACCCCCCGTTCTACCAGCCGGCGCGCCATCAGACATTGTGTCGCATAACCCGCCAAATGGGGATCACTTGAATCCATGCCATATAGTTTTTTGGTAGCCTCGGACTCACCGGCCAATGCAGTTAATTCAGGGACTGACGCCTGCATTCTGTAGGCAAGTTCGTAATTATCAATAGCTGCTGCCACTTCATCCTCGTGTCCAATTTTACCAACCAGCGAATGGTCCATCTGTTTTATGAGATCCAGTTTACTTTTCTGAATATTTTGAGCAGGCTCCAAAGGTTCTACGTTTGGGATCGCAGTTTTACCTGGTTTGAGAATTGATGCCTGATAATTCGCTGGCAAAAATCCCGATTTAAAATTATCCAGCCCACCAGGTGGTATTAACCCACCATCCAGCACCACGTATCCCGGCAAATCCTGGTTATCAGAACCAAGACCGTAGTTAACCCATGCCCCCATGCTTGGTCTGCCTTGTATTCCATGACCGGTGTGCAAAAAATAATTTGCATTGGTATGCTCGGGAAATTCTGATACCATAGACCGGATCAGGGCCAGTTCATCAACACAAGTGGCAATGTGTGGGAATAAATCACTAACCCACATACCGCATTCACCATATTGCTTGAAACCCCAGGGGCTTTTAAGAATGGTGCCGATATTGTTAAATTGCGTAGCTGCTACTTCGAACTTATCATAAGGGTTCTGCCCGTTTTCTTTCTCCAGTCTGGGTTTGTAGTCAAAGGAATCAACCTGTGATACCCCGCCATCCATATAGAGAAAAATAATACTTCTGGCTTTTGGGGCAAAATGAGGGGCGCCCAGATGCAAACCTGATGGATTAATCCCTGCTGGAGATTTGAATCGGGAACAACCAAAAGAGCCCATCAGGCTCATCAGGGCCAGACCGCCAAACCCATTTTTGGTCAACATTAAAGCCTCTCGTCGGGTCATGATTATATCAAAAATATGAATTCTTTCATATTAAATATGGTATGGCAATAACTTTTCCAAAGTTCTTCTTCACCGTAAGTCTCCTTGGTAACCGACTGCAGCAAGGATGCTTGTTCTTTGAAAAACGCACGGGCTTCCTGTATTTCAACTTCCTGGGGAATCCTCGAAAAGGCCGTTAAATAAATGCTTTTTACACGTGCCTCAAAATCTTCTGGTTGATTAAGGATTGCTGCTGCCCAATATTTTGACTGCTCAACAATAAAAGGATCATTCAACAAGGTAAGTGACTGAGAAGGAACGTTTGAAACATTTCTCCTGCCAAATGTGCTGAACGGAACCGGCATATCGAAAGCCAGCATCATTGGAGATAAAAAGTTCCGGTTCACCGCCTGGTAAACACTCCTTCTACCCTTGCCATCAAGTGGTCCGGAAATCCTGGGTCTGCCACGTCCGCTTAAAAACTCCGTAAGGTAAATGGGTACCGAAGGCCCATACATGGTGGTATCCAACCTTCCGGAGACTGCCAGCACCGCATCTCTGATAGATTCAGCATTCAATCTTCGCACCGGATAGTGTTGAAGCAGAACATTTTCCGGATCAACTACCAAACTGGATTTCGAAGGTGTGGTAACGCGTTGAAAACTTTGGGACATCACCATGAACTTGATCATCTTCTTTATGGACCAGTCCTGCGCCATAAACTTCAGGGCCAAATAGTCCAACAATTCAGGATGGGAAGGGATCTTTCCCTGAACTCCGAAGTTGTCTACAGTTTCAACAATTCCACGTCCAAACAGGTGATGCCACAATCGATTTACCATCACCCTGGCAGTGAGTGGATTATCAGGATCGGCAACTTTTTTGGCGAACTCCAATCTTCCACTTCCCTGGTTTTGAAATACTTTGGTAGTATCAGAGACTGCTGTCAAATACCTGTGAGGGACCTGATAGCTACTTAGATTTTTTAAGCTTCCCCTGATAAAAACAGGGCTCTTAATATGGTCACCTTCAGTAACTCCCGCAACAAAACTTGAATCATATAGCCGTCTGCCTCTTCCCTGTTGACCGTTGGCCCATTCCTCCAAACCTGGCACTTCAGTATTGCTTGAAGCCAGCCAACCGTCTAACGCCGCTATCTCATTCGGGCTGGCATTTCCGGAAGACCACTTATTCAACAAGGTGCTCCCCCCGGTAATTGATGAAGTCACTGTTTCTGTATTTACATCACCAGACAGGCTGTCATAACCAATTATATAAGCTGCTTCAAGCCACGCTTCCGGATCTAAGTCGTATTCGTGTGAACCTTTATCTTTCCGGCGCCTGTAATCTCCCACCAATAACTCGATATATGCATGATGTCCCTTCCACATGGATAAGTCAATGGTATAGTCTTGTAATTCATTACTTTCTAAACGGGTTTGAAGTTGGCCATAAATAGGGTCTTGTATCAGTTGAAAGTTGTTTATCACTACTCTGATTAGGGAATTTTTCCCGGCAGCCCGGAAAAGCATGCTATCCTCACTGATAATGAAACCAGGTGATCTAAGGACACCGAACAATCCCTTTCCAATTGCCCTGCTGGAAATCTTAGCAGGCTCCAATCCGGCCAGCAAATTTCCACTGACCACAGGGTTGCCCATAGCGTTAGAGATTGAAATTCCATCCGGCGTCCAGTCCGCTAATGAGCCATCTCTGAAATCTCCTATAATATGATACCGGGATATATCATGAAGTTCGACTTCTGACTTCAGATTGGCCGGTGGTTCATCTGTCAAGTTTTCAACGATATAATTTCTAATACTACTTTGGTCCCGTTTAAGGCTATCCAGTATTAATTTTCTTTTTTCATCAAATCCGGCTTGAGTTAAGGTAAAGCGGGTACTTTCCACCATACCATACATTGAGTAGTAATCTGTAGTGGGAATTGGGTCGAATTTATGATCATGGCATTTGGCACAGGCTACAGTCAGCGCCTGGAAGGTTTTGGAGGTTACATCAATAATGTTATCAATCCTTTCAGATTGGTCGATCCTTAAATCAACCGGGCTGTGTTTACCTTCGGTAAGGCAATAAAACGCAGTTCCAATAACCGATTCATTAGCACCCGATGGTCTATCCAGGCGTGGAGTTTCAATCATATCTCCGGCTAACTGTTCCAAGACCATTTGATTGTAGGGTACATCCTGATTAAAAGCCCTGATTAAATAGTCCCGGTAGTGCCAGGCACCATTGACTTTGTAGTCGAACTCATGACCGCGGGTATCGGCATATCTTACCAGGTCCATCCAGTGGCGAGCCCAGTGCTCACCAAAGCGTGGAGCATCCAGATAATGATCCACCAATTTTTCATATGCATCCGAATCAGGGTCATTTACGAAATCCTCTAAAACTACCGGGTCAGGAGGCAATCCGGTTAACACGAATGAAAGCCTTCTCGCAAGACTGTAACGATCGGTTAATTCCGCCGGAACCAATTCTTTGGTTTCCAATTTGTTAACCAGGAAGCGATCAATCTCGTTGTTGATAAAACTTTTCGCAACAACCTCAGGTGTCTCTGACATTTCGGGCTTTATAAACGCCCAATAGGGTTCCCATTGAGCGCCCTGCTCAATCCAGTGCTTAAGCAAGGCAATCTCTCTGGCGCTCAGGTTCCTTTTCATTTCCGGGGGTGGCATCATAATCTCAGGATCATGTGAACTAACCCTATTGATCAATTCACTTTTTTTCCAATTACCCGGGTTTATTGCCCTCTTACCGTCATCAAGTTTTTTAGTGGCCCACTCTCTTAGATCAAGCCGTAAACCAGCCTGCCTGGTGCTTGAATCAGGACCATGGCATACATAACAATTATTTGATAGGATCGGCTGTATATCAAAATTATAACTGATTTGATCCGGCAACTGAATGGACTCCTCTTCAGAGGCAGGTGTGCAGGCGAAGACCATCAGGGTTGCAAGCAATGTGACGTATTGTGTTTGCAGCCAGGAGATCAATTTTAGATGGCTCTTTATTATTTGAAATTTGGTACCAGACATTTGTATTAAACCGGATGCAGTGTCAAGTGACTAAAACCAGACCAACCAATTATATTAACTTTCAAATTACAAAAATTAGCAGGATTGGTTGGCCTTTAGTTATAGATTTATTGCTCTGGAGCTGCTGTATAAAGCACAATGAAATAGGCATGTTGATAAGGATAAAGTACAATTTATCACCCGGGGACTTAATAGATATCACCACATAATTTTAATCCTGGACTCTTGATATATTACTATTTATTAATTTTTTACAATTTGGCACTTCTAGTATTTAACTAAGATATCAGCCCAAACCTCCTGTATCCCATCATTTTGTGCAGGGATTAGTCCAAGAACATTACAAAGTAGCTGGTAGAGATGGACAGATTCAAGGGACCCAATTCGGCTTCCGGTTTTAAAGGCAGGCCCGCACGCTATAAAGATTCCCTGCATATCCGGTTCCCCAGGGTGATACCCGTGAGCTCCACCGGTATAGGCTTGCAGGTGCTCTTCAAAATAAGTTCTGGATGAAATGGACCACCCCGGCGCTGCCAGTCCAATAATTGGGGTAGCCCGTCGATGCCCATTCAAATGCCATGATTCAGGAAATATGCCATTTTGATAGACGCTCAACTTGGGGTGAGCGGTTGATAATTGCTCATAGACAAGCTCCTGCTTTCCGAATTCCGGAATTAATTCAAGAACCGGCGACCAATTGACTACCTCAATGTCTTGAAGTGATATATAGTCATCCAGGAAGATCACTCTTTCGCGGCTTTGCGCCGCCATTCCATGGTCCGAAACAATGATCAGATTTACTACCTCATCCAGCTTAAGCGAAGTAATCCCTTTTGCCAATTGGTTTAACTGTCTGTCAATTAACTCTATGGTGGTAAAAACCGCTCTGGCATTTGGTCCGTGCAAATGACCCGCATGGTCAATGTCCTCGAAATACAAGCTGATAAAGTGCGGTCTGTGTTTATCTAAAGCCATCCATTCCAGCACCTGAAGTATTCTATCGCTTTCAGGTATGGAACTATTGTAAGCAAAGAAGTAGTCTGGTCTAAAGCCGTTGATTTCAGCTTCAGAGCCAGGCCAAAACATGGTTGCTGAAATTAACCCCTGTTTACTGGCGGTTACCCAGATTGGCTCACCGTCAAACCATCGGCCATCCCTAACTGAGGTACTTGCTGACCCTATGTTGAAATACTGCTTGAACTGAGGGTCGTACATGCGGTTGGAAATAATACCATGGCGCCCCGGATAAAGTCCGGTTACCTGGGTATAATGATTTGGGAAAGTTTTTGAAGGGAAGACAGGTATTAGAGCGTCCGCTTTTACCCCATATTTGGTTAAACTGTCCAATGTGGGGGTGTATGCCTTTCCCAGGTAATTGTTTGCGAATCCATCCAGGGAAATCAACAAAACCAAAGATGTATTATTTCCTGGAGACTGCAGATCCTGTAAGCTTTCACAGGATTTACCAGATAAAATCAGCAGGAATAACCACCCCACTTTTATTAAATACCTATGGTTACTGCTTAGGCTCATTAAACTTGCTATGGACTTACAACAAGTTAGTTGGTATCAATGTCATCTTTTGAAACCTGAGGATAATAATAGTTCCCAGATTCAGACAACCTTGCATTAGTTGGCCTTACCCCTTAACCAAATTTCAACGGTTACTTTATCAGCTAAGAGCATACTTGCTCCCCCTACTTCGAAGTCATTTCTATCAATTTCAAACGATCCTGAAAATACTTCAAGTGCTCCGCTAGATGTATAGGTGAATGAAACCGGAATACTTTTTTGATTTCCTTTAATATTTACCATAAAAATGCCTTCAAATTGGTCATCGGTTGTTTTTTGAAAACTTTTTGATTCCATCGAAATGATGGAATGGTTTCGCGAATCAAAGAACTCCGGTTTTAATAAATGCTTGTCTCTTATGCGAATGCCTGTGCTAACAGTTCTTGAATCAACAGAAGCTTTTATTGAGGACTTTTTCAACTTTTTAGGATTGAAGCTTATGTCCGATTGCATACCTGAAAAACTTCCCGTTACTGCAATACCCGCATTTTTAATATGAAAGTTGACCACTGCAGAATCAATAGTCCATGTGCTTTGGCCTGGAGCCTGAATACAGACCAGGCAACAACACACAATGGTTAATCTAAACATTAATCAAAGTGATTTTAAAAATGAGATAAGGGCGCTTTTATCGCCATCGTTAAGTTCCATTCCGAAATCATGACCAGGAACTGACTTTGAAGTAACGGTAGATAGCTTATATCCGGTTGGAACATAGTCATCCTTGAGTCTGGCAGGATCAAATATATCTTCCAGGGTTGCCAGTTCCCCATTGTGAAAGAAATTTTGACGGTACCATACACCTCTCAATGAAGGTATCTTGTAATATCCTGTACCCCTTCTGGCTTTCAAAGACAAATCAGTATCAGTTTCCACTGAAATGTCGAATATATCGTATTTCTCGAAGTGGCTTTCAGGCGGGGTAAATCCGTCCACCGGGGTGAGCATGTTGTTGGTGTAAATTGGGGGTGTATGACAGGTGACACAGCCCTGCTCTATAAAAATTCGTTCCCCTTTTGCCAACAACTCGGGAGCAGCAATATTTGGATTCTCGGGAGGTGTTAATGAATAAATGTATTGGGCAAGTGCATATAGTTGCTCATCGGAGTACCGTTTTCCAGCATATCCAAAAGGATGATTCCATTCATTCGGGGTAGGGAGTTGCGTAAACTCATCAGTCCCTAAAGGAATAAAACCGTTATAACTGGTTAGCATATCCATACCCTGATTAAGAGCAGCATATCTCATTAAATCTTCCGGACCTTCATGGATCATAAGTCCTGTCTTATCCAAATATTTAATATCTTTTATCCCAATTAAACTTGGTACACTAACTGGTAAAAAGCCCACGCCCTGCCTTACCATTACTCCATTTGGAGAAGCCATTAAGTCTGCCACAAACTCATCTCTTGTTCTTGAAGTTACTCGCTGCTTTACCTCCGGAGCCCAGGGAGTTGATATCAGTGAATACATGCCCGGATCGAGGTTCTCTTTAGGCACTTTGAATTTTTCTACAATACCCACCGCAAACCCCGGGTCAAAGGCAGTGTTTCCCTGTGCACCTATTACCGTCGATCCGTCACTCATCACCCGTGTGTGACAGGTGGCGCAACTTAAGGTACCTCTTAATACTTTTCCTTTTTCTTGAATCAGGTACCTGGAGAAAGGATATACCCCCTCTGCGGTAATTGGGTCTCCTGATTCTACCAGATAAGTGTTTTCGATTCCTCGATATTGCGGGTCAACTTTAGCAGTTCCGCTGACCGGCCAAAAAAATACCTCTTTGCCAGCTTCAATCCAGTCTTGCTGCGTTTTGATTTTATTGACATCAAATACAATCTCCGGCTCAAGTGAATGCAAGGAGTCCAAGTATCCCTCGGGCTGGTAACCCTCCGCATATCGAAGGTAGGTTTTATATATTACATGCTCAGGCAGCGAATTGTAATATTCTTCCGGAGCATATTGTACCTCCACCGAGGGGTCCGGGGGCGGCAAATGAGATTCTTCAATGGCTCCGATGTCCCAGGTTTTAGGTATTTCCGTATACACACCCTGAAATGCAAAGGCTGCAATCGCCGATAAAGCTATCAGTATTAATCCTTTCAATTGTCTTTGGTATTACAAAGATTGGTTGTTACTCAATATAAAAAAATAATAACTTCATTGCTGAATAATTTAATAACCCCAATATCATATTACTAAATTGACTGATAGGGAATTCTTAATTAACAAGCCGTTTTTAAATGAACCTTCGCAATTCAAGCCGGAAAATCTCCTGAGAGAAGCACGTCGTCAAAAAGGAATAAATCACTGCCCTGTGCCAAAAATTTGCCTTTTGGATCCGGATGGTGACATGGTGGATTATTTAATCAGATCTGGCCAGGCGGTGTTGGATACCTGTTGGAGCTGTTATCATACCAAAATGTACCAGTTTGATAACCAAGGTGTTCAGACTGGTATAATTGGCTGTGCAGTAGGTAGTTCCTATGCCGTATTAGTGGCGGAACAACTTTTTGTTTCCGGCTGTGAACTGCTTATCAGTATTACATCCGCTGGAATTATTAATCCACCACAACAGCCAGAAACCCGATTTTTATTAATAAGCAACGCTCTCAGGGATGAAGGCACCAGCTACCACTATTTGCCAGCGGGACAGAAATCCGCTATTGATCCGCATTTGCTGAAGTCTATCTTACCCCTTGAAGAGAACGAACAGCTAATGCTGGAAATTGGTAAAAGCTGGACTACTGACGCGCCTTATCGTGAAACTGCCAGTGCCATTGCAAGAGCGAAGGATTTTGGAGCAGTTTCTGTTGAAATGGAAGCCTCAGCTTTATACGCCTTTTCCGAAAGCAAAAAGAAACCGGTTATTTGCTTCGCCCATCTTACAAATACCATGGCACTGCAGGGTGATGACTTTGAGAAGGGTGCCGAAAATGGCAGCCTGGCGGCACTGAAGTTAGTAGCCGAGACTGTAAACAAGGCTGTCATACCAGTATTTAAAAGAAAGAATTCCGGTAAATAATTGGAGCCATTAATGCTGGGACTAACCTGTTTCTTGATTAAGCATCAAAGAGAATATTTTGACATAATTGATTCAAATCATTACTTTTCGCCATCAAGCGAACAAAAACACAGCCGGCTGGGCATGATTATGAGCAAATTACAATCTTATACTAATACACTTTTCATAGTTCTTTTTGTCCTGCAGAATGCTTGTAATCCTGCGCTGGAAGAAGCATCCGGTAAGTCAGCCAAACAAGGCACTATGTCTATGGCTGATGATGGCGCCTGGTGCTGGTTTTCAGATCCACGGGCAGTATTCTTCCAGGGTACACATCGTCGTACCTATAGTGGTTGGGTAGATCATAAAGGAAGTATCGTAGTTGGTTATTATGATCATGATACCGACTCAATAGTAAATAAAATCCTACATAAAGAACTCCAGGTTGACGACCACAATAACCCAAGCTTCCACATTGATCCATCCGGAAGACTATTGGTCTTTTATTCCAAACATTCCAACAAAGATCCTATTTACCTGGCCCGGGCAAAAATCCCTGAAAGTATTGACCAGTGGGAGCCAGTACAGGAGTTAGCACTAAATGACAGCTCCTTATTCGAAAACGCTTCAAACACCTATACCTACACCAATGTGGTTCAGTTGTCCGAAGAATCCGATAAACTTTATCTCTTTTGGAGAGGGGTTGATTTTAAACCAAATTTTTCCACTTCTGCAGATCATGGTGTTAGCTGGTCGACAGGAGATATATTGGTGCTGCCTGATCGCATTTATAGTAATCGCAGGCCTTATTTAAAGGTAAGTTCAAACAACAGGGATGTTATCCATTTTGCATTTACTGACGGCCATCCGAGGAATGAACCAACCAATAGTATCTATTATTTCC
>BQJT01000142.1 GCA_021604845.1 Cyclobacteriaceae bacterium
AGTAAAAAAATATGCTCTGGTCGATGAAACCATCTTTTTTTGTACAAAACCACTGACTTAATAACCTATCTTTTCACGAACAATATAGTCATCGGTTTGGGAGGAACTTTTGGTGATTAGCTCACTAATAAAGCCCGCCAAAAAAAGTTGAACCCCAACTACCAGTGCTACCAGCGCCAGGAAAAATAAGGGTTGTTCTACTACATCTCTGGGAGGAAGCTTGTTTAACAACCATTGATAGTACAGTTTTTCTCCAATAATCCAAAGGGTAATTACGAAGCCTCCGAAAAATGACAAGATCCCGAAGCTTCCGAAAAAATGCATGGGCCGTTGCTTGAATTTGGTAACAAAGGTTATCGATAACAGATCCAGAAATCCCCTGATAAAACGCTCAAAGCCGAATTTTGTGACTCCATATTTTCTGGGGTGATGCTTAACTGGTTTTTCAGCTATATGACTAAAACCACTCCATTTGGCGATAACCGGAATGTATCGATGCATCTCACCATAAATAGCAATCTGCTTTACCACATCCGAGCGGTACGCTTTAAAGCCACAGTTAAAATCATGCAGTTCGATCCCGGAAATCATCCTGGTAGTCCAATTGAAAAATTTCGAGGGGATCGTTTTAGACAATGGGTCTTTCCTTTTCTTCTTCCACCCTGAAACCAGGTCATACTTCTCACTAATCAATAGTTCGTACATCTCAGGAATTTCCTCCGGATCATCCTGCAGATCAGCGTCCATAGTGATTACAACCTCGCCAGCGGCATGTTCAAATCCCACCCCCAGCGCCGCAGATTTGCCATAATTTCTTGAAAGCCTGATTCCCCTTACAGCCGTATCCTGGGCTACCAATCGGATGATGACATCCCAGCTTTGATCGCTACTGCCATCATCTATGAAAATCAATTCATACCGGAATCCATTTAAACTCATGACCTTCCGAATCCAGCGATACAATTCCTCAAGTGATTCATCCTCATTAAAGACCGGAATCACCAAAGAAATGTCCAGCACTTCCCTCATCTATATTACTTCTTCTGGATTTTTACGTTTGATTATGGCACCGGTTATCAGGGAAATAATTGCGTAGATAATAATGCTGTACATATAGGCCTTCATTACTCCCCCCAGCTTGTACTGATTAGCCATTTGGGCTTCTGTTTTCTCAAGTGCTTTATCAATTTCCTCATCAGGAACATTAAATTTCTCCATCATGGCTTCTGTATTCTCAAGCGCAGCATTGGTTACCAGCTCGGTTAAATCACTGTCGATTACATTGAAAAGCAGGTAATTAAAAGTTTGACCCACTAAACCTGCTACTAATAATAGCACCAGGGAGTATATAAAAGCCTGTTTAAAAGATAGATATCCACCGACCTGTTTCCGAAATGTAATACCAAAGTACACCACCAGTGAGAGCGAAATTATCAAGATGGCAACTCCCACCCAGATATTGGCCAGTAACTTGGCATTTATAAAATAAATCAGCAAAGTGATGATGATACCTATTAACCCCAGAGTAAGTCCTGATTTGGCAGCGGGTGATACAAGTTCTTGGTTGGAAATGCTCACGATTGATAACTGTTGGAAATATAGATTTTATTTGCGCATGACTGCGGCTATTAAGATAGTTAAAAATAGGCCAATCGCCACTTTTTTCCAAAAATCATCCAGTGCCACCACCCAGGCAGAGGTCTGGCTCATTTTGGCAAGTTGTTCATGATACAATTCCTCTCCCAGCTGATCCACAAACTGGGCTTTACTGCTTTCAATTAACTGTATCCTGTCGTCAATGTAACCATCTAATACTGCAGGGTCCGCAAAGGTTAGAAAAAGATAAATGAACAGCGCAGTTCCAACTGCTATTACCAAATAAGTAATGAACCCACAGGTCATGCCCTGCCAAAAACGTAATTCTCCCTGGTTATAGTTGGTTTTGAAATCTTTCAGTGAAAAAAAGATCATAACCGGAATAAGCAAAAATCCGAAATCCCAGGGACGTCCGGCCACCAATGGATTATGACCGGTGTAGTAAAGTAATAGAAACAATGCTCCATAAAGGAATATTCCAACCAGTGCGTAACGAATGGGAATCCCAATAAGGGGATGTTTTAGAGTACCATTCATGTTTCAGTATTATTTCGCCTGTAAGCCTTGATCCAACTGAAATTTGCCATTGCTGAAGACACCCACTGCTTTGCCAGTTAACTCTTTGCCGTAAAATGGGGAATTTCGGGACTTTGATCGATTGGTGGCCTGGTTATATTGCCAGCTTCTTTTTGGATCATACAACGTAAGAATCGCTTCACTTCCCACTTCAATCTTTGGTATTTTAATACCCAATAGCTCTCTCGGTTTGTAAGTAATGCATGCCAGCAGCACTTCAATGTCGACGATTGTGGCTATTTGCTGTAGCATAGCACCCAATTCCTGTAAACCAAGTATTCCAAACGAGGCGAGGTCAAATTCCAGTTTTTTACCTTCCTCATCTTCTGGGCGATGGTCGGAAACTATCACCTCGATAGTACCATCCTTTATTCCGTTTAATAAGGCTTTTATAGTTTTCTTTCCTCTGAGCGGAGGGTTTACCTTATAGTTGGTATCAAAATTTACCAACATGTTGTCATCAAGTATTAACTGATGAACCGCCACATCACAACTCACTGTTAACCCTTTCCTTTTAGCAGCTTTAATCATTTGTAATGACCTCTCTGAAGAGATATTCGCAAAATGCAACCTACCGCCATAATACTCCAACAAGGCCAGGTCTCTGGCTACCATCACTTCTTCAGACAGTTTCGGAATGCCTGGAATCCCTAATATTGTGCTTTGAAGCCCTTCGTTCATATGACCATAGGCTGATAACATTTTGTCTTCAGCCCGGTTAATCAGCAACCCATTAAATTTTTGCAAGTACTGTAAAGCTTTTCCAAAAACATCCGTATGCCACAAGGGTTCGATACCATCGCTAAATGCCACCGCACCAGCGGTATGAAGATCGATCATTTCAGTTACTTCCAAACCACTGGTACCATTGGTTACCGCGCCGATTACATGAACCTGGGTTAGGCTTCGTTGATTACCGGACAGCAGATAGCTTACTTCGTTTTTACTAGTTACCGGTGGACTGGTATTCGGTTGCAGCACCACATCGGTAAACCCTCCATCAGCAGCAGCCCTTCTACCACTTTCCAAATCCTCCTTAGCCTCATTGCCAGGGTCACAAAAATGTGCCCTCATGTCACACCAGCCAATAGTAAGAATTAAACCGCGGCCATCAATGATCTTAGCTGCCGGAAGGTTACGGGTGGTTATATCAGAGATGATACCATCCTTGATCAAAACATTTCTCCGCTTTTTATGGAACTCGGAAGGCCTATCGATTACTTCAACGGATTTGATCAGGATTTCCATTATCGGAGCGCAAATTAGTAAATCGGCTGATTATTTCAGAAACCTTATCAATAAAACTTCCGCCACCAAACAGAGTATAGCAAGCAAAACCATGTATTTCCATAGTGGAACGCCCGTTCTAGCTTGCAGTATTCGTTCAGTAAATTGATCAAAATCGTTCTCATCAAGGATAGTGATATTTACCCCAGAAAGCGACTGTGTTAGCTCATCTACACTATATTGTTCCAGCAAAGATTCCTGGTGGTTATTATTGTATGAGATGACTTCTACCGGCCCAGTGGGAGCGTTGAGGTAATAAAAACCGGGCCTGATCACCTCTGAGGGCACCTCAAGGTACAGTTCCTTACCCAGTATTCGCTGGTTAGGCACAATTTCTTCATCCCCGTTGGACATGGTGAAAAGCTCATTTCCTCCTATTGAATCCAGCCGGATCTTTATCACCTGCTCATCTGTGGTGTGGTACAGTTTTCTATCAAAGGCTTTACTCAAGGCTGCAATTTTATACATTACCGGTACAAATATCGCATGTTGAGGTAACGAGCTGTAATCTGGTTTTAACGGAGATCCTAACAAATAAACCTGACCTCGGAAATCTGCTGACAAATAGGGAACCCCATTTTTTCCTATAAGTAAGTTATCTCCTCTCTGGCTGCTCCAGGTAATGGTATTTCTAACTCGTGGCATTGAGATCAGGTCTGACTTCTGGTCATCGAATATGTCCTGAAAAAACGGATGCTGCAGAGATGGAGCTTCAAGGTTTACCATTGAAGTATCCTGATGAATCTTAACTGCTGTAAAGGGTGCCAAGCGCTGTAATACGGATACATTAGGATTTGTGCTTGGAACTATCAGTAAATTACCGCCGGAATTAATCATAGCTACCAGCCGATCAGTTAGCGATGCGGTTAATTCCACAGCATTCAATATTACCAGATCCGCCTGATCAACACTTGGATAGTCCAGGTTATTAATGTGATAACTTCGAAAATCAAATAACTTTTTGTTCCCGTAAACCTTTGAAACAGCAGTAGATTCATTGACATTTTTGATTTCCAGTACCGATACCTGTTGCGATAGATTTAGGTTAAAGTAAAAGTCGTTATCAAAAGAAACCGGAAACTCTTCGAAACTGAGTTTTGCAGGATTGTTTCCTTCCAAAGGAAAGTTCAGGTTTATCTCGGTAGTGGCTTCACCATGGGCCGGTAAATCAATGCCAGCATTGGCAACCTGCTTATCATCTATTGCCAGGGTAACCACCAGATCAGTGACCGGTTCACTACCGGTATTTCTCATACGCAGCTCGATGCTGTTCTGGTCATTGGCTATAAGAAACGGATTCTTCAGGTACACTGAATCAATAAACACATTGGCGGTATTATTGAATATTTGAGGGACGAAAACATAATTCTGTACGGAGTCTCCTGAAAAATGCTCAATTCCTTTAAAAGTAGCTTTTTGAAAATCAGAAATAAAGTACCAATCGGCAGTGGCAGAAGACGCCTGATAGTTAAGTCTTTGCCAAATGTCTTCAAAACTCCTTTGAACACCCGTGGGTTTTATCTCAGTTAGCATGTCAAGAATTTCTTCCTTGGACCTGAATATTCTGAGAGGAGAGGAGAAGTCGTTGGTAAGCAGTTTAAATCGGGCTTCAGTAGGATAAAGATCCAGAATTTTTTCTACCTTTTGAATGGCCTGATCAAAAGCGCTCAAGTCGTTGGCCACCTGGTTACTCATACTCAGAGAATTGTCCAAGTATATGTACGCAAACTCCTGTTGCTCTTCCAGCTCCTTACTTGGAATAAAGGGTTGTGCAAAGGCCATTACCAGAAATAGTATGAATAATAACCGGGACAACATGATCAGCAGGTGTTTCAATTTCTGCCTTGCACTCTTTGAATCCTTGACCTGCTGCAGGAAACGGCTATTGGAAAAGTAAACTTTTCGAGTGCGACGAAAGTTAAATAAATGTACGATCACTGGTATACTTAGCATAACCAGCCCGTATAAAAACTGAGGATACAAAAAACTCATTGCTCTAAGTTAGTAAACCGTATCTGATTCTATAGGGTTTCGTTTGGAGTTGCAATGGTTTTTATTATTTGTTCATCCGATAAATTGTTAACTAAACAAAGCAAGCATATGAACCATCCAACTACCATCGAAGATTTTAAAAAACCCTTGTCGCTGGCCCGGGTAAATAATTTACAGGACAAACAACCCACGTATGCTATGGTGCTTAATACAGACCTGGTAGTCATTCGATACGACCAACAGGTGAGCGTTTTATACGGAAGATGTCTACATCGAGGTGCGTTGTTAAGTGATGGGTTTGTCGAAGGGAAAAATCTTATATGCGGACTTCATAACTGGGATTACAGAATAGATACCGGGGTCAGTGAATACGCCCCTGATGAAACCCTTCATAAATTTCAGGAGGTGATATTTGAAGGTGAAGTGTATATAGATGAAGATGAAGTACGGGAATTTGAGAAAGTAATCCCTTCCAGGTTTAACCGCAGCGAATACCTCGGGCAATATATGGACACAAAACCAGAGTCTACTGAGCCGTATACGTTGTATATTAAACATCTGGCACAAAACGGGCTTACCCAATACGGTCATCACGGTGCCACCAGTGCTATGGGGGTGGATCGTGATACCTTGCCTAAATGGGAGCATATCCAATTTCTTCCCGCACAGATGGCCAAAAAGCCACTTTTGGATCACGATGCTGTATCGACTGAGGTATTAATTGGCCCGAAAGCTGACCGGCCGTTAAAACTTAAGATACCAATTTTCGTATCTGATATGTCATTTGGGGCTCTGAGCAGGGAAGCGAAAGTTGCTTTGTCTAAAGGAGCAGAAATGGCCGGTACAGGAATTTGCTCAGGAGAAGGTGGTATGCTGCCAGAAGAGCAGCAGAACAACAGCAGATATTTTTACGAGCTGGCATCCGCAAGATTCGGATTTGCCTGGGAAAAACTAAGCATGGTGCAAGCATTTCATTTTAAGGGCGGTCAGGGATCTAAAGTTGGAACAGGTGGCCACTTGCCTGGTCATAAAGTTACTGAAGAGATTGCACAGGTTCGTGGATTGAAAGCCGGGGAAAACGCAATCAGTCCGGCAACATTTGATGGCGATCTCGTATCCGCCGCTGACTTTAAAGCTTTTGGTGACAAGGTTAAAACAATCTCCGGGGGGATACCTGTTGGTTTTAAGCTCGCTGCCAGCCACATCGAGGAGGATATTGATTTTGCGGTAAATGCAGGAGCAGATTATATCATACTTGATGGCCGTGGTGGAGGAACCGGCGCAGCCCCGATTATTCTTCGGAACCATATCTGCGTGCCAACAATTCCCGCCCTGGCCCGTGCTAGAAAACACTTGAATAAACTGCAGGCGGATCATATATCCCTGATAATAACCGGCGGTTTGAGAGTTCCCAGCGATTTTATTAAAGCCCTTGCGTTAGGTGCTGATGCAATTGCGGTTTCGAATGCCGCATTACAGGCCATAGGGTGTTTAGGAATGCGGGCCTGCCATACAAATAATTGCCCGGTAGGGATCGCCACCCAGAAAGAACATCTAAGGTCACGGCTAATTATTGATAAGTCTGCTAAACAGTTAGCTAATTTCTTCAATGCTTGCAAAGAGTTGTTGGAAGTAGCTACCCGATCAATGGGTTATGATGATATTAACAAGCTGAACCCAAATGATCTTACTACATTTGACTACAATATGCACCGCCTGGCTGGAGTAAAATATGCAGGAGTCACTTATTAATAGGGAAGGTGTTTCAGCAGTCCGGTTCAGGTGAACAACCCGGCACTGTCAAATACCGTTTATTCTTTGGACCAGGTAGGGAAGGTCTATTTTTTATAATTGTTTATATTGGACCATAAAACCTCAAAATAACAGTATCTGAAAACATCTCATCAGTATGGATCTTCTTGAAGCCACCATCAAAAAACTTTCAAATGTCAGTCACTATCTACAAATCATTGATAAAAAGGTTTATACGAAGCCAATAGATATTTTGTCGAATTCAAGTATTGGGGAACACACCAGGCACATACTTGAGTTTTACCAGTGCCTGTTAGTTCAAAACGAACGGGGGTCTGTGAACTATGATTTAAGAGATCGGAACCAGCTTTTACAAAGTGAGCCTGCTTTTGCCCTAAAGGTGCTTAGCGAAATAATGAATTCACTTCCCAATCAATACCTGAATCGACCGATAAATCTTGAGATCAGCTATGATCAGGACCAAACTAACCCCGCGGTAGTGGTTACCTCACTGGAAAGAGAATTGGTTTATAACCTGGAACATGTAATCCATCATTTGGCAATAATTAAGATAGGACTGTCTATAGTTGCCCCGCAAATGGTACTTCCAAATGGTTTTGGAGTAGCAGTCAGTACTATGAGATTTAAACAAAATGCATGTGCACAGTAACCTTTATACCCAAAGGAAATAACCAGTTTCTACTAGCCACCAGCCGTGATGAAAGCCCCGGACGGTGGACGGATAAGTTAACGCAACAACGATACGGGGAGTCTTTAGTAGTGTTCCCGGTTGATCCGGTGTCCGGTGGTAGTTGGATTGCGGCTTCCAACCAACAACAAGTAGGATGCATATTAAATGGTGCATTTGATCACCACTCCCACAATCCACCTTATGCCAGAAGCAGAGGATTGATCCTGTTGGATTATTTTCAGTTAGGGAACATAGTTAATTTCAATGACCGGGTCAATTTGAATGGAATAGAACCATTCACTTTAGTAGCAATCGAGAAAAATCAGCTGTTTGATTTCCGCTGGGATGGCCATAAGAAATACCTTAAAAACCTATCTTTCAAATCAGCGCATTTCTGGAATTCAGCGACGCTTTATGATCAGGAAGCTACAATACGTAGAAAAACCTGGTTTACCCATTGGTTGAAAACCCAACCGGATCCGGAGATTCAGGACTTAATCAATTTTCATCAGTATGGCGGACCCATGGATACACACAATGGGCTGGTAATAAACAGAAATAATCGGGTACAGACGCTTAGTATTACTGGTATTGAAAAGCAAGAGGCCGTTACATTTTTGCATTACCACGATCTTATCAAAGACAACGCCAAGAAGTTTCCAGTAGACATTCCCTGCAATGAGATTATGGGATCAATTTAAATCCAGCAACTTTGGAATTAGACTAACTCACTGGGAGTACTGGCCTTTTGCGGTAATTTATGGACCTGCATTTTTATATTGGCTTTACTTATCATTAAAAGCCAGATCCTTATTTTTTTTTAGTGCGGCTAACCCGGGAATAGAGACTGGAGGATTGGCAGGAGAATCGAAAATTCGGATACTTAACTTATTGCCCAAGGATCTAATCCCAAAAACAGTATTTGTCCCCCTTGGATCGTCTTTTGCGGAAATAGGTGAAAAAGTGGTCAAATCAGGCATTGAATTTCCGGTAATTGTTAAGCCCAACATTGGGTCAAGAGGATTTTTAGTAACGAAAATAGCCAACGAAAGCGAACTGGAAACTTTCCTGCAGGAACAAAATGTTGACTTCCTGATCCAGGAGTTTGTCGATTTACCGGAGGAAATTAGTATCTTATACTACCGCTTTCCAAATGAATCTCAGGGAGTCATATCATCGGTTACCATTAAGAAACTGCTAACGGTAAGGGGTGATGGCTATTCATCAATTTTAGAATTAATTAAGTCCATGGACAGGGCAAAACTTCAACTGGCTAGCTTACAGGAATCACATGCAAATTTAGATTACGTACCTGCTGAAGGGGAAACCGTCGAACTAGTTCCCTTTGGCAATCATTGCCGGGGTGCTGCATTTTATAATGGCAATCATTTAATTGATCAAAAGCTGGTTAATATATTTAATAGTATAAGTCATCAGTTGCAAGGGATCTACTTTGGCAGGTACGATATTAAGTGTAGGGATTTTGCCAGCCTTCGTAACGGAAATGAATTCAAAATTCTGGAGATAAACGGTGTCGGAGCAGAACCTGCACATATTTATGATCCGGATTATAGCCTTTTTCGGGCATTTAAGGATATACATCAGCAATGGAACATCATTTATAGAATTGGTCAGTTTAATCGACGTAATGGTACCAAAACCATGACCTTTAAAGATGGGTACAGAATGCTGGTACATGTTTTCACTTATAAGAAGTTGGCCCAAGGCTAGGAAAATGTAAATTTAATTTTAGTGATTTTTGAAAATTTAGGATGAACCTGACTTCAAGTGTTTCTGTGATAGTATTGATTGCAGGTATATATCTGGTCATCGGCATGGTGTTCTGTTTGGTACTGCTTATCAAGGGACTTGGTAAACTTGACCCAAATGCAGAATCAACCGGAGTGGGTTTCAAAATATTGCTTACTCCAGGTATAATTGCCTTCTGGCCTATATTGTTAATCAAGTGGATTAAAAAGAAGCGATGATTGCAAAACAAAGACATTGGCATCTTCGAATTTGGTTTACTCTGACACTATTGTTGCCTATCGCATTTGTCTTATCCTGGTCCGTTATCCCTGAAAACACCGTTAAAGTCCCTGATAGTATTGAGATTCAGGCCGAGACCAAAGTAATTAAAGATTCGATTCTGGCAATTGTAGTATCCAAAACCAGCATCCACGATTCCCCAGGCTACCTGGTGTTGATAGGCCAAAGTGAGGACAGCCATCCTGAACATTGCTATTGGATCGGCCGCGTATCCGCGGCTGGGAAGTATGAATTCCCCCTGCCCGAAGGTCATGATGGAAATGGGTATGTTTTTCTTTATAACCCTTTTAGTAAAAAAGTGGTTTTAACTACAAAGATTTGATATGGGCCTGAAATACCAAGCAGTCACCTGGAATCGCCACAAGAAGATTTATGATGGTGTACTTTTGGTGGGGATTGCTTTATACCTTGGCCTGTTCATTGGGCTAAGTTCCTATTTTCAACCTGAAATAAACGCCCCAACACTAATCATCAGATCCACCGGAACATTGGCTTTGTTGCTTCTTCATTTGATTTTGGTTATTGGACCGCTGAGTCGACTGGACAAAAGATTTTTACCGATATTATATAATCGCAGACATTTGGGAGTCACTATGTTTCTAATCGCGCTTATCCACGGAGGATTCAGCATATTGCAGTTTCATGCTTTTGGAGACCTGAACCCAATTGTTTCGGTTATAGTTTCCAATACCCACTATGGTAATCTCATGAGGTTTCCATTTCAATCCTTAGGTCTGCTCGCATTAATCATCCTATTTTTAATGGCGGCTTCCAGTCACGATTTCTGGCTGCATAATTTGGGTCCGGTAGTTTGGAAAGGGTTACACATGATGGTCTATCTTGCATACGCTGTAATCGTGCTTCATGTGATGCTGGGAGTAGTTCAAATTGAACATTCACCGTGGCTTCTGGCAAGTTTGGGGTGCGGGATGATATTAGTAATCTCGGTCCATGTCCTCAGTGGTGTATTAATCCTTAAACAGCATAAACTAGGTTCGGAGGCACTTAAAGAAGGTTATGTACAAGCTGGTAATATTGATCAGATAGCTGAAAACCGAGCTAAACTATTGACATATGAAGATCAGAGCATTGCTATTTTTAAATATGAAAATATGTTGTCGGCAGTAAATAACGAATGCAAGCATCAACATGGACCGCTTAGCGAGGGCAAAATCGTTGATGGGTGTATCACCTGTCCATGGCATGGCTATCAATACATTCCGAAAAATGGAACCTCACCACCACCCTTCGAGGAAAAAATAGCAACCTATAAAGTAAAGTTGATTGGGGACCAGATTTGGGTGGACCCCAGACCTAATCCGCCCGGTACCCTGGTATCTCCTTGTCAGATCAATCTATCGTGATGCAAAGCGAATTCTACATAGGGTATCTGGAAAAAGCGCCAAAAGGTGTGGCCAAATTCATCCGTATTTTGCTGGTGTTTATTTTTGCAGCAGTGATTACCCTGGCGTATATACTCAGTCGCAATCAAAGAGGTTTTAATCCAAGTAATTATGAATATTACCAGGAAACCAAACTTACAGGACGGCTGATTTCCGAACCATTTCCAGCCATACAAGTGTTCTGGGGAGTTTCATTGGGGCAACCTTCCATAATTCAAACCATACCTATCGTAGGTTTTGGAAAGAATGGAGGGCAAAAAATTATAGCAGCCCATGAAAACAAGTGGGTAGATGCCAGCGGGCATTTAATATATTACGACGGGAGCGTGTTGTTAGAAATTCCCCGATCTGAAAACCTGACCGTATTGGATAGTCCACCGGTAGGGGTGGCGAACTTAAAACCCGCGGATTATACTTCAACAACATCAATGCGGGGGGAAATCATAGATTCCAAGTGCTTTTTCGGGGTTATGAAACCAGGCCATGGGAAGCCTCACAGATCATGTGCCATTAGATGCATCTCTGGTGGAATTCCAGCAGTGTTCAGGACGGAAAATGAAGAAGGCAATCCGGTTTATTATTTGATCAATTCAGAGATCGATAAAAACAAATTGGCAAATTACGTAGGTGAATTTGTTACCGTTCAGGGAATGGTGGGTACATTTTATGACTGGAAGTTATTGAAAATACAAAGCATAGAACCGTTGTTGTCGCAACTTGGAAATGGTTCTATTACCGATGGGATAGCGCTTTGTGGAGAAGCTTTTTGATTGGCTTGACCAGGCGGCAGTGATCTAAAAGTAGCTGGTGCGGCAAATTGGAACCTGGTTAAATCATTTTACTTTCAGGAATAAATTCCCGGTAAACGGCGGGTGAAGGCTTATCTTAAGGGCCATGGACCGATTGGATACAGTGACCAACAAAAAAAGAGCGTTCAGCTGTGCTGAACGCTCTTTAATAAAGTCTGGCGACGACCTACTCTCCCACCGGTGAAGGCAGTACCATCAGCGCTACCGGGCTTAACTGCTCTGTTCGGAATGGGAAGAGGTGGACACCGGCGCCCTAATCACCATATA
>BQJT01000143.1 GCA_021604845.1 Cyclobacteriaceae bacterium
AAGTATAAAATCCGGGTATAACGATGCAACTTTGGGCTATCAGGCAGGTGTCGGAGTGGACATTTGGAACCTGATAGTGGATTTTAAATACGAAGGCAATCTTAGCACTTTCGGCGATGAAATATTCGGTTATCAAACCGACCAACAAAATAACCAATGGATTGTCAGTGTTGGATTTAAACTCTTTTAGTAGTTTTAAATTTTTAGTTTTTAGTTTTTAGTTCTTTTTGAGACTGCTAGTTGTTTCTTTGGTCTCATGGAAAATAAAAGCATTGTAAAGGAAAAATCAATTCTGTTTGCACTGTCTGTTATTAAGTTGTATCAGCAATTAAGGAATAATCAAGAGTATATAATTTCCAAACAGCTCTTGAAATGTAGTACCGCCATAGGGGCCAACATTAGCGAAGCCCTTGCAGCTGAAAGTAGGCGTGACTTTGTTCACAAGATGTCATTAGCTTCAAAAGAATCGAGAGAATCATACTATTGGCTTCTCTTATTGAATAGAAGCCAGTTAATAGATTTTGATTTTAGTTCCGAGCTGGAAAGTTGTGAAGAACTGATCCGATTGCTTACGTCAATTGTGAAAACATCCAGATCATCCCTTTGATCCGTTAAAACTGAATACAACGTGAAATGACCTTAGCTAAGCAGCGCATACCTTAAAAACTAAACACTAAAAACTAAAAACTAAACACTCTTATAGGAGGGCCTCGGCTTCAGGTCTAATTTTTGAAACAACTCCCGATCCGATGCAAAATCCGGATTTGGGGTTGTTAGTAGCTTATCACCGGCAAATATTGAATTGGCACCGGCAAGAAAGCACAACGCCTGCTCTTCAGTGTTCATCCGCACCCGGCCTGCTGACAACCGGACCATGGCTCTGGGCATGATTATTCTGGCGGTGGCAATCATCCGAACCATATCCCAGACTGAAACTTTTTCCTGGTCTTCCAGTGGGGTGCCAGGAACCGGTACCAGCGCGTTTACGGGTACAGATTCAGGATGCTCAGGAAGGTTGCTTAATGTGTATAGCATATCAATACGGTCCTGGATGGTCTCACCCATTCCAATAATACCACCTGAACAAACAGAAATTTTTGCTTCCCGGACATTTTCCAGGGTGTTTAACCGATCGTCATAGGTTCGTGTGGTTATGATCTCCTGGTAGTGATCTTCACTGGTATCCAGGTTATGGTTATATGCGTATAACCCTGCATGTTTTAGCTTTTCTGCCTGCTCTCCGGTAAGCATGCCCAATGTACAGCACACTTCCATGCCCATATTGCAAACACCTTTAACCATATCCAGCACCCGGTCGAAGTCACCATTATCCCGAACCTCACGCCAGGCAGCTCCCATGCAAAACCTGGTACTACCTGCCGCTTTGGCCTCAGCTGCAGCTTTCAATACCTGATCCGTAGGTAGCAGCTTTTCTACTTCAACGTCTGTATGATATCGTGCAGCTTGCGGACAATAAGCACAATCTTCAGGGCATCCGCCAGTTTTTATTGACAACAAGGTGCAAACCTGCACCTCTTGGGGATCATGATGTCTTCTGTGTACTTCACCCGCCCGGTGAATTAACTCCAAAACAGGAAGGTTATAGATTTCTATTATTTCTTTACGTGACCAGTCCGTGCGAAGTGCTACTTGCATAAGAATTCTTTTGTTATTTCAATATGGTCAAAATTGAGTCAAATAATAACAATTATCAATGTACAGTGAAAAATTAGCATTGAATAATTACCATTAATTCTTCTTTTAGGCTCTGACTTTAATCCGTGTTATTTGTAAATCGCCAATTGTTCATTGTTCAGTGTTCATTGTTCATTGAATGGTAATATCGAAAGGAAGCCTGGATTGCAATCCCTGGTGATTTTGCAATTCCCGGATTTTACGAACCATGGGGTAAAAAACGCCTAGCTCGGACTTCATTCGACTCTCCTCATATCCGCCGCTTAAATCACTTATTATTTGTTCTATGAAGGTCTTCTGAGGCGGATAGTACCGAAGACGGTAGTCTCCCTGTTCAATTCCCGCGGCAGCGGCAGCCATTGATACTGCCTCGTCCAAACCACCAAGCGCATCAATCAACCCATTGTCACGGGCTTGCGTTCCGGACCAGATCCGGCCGCCGGCTATGGCATCTATTTGATCAACAGTCATACCACGACCACTGGAAGCCTTTTTTAAAAATGTTTGATAGGTGCTCTCGGCACTACTTTGGAACATATTCTTTTCGTACTCAGTGAAGGGCCTGGCGATGGTAAATATATCGGAAAGCAATCCTGTTTTCACCACATCAGTAGTAATACCCAGCTTATCCTCCAGCAGCTCCTTAGCACTAAAATGCATTGAATACACTCCGATGGAACCGGTAATAGTCATCGGCTGGGCCACAATGGAATCACAAGCCATGGCAATATAGTATCCACCCGAAGCTGCCACATCCGACATTGAGGCTATTATTGGTTTTACCTCACTGGTTTTAAGTACTTCCCTCCAAATAACATCTGAAGCCAAACTACTGCCACCCGGTGAATTAATTCTTAGGACCACCGCTTTGATGCGGTCATCCTGCCTCAGCTTACGCAACTGCCTGGAAAGCGATTCGGATCCTATGTTTTCCATATTAGTCTTTCCGTTGATTATTTCTCCATCGGCAAACACCACCGCAATCCGCTCAGACCCGTCGTGAATGCTCGAGGTAGATGTCAGGTATGGAGTTATTGGTATAGGTTTAAGCTTATCGGTCGAATCAAGGTCTGTACGAAATTTCAGCTCTTCAATTACCTGGTCGAAATACTTGGTATCGGTAATCAATTGGTATTTAAGCGCATCTTTTGCGTTGGTGGCCAACATGCTGTCAGCCACATTATTTAGTTGATTTTCACTGACATCCCTGGTACGGGATATATCTGCCAGGTAGGTGGAGTAGAAGGAATTCAGCAGGAGACTGGTTTGTTCCCTCGATTCATTGCTCATTTCGGTTCTGGTAAACGGCTCAACTGCACTTTTGTAATCGCCAGCCTTAAATACTTCCGCTTCAATACCAAGCTTTTCGATGGTTCCTTTGATAAAGTTATATTCCGCTCTAAAACCATTGAATTCCAGGATTCCCTCTTCGGGAAGATATACCTCATCGGCCACTGATGCTAAGTAGTACTCTGATTCGGAATAGTACTCGCTATAGGAAATGATAAATTTCCCCGTTTCTTTAAACTTTTCAAGCTCCTTACGTAATTCATAAAGTTTTCCCAATCCGGCATACAGGAAATTCGGCTCCATCAAAATACCCTGTATACGATCATCTTCTGCTGCTCTGCGAATGGCTTCTTTTAATTCCTTTAGTCCAACCCCGGCATTTCTTCCTCCAAACATTACCAGGTCACTGAGCGGGTTGTCGATACTTCGTTCCAGGATGGGTCGATCCAGCTTAAGGTGGAGAATGCTATTATCTGCGATATCCACCGGCTGCTCCCCAGTGGCGGAAATAATCCCAATTCCAATCAGGAAAAAAGCAAATATTGCCACCGTAAATATGATCAAAGCTACCAGAGTAGCCAGTACGTTCTTTAAAAACATTCAGATGCCCGTTTTAATACATTCAATGTTACTAGATTGCCGTAAGAAGTTAAAGAGAATTTATATTTTTGGCCTTTTTATTGGATGGCAGGGCTATATCTACTATTGGGAACAAATCTGGGTAACAGGGAAGAAAACCTGAAGATGGCCCGGGTACTTTTAATATCCAATGTAGGGCCTCTGGTAAGGAGTTCTTCCGTTTATATTTCTGAACCCTGGGGTATGAATAACGTACCAGCTTTTCTCAACCAGCTGCTATTATTGGATACAGACTCAAGTCCTCTGGATATTCTGAAACAAATACTTCTGGTAGAATCCAAAATGGGCCGAACCCGTCAGTCGGGGTATCAGAGTCGCATCATCGATATTGACATCATCTATTATCATCAGCAGGTGATCGATCACCCGGACCTAACCCTGCCGCATCCCAGAATTAAAGAAAGAAAATTTGTGCTAAAGCCATTGGTTGAATTAGCCCCTGATTTCATACACCCCGTTTTACAGCTGACTAACCAGCAATTATTGGATCAATGTCCGGATCGGCTTTCGGTAAAACCAATTTAGTTCCAGGTTGCCATCATAACCCATAACTACTAACCACCGCTTCCGAATTGATTTTCTTCACCAACCCCTGTAATACCTTTCCGGGACCGGTTTCTATAAAACTATCAGCACCCATCGCAGCTATTTGCTGCACACTTTGAGTCCACCTGACCGGGGCCGTCAACTGAGCAATCAGATTTTCCTTAATTTCATTAATATCCACATGAGGTTGCCCGTCAACGTTCTGAACAATTGGGCACGAAGGAGCGATAAATTCGGTGTTTTCTATGGCTCTTGCCAACTCTTCTCTGGCAGGTTCCATTAATGGCGAATGAAAGGCGCCTCCCACTGGAAGGATCAGCGCGCGCCTGGCACCAGCCTCGGTTAACTTTTTGCAGGCTAGCTCGACCCCTGTTCTACTGCCAGATATTACCAATTGTCCGGGGCAGTTATAGTTGGCAGGCACTACCACATCATCTATGGAAGCACAGATTTCTTCAACCACCGCATCATCAAGCCCTAAAACTGCGGCCATTGTACCCGGTTGGGATTCACAGGCCTTCTGCATTGCATCGGCTCGCTTTGCCACTAACTTGAGGCCGTTTTCAAAGCTCAAACTTCCGCTGGCAACCAAAGCAGAAAACTCACCCAGGCTATGTCCGGCCACTACATCTGGTTGAAAGTCAGGATTTATCAGGGCAAGCACTACTGAATGAAGAAAAATAGCGGGTTGGGTAACATCAGTTCTGGTCAGTTCCTCCTTGGACCCGGTAAACATAATACCGGTAAGAGGGAAACCCAACAACTGATCAGCCTTTTGGTATAGTTCGTTCGCTTGCTGGTTAGTGGCTAAATCCTGCCCCATTCCGGGAAACTGGGAACCCTGCCCGGGAAAAATATAAGCTGTCATAGTGCCGCGTTTGATTTGAGGTGAAACTAAATGAATTGCCGTTAATAGCCAAACCGATGGTATTTGAATTTTTAGTTTTGAGTTTTTAGTTTTTAGTTTAGGCGATGGATATACTATTTGACCAACATTACTCGCAATCGGCTCTGAACCGAAACGCGGGTTTCCTCCATACGCCAAACATTTTGCCCCCAAACCCAATGCTGTATGCTCTTGCTGTATGCTGTTGCTGTATGCTCTTGCTCTTGCTCCGGAGTTTAGTACTTGAAACTTATTCGGAGCTTGCTTTTTGGGATTTGGGATTTACCCCGGCGCCAATATCTTCCAGAAACCACTGCCTCTCTTTGGCCGTTGGTACCCTGCAGGTATCCCTTTTACCAAACCACCCGTATCGGTTTTTTGATATAACCCGATAAATCTGGTCCCGTATAATTCGTGGAATCAGCTTAAAAATATAGAATAAAGGCCAGGGAAATTGTAGGTCATACAGAATCTCAAGTACTGCATTACTTCGGTAATACACCCTTTCATTTTTCAAAAGCACTATGGTATGCATATCTGCGGTATCAACCTGATGCTTTTCCAATATTTCCCTGGATATGTCAGATTGCAGGGAGGCAAAACGAAAAACACCACTGGTGTCCCTTTTCATAATAAAATCCACTGATCCGTTACATAAGTTGCAGACACCATCAAAAAACACAATATACGGCATGACCTTATTCGGTCTGTTGTCTCAATAGATGCACCCAACCTTTTACCTGGGTGGTTCTCTGTGCGGGGTCCAGTACGTTATAGGTTACGTCTGCCACGTAATAGTAAATCCCTCCTGGAGATGGATTACCGTTTTTGTCATTTCCATCCCAGCGGAATATCACATTCCCTTCGTTTTCACCATCGTTCGAACTGAAGCTGTACACTTCCTTACCCCATCTGTTAACTATCTGAATATTAATAGCTTCTACGAACCTGGGGCATTTGGTATAGTCGGGAGTAGATGGTCCGGCGAAATTGAAATACGCCTGAAACTGGTCATTAAAGTTATCACCATTGTCCGGTGTAAATACATTTGGCAGGTAGTAATTGGGACAATTATCAATACAGAGTACCTCTGAAAGTCCGCTCTCATTTCCTGACCTGTCTACTGCCGATACCTGGTAGCAACCGGCAAATGACGGCAAGTCCTGATGGATAAAAAATGTATCGATTACGTTAGCCACTATTTCAAACGAACCCTCTGGTCCATCTGCTGAGAAATAGATATTGAAACTTCGAATATCATCGTCGCAGGAAGCGTCCGGATCCCGGCGCCAACTGATGGTATTACTAAAGTCACTGAAATCACAGGGTTTGTCCGCCAGGAATTGTTCACAATCGCGGACTTCCAGTGAAAGAATCGGGGTACAAGGCGGTATCTCGTCACCTGGTTGTGCACATATAATCTGACTCTTGTTGATTAATGGCTCTTCGATCAGCGGGTTATCATAGCTGCCGAATGTTTCTACATAATAACAGTATTCCAGATCCTGCGATAAAGGATCCCCTGTGTCACTTCCATCGTCCAGATACATCAATCCGGAACCGGTTACGTTAACCTGGGCAATTAATACCAGGGAATCCGGGAAATTATCCAGTACGTTATTTCGATAGACATTGTGGATAGGAAATCCCTGGGTATTGATCGACCAGGGGACCAGTGCCTCCCACCTCAGTTGAATGGACTGGTTTAGTGATTCTGCATCCAGCCGTACCGAAGAGGCGCTAGCGGAGCTATCGACCATGGTGCCGTTGTTGTCGAACAAGGTTACCCGATAGTTATAAACCTGGTTCATGGTATTCAGGCCAGTATCTATAAAGGTAGTATCTGTCAGCCCTGTAGCCAATACCTGTCTTCCAGCACTTCCTGAAAATCCCAGTGATCTGGACAGTTGATAAGAATACGGGGGTGGAAATACTCCTGGATCCACATTGATTGGCTGTATCCAACGAACAAAAATCTCTCCAGCGGTCTCACTGGTTTCAGTAATATCGACATTGGTCAATACTGATCCGGTCAATATTATGGTTTCACAAATTTCATTAGAGGCGTAGCTAATTCCGCCGGAGGGTTCCGGAAACACCGCCACTAGTCGATAGCAATAAGTGGATCCGGGATTTAAACCGTTCCCTTCATTATCGTCAAAAAATGAAGTTTCGTTTCCAGCCACGGTACCCACCAGTTCGTAACCCGACCCTTCCGGGATTCCCAGCATACAACCTTCCGGGGTAAAATCAAAGCTTCCAATTCTACGCCAAATTTCTATTTCTACGTCGGGGTTGTTTGCACAGGTATTCTGATAATTCTCCCAGGTAAGGTTTACTGAAGTACTTGAGGCCACATCAATGCCCGTCAATACAGGTGCCGGCGCTACTACTGTTACATTCCAGGTCTTTATATCCACCAGCGTTAGGTGGAAATCATCCACTGTGGAACTGTCTGTTACTTTAAATTGGATTTGATACGGCCGTTCCCTGACGTGATCACAATTGGTTTCCCATTCGAACTCCAGCAATCCGGGTTGTGGTTGAAAAATTGGAGGAAACACTCCAGGAGGTGCACTGTATGTGGCAAATTCCAGGGGCACATCCTGGTAAACACCACCAAAACTTTCCAATAGTACATAATCGTTGTCCGGGTCATTGCCCTGGATTAATGCGGCTAAAGTAGTACCAGCCTCGACACAGGTATCAGCCGGGATTATTACTTCCGGGCGTTCATTATCTGTGCCTTCCACAATGATCTGCATATCCCTGGTAACAAATCCGATTTGCCTATATGCACCATTTATTTTTCGCCACTCTTTGATGTAAAAAGCTACATTGTATTCTGAAAATTCTCCCTGTGAATTTTGAAGTAAGTTGCCAGGTGCATCCCATATCAAATCTCCGGTTAGGGAATCCAGCACCAGGGTTGCCGGCCCGGTCATTCCCTCGTTCCCTAAGTCCCATGTTAATGGATCTATGTAAAAGTCAGGATCATTTAATGGTTCGTAGTTAGGCACTACCTGACCCTGGTCCTGTAAAGGAATCACAAAACAGTAGGATAAACTGTCGCCATCAGGGTCAAACGCACCCGGATTGTGTATAAACTTAACCCCTACTCCAGCTCTGTCAATGGGCGGAACTAACAAAATGGGTGAGCTATTCAATCCGATAAATGGATCGATCAGGATCTGAGATTCAATATAAAATGGTGTCTGAACAGAGTTCCCTTTATTAATGTTGACAATCTCATCATTCCGGTTTGGCTCCCGGTAACTAATGGTATAGACTCCCGGAGAATTGTAGGTATGCGTGATCTTGATAATGTACTGTTCAATCTCATTGTTATTACCCAGGAAAATACCATCAACGAAAGAGCTCGCTTCCAGGTCGATTTGAACCTCTTCCCCATCGCCAAAGTTGATCATACCATCTCCAAACCGTACCGGAGAACCGGTGTCAGTGTAACCAGTTAGTGTAAACTCGTATTGAAGTGATACGTTGGACAGTCTCCTGGAGGTTATTTCGGCGGCGCGAATATGCGTCGCCTCCAGACTTTTCCAGGTAGAAATCAAAAGTACTGGTACTAATAAAAGCAGCTTGAATATTATCCTCATTAAATCTGTAGTAGGATTTTTATGGTAATCTTGAGTCACTAAAAATAGTTCTTTGGTATGGGTTTATCCATAAATCACAAATTTAAGAGAACTAAAAATACAGAATTCTGGCCTATTTTTAGAATCCCTTATCTGATCAAAGACGATGAACTGAAAATGAGGCGGTTATCTATTAATCATTTTTTAGAAACCTGATCTGATATTTTCTGCTGCCGTCGGTTAATTGTAGTAAATACACACCATTAACCAAACTGCTGACATCTATTTCCTTTACTCCATTAGACGTTAAATTTACCGAAATCGTTCGTTGTCCCAAGCAATTATATATTGTTAAATATTCTGGTTCACTGTTAGCTGGTATTTGCCATCGCAGTTTACCAGAGGTTGGGTTAGGGTAAACTATAAATTTTGACTGATCCGGTGACACCGGCAGCCCGGTAACAACATCCGGTATGGTTGCAAAGGACAAGATCCATGTTTTATAAGTAACCGCGGGATCAGTCCTGGAGTCAGTTGGTTGATCGGTAATCTTTACATGAACATAATAGGGTCGTTGTCTGACATGCCACGCCAACGGAGCCCACTGCAGGCTAACCGCTAACGGCCCATTGGTAAAGTCAGCTGGTAGGGGACTCACCATCATTGGGCTGTTGGGTAAATCAAATACTTCACCAAAGAATTCCACTTTTATGGGATCTCCATCGGGGTCTTGGAAAGTTATAGTCTCCTGAACGGACTCCGATGCAGTCATCATACGGTCTTCAGGAAGTTCAAAATCCGGCCTGCCTATCTCTTCAGCAGTTACCATCACCAAAAAATCCCGGGTTACATAGCCAATTCTTCTCCAGGAACCATTGATCTGCCGCCATTCCTCTACTAAGAGCGCCAGGTTGTACTCTGAAAAATCACCAACTGAATGGCGTAATAGGTTCCCAGGTGCATCCCAGCTCAAATCTCCTGTAAAGGGATTTATTTTGTATTGTGCCGGACCATTTCCTGACTCATTCGAAAGGTCCCACTCCAAAGGTGAAACATAAAACTCCGAATTGCTTGGTGTCAGGTAATTAGTGACTGGCTGATCCGGGTCCATTTTAGGAGTAACCAATCGGTAAGCCAAGCTGTCGCCATCCGGATCCCAAGCCCATGGATTATGAGTAAATATTTTTCCCACAAACCCAAAATCAATGGGAAAGGTATTGAAGATTGGCGAACTGTTTAAACCAAATTCAGGGTTGATTATTATCAATGACTTTATTAAAAACGGTGTTTGAACCGAGTTACCAAGGTTTATGTTTATTATCTCATCGTTACGATTCGGCTCGGTATAGGTGATCTCGTAAGTGCCAGGTGCAGCATATGTGTGGGTTATTTTAATCCTGTATAAATTGAATCGGTTGTTTGGCCCAAGGAACTCATTATCTTCATACGAATCAGCCACCAAATCTATTTGCGCCTCGGTTCCGTCCCCAAAGTTAATTATACCATCACCAAATCTCACCGGCGAACCAGTATCGATGTAACCTGTTAATGTAAACTCGTAGGTCAATGAGGCAGCCGATACCACTTTATAAGTAAGTTCGCCACCCCAGATATGCGTTGCGTTGACTTTTGCCAGTAATAAAATAAAGGCTACCACCAGTACCAAGTGTCTGTTATTCATGGTTTTGACAGTTTACAGTTTAGGTATCAAGATTATATTTCCAACATCGAACACGCATCAGCGAATTAGCTAATGTTTGCGCTTGGCATGTTGAGCTTAAGCGGACACATTGCGCGTGACGCGTAGTACGTTGAACCCGGTGCTTGCCGGCTGAGGGGTTGAACCAGGCGATTGACCAAGATTAACCCCTGCTATTGTTAAGCATTGCGCCTGGCACCCTAATCCATTACGTGCTGCTCATCGCTCATCACTGTTCATTGTTCATTGCTAATTGATAATTGTTCATTGTTCATTATTCATTGTTCATTGTTCATTGTTCATTGTTCATTATTCATTGTTCATTGTCCACCAGACGAAGTCTGGTATTCCATTCGTTTACTACCTCCGCTAATTCTTCTAGCTTCTTTTGCTATTTAGCTTCCCATCCTTAACTTTGATCACCTTCAATTTTATCTGCAAATACTTATGAGTTGGTTAACCGACGCTTTAAAAAGCAGCCTGGGTAGAAAACTGGTAATGGCTCTTACCGGTTTGTTCCTGGTATTATTTCTAGTAGGTCATGTGCTCGGCAACTTATTGCTGTTTGTTGACGACGGTGGCCAGGCCTTCAATGAATATGCCCGGTTCATGTCAACCACACCTGCTATTCAGGTTTTGAGCCTGTTAACCTATGTCAGCATCATTGTCCACGTATTTTATTCAATACTGCTTAGCCGCCATAACCGGCAGACCAGACCGGTGCCCTATGCGGTTAATGATGCCTCGGCCAACAGCTTATGGCCCTCCCGGAACATGGGAATATTGGGGACTATTGTTTTGATCTTCCTGGTAATCCACCTGAAGTCATTCTGGTATGAAATGAAATTCGGTGAAATACCAATGGTTAATTATGATGGCGTAGGCGAGTTCAAGGACCTTTACAGTATCGTGGCGGAGGCCTTTACACAGTGGTGGTATGTAGCGATTTACGTGGTAGCCATGTTCGGGCTGGCCTTTCATTTGAGCCATGGCTTCAAAAGCGCATTCCAAACATTGGGACTTTCACACAAAAAATATACGCCGCTTATTGAAGCCGTTGGACTTTGGTTTGCAATCATTGTACCGGCACTTTTCGCGTTAATACCACTGGTGATGTTTATTCAAAGTTTAGCTTAATTTCTAGATGTCCATGAAATTCGATGCAAAGATACCCGGCGGCCCGCTGGAAGAAAAATGGTCCAAACATATATTTGATATTAAGCTGGTAAACCCTGCCAACAAAAGGAAGTTTGATATAATCGTTGTGGGTACCGGGTTGGCTGGTGCCTCGGCCGCGGCAACCCTGGCTGAGTTGGGCTATAATGTAAAAGCATTCTGTTTTCAGGATAGCCCCAGAAGGGCTCATAGTATTGCCGCACAGGGTGGTATCAATGCCGCGAAAAATTATCAGAACGATGGGGACAGCGTTTACAGGCTTTTCTATGACACCATAAAAGGAGGTGATTATCGTTCCCGGGAGGCTAATGTTTTCAGACTGGCTGAAGTCAGTGAAAATATTATCGATCAATGTGTAGCGCAGGGAGTACCCTTTGCACGGGAATACGGTGGGCTATTGTCAAACAGATCTTTCGGTGGAGCCCAGGTAAGCCGGACGTTTTATGCCAGGGGGCAAACCGGCCAACAATTACTACTAGGGGCCTATAGTGCCATGAGCAGACAGGTTGCCAACGGCAAAGTTAAGATGTATCCCAGAACGGAAATGCTGGACCTGGTGGTAATCGACGGTCACGCCAGAGGCATTGTTACCAGAAACCTGGTGACCGGTAAGATTGAATCACATAGCGGAGATGCAGTAGTGCTTGCTACCGGAGGATACGGGAATGTATTTTACCTTTCAACCAATGCCATGGGGTCAAATGTTACCGCAGCCTGGAGGGCACATAAGAAAGGGGCATTTTTTGCTAACCCTTGTTTTACCCAGATTCACCCAACCTGTATACCAGTAAGTGGGGATCATCAATCAAAACTAACCCTGATGTCGGAATCATTGCGTAATGATGGCCGGGTATGGGTACCTAAGAATAAAG
>BQJT01000144.1 GCA_021604845.1 Cyclobacteriaceae bacterium
TGTTGATGACTTGCGGTCACCCTTCCTCCCTGAGGATACATCATAGAGATTTTCCCTTGCAATTGGGCAGCCCCATCGATTTTAAAAACTCCATGGGCAGCGACTTCGTCACCGGCAGACAATCCACTGCGGACCACGTAAAATTCACCCGCATCTGTACCTAACTCTATTTCTCTGAATTCAAACGTGGGTTCCTCAAATTGCGGTTGTTTGACATAAACTACCGCACGTTTGCCAGTCCAGAGTACTGCGGTCTTTGGAATGACCAGTGTATTTTCAGAAGAAGTTAAACCAGCATTGACAATCCCTTCAACAAACATTTCGGGTTTTAGCCGTTTATCGTCATTATTTAGTTCTGTACGAACGGAAGCGGTACGGGTTTGATTATTAACTACCGGATCAATAAATGTAACTACGCTGTTAAAGGAACGGCCTGGCAGAGATTGGACTTTGAAAGAAATCGAATCGCCTACCTTAATCCAGGGGAGGTCACTTTCATAAGCGTCAAAAAGAACCCAAAGGCGGCTGAGATCGGCGATTTCAAATAGTGTCTGACCATCCATTACATGTTCTCCAGCGGAAATTTTCCGGCTAATGATGGTGCCGGATCGATGTGCAAAAACATTAAAATTATATTGAGGTTCACCTTTTTCCTCTATTGCCCGTATCTGATGGTTTGTAAGTTCCCATAACTTTAATTTTTGCACTGCTGCCTGGTAAAAAGAGGGGTTTGAAGATCTGAATTTCATGGCCTCAAATAACTCTTTCTGGGCAGTTACCAGATCAGGAGAATAAAGAGTAGCCAGCAGCTGACCTCTGTGGATAAACTGTCCCGTGAAGTCGGTATACAGGTGCTCTACCCGGCCGCTAAAATGTGCGGTTACATTTGCTACCCCTCTTTCATCTGCTTTGATACGACCTGGAAGATATACCAGCTTTTCTGGCATGGTACTGCCGACGATTACAGTTTGTACATCTGCCAGTCTCATGGCAGCTTCCGTCATTTGTATCTGGTTGATGTCCAGGGTCTGGGATTGTGCGCTACCCACGGGTACCAGGTCCATGCCACAAATAGGACATTTACCGGGCTTGTCCTTTCTAATTTGCGTGTGCATTGCACAGGTCCACACTTCAGCAACAGTTTCATGTTGATGGTCCTGGTGCTGGACCGATGATGCAGGACTAAAAAAAAGACCACCAATTATTATTCCGGAGATCAAAAGACCTGCTGCAATAGCGATTTTCTTAATATTCAAATTTTTCATTTCCTATTAAATAATTGATTTTATAAACTGCATTGTTGATATCTACCCTGGCCTTCTCCAGTTCCAGTTGATAGGCAAGGAGTTTGCGCTCCATTCGTAATACCTCCTCGAAATCCGCTTTTCCGGTAGTGAATTCCGTCTGAAGCAAAGACAGTGATCGTTCGGCCAGATAGCTAAGATTCCTATAAAGTGCGATTCTGCGCTGTCCATCCAAGTGATCACGGACAAGGAATTCAAGCTGTGTACGAAGTTTATTGGACTTGTCTTCTATTTGGTATTGAATCCTTTGTTTTTCAAGAATAGCCTGGTTTTGCATAGCCTGATATTTCTTTTGGAATAGCGGTATGCTCATGCCAACCTGTGGAAATAGCATGGCATTTTTACCATTGCCGGGTATTTCAATGTCCGGCCGTTCCTCAATCAGAGTATAATTTAGCCCAACAGAGAAAGAGGGCCTGGACATCATTCGCGCCACTTCCACCTGATCCTGGCTGGCCATTGCCTGAAATTTTAATTCCTGAAGCTGCAGATTTTTAGCTAAAAGGCTATCCGATAAAGCCAACCCCATGTATTCCAGCGAGACCAGCTCCAGGGAGTCTGGAAACTGTATTTCAGGCTTTATCGCACTATTTACAAGATTTTCAAAAGCGGCTATCGATGAAGCCTGACTGTCGCGGAGCAAGGCCAGTTTGGCTTCCAACTCTTTTTCTTCCATTTCCACTCGAAGTACACTTACAAATCCCGTTTTACCGCTTTCGAAGTTGACCCTGGCCAACTCCCTTAAAGAGTGCAGCAATTGCAGATTTTCCTCGGTTAGCTGAACCGCTTTTTTTAAATAATACAACTCATTATAGGACACACGCACCTCCTGGAATAACTTGAGTTTTGTATCCTGAAAAGCAGCCAGTTTGGCTTCAACAACCTGGCAAGCCGCCTGCTCTCTGGCTTTCAAGGTGCCAAACCAGGGAAATGTCTGGGTGAGGCCAATATTGGCCCGTTGAGCGCCAACACGAGTTTCAACAGGTTGAATAAAATATCCGAATGCAATCTTCGGATCGTCCAACCCACGGGCTTGTGGTATCATTTCCAGGCTGGCCATAAAATCGTTGAACCTGACCTGGAGTTCCGGATTATTCTCCGCTGCCAGTTTCAGGTAAGGATTGACATTGGTTTGGGCTGCCAAAGACAGTTTAACAATGAACAGCGATGCCACGAATAGATTTCTCATAATGTTAGATTTCATTTAATTGGCGTCTGACCCGGCCTTCCTGCCACATGGCATACAGTACCGGAACTATAAAAACTGATATGCTTTGGACCAGCATACCACCGAAAGCAGGGATTGCCATAGGAACCATTATTTCCGCACCTTTTCCGGTTGAGGTAAGAATAGGTAACAATGCTATCAGGGTAGTAGCGGTTGTCATCATAGCAGGACGAATTCTTAATTGCCCAGCTAACAATACGGCTTTTCTTACCTCTTCCACAGTGGTGGGTTTTTCCGAATCAAAGGTTTGCTTTAACCGGGTACCCATCAACACGCCATCGTCCGATGCGATACCAAAGAGCGCTATAAAACCAACCCAAACCGCAACACTTAGATTTAGTTTTTCAACCTGAAACAAGTCCCTGAAATTCTCTCCAAACAGTTCAAAATTCAAAAACCATCCCTGCCCGTAAAGCCAGATCATCATAAAACCACCGGCAAAAGCAGCAAAAATTCCGGAAAACACCATCAGTGTTGGTAGTAGTCTGCCAAATTGGAAGTACAGGATTAAAAGAATAGCCAGCATGCTGATGGGTATAACAACCATTAACCGTTTGGATGCTCTGAGCTGATTTTCATAGTTTCCAGCAAACTGGTAGCTTATTCCGCTGGGAATTTGCAAGGATCCATCCTCGATTTTTGCATTAAGGAAGGTCAGCGCGTTGTTGACAACATCCCCTTCTGCAAAATCCTCCTGTTTATCAAAGATTACATAACTAACCAGGAAGGTGTTCTCGCTTTTTATATTCTGGGGACCTCTTTCATACTGAAGATCAGCCAGTTCCCCCAACGGCACCTGGACCCCGGATGGCGTGGGTATAAGGATCCGGGTAAGATCATCCGGATTATCCCTGAACTCCCTGGCGTAGCGGACCCGAACCGGATATCGCTCCCTTCCCTCCACTGTGGTAGTTTGGGCATTGCCACCAACAGCTGCCCCAATATACGTCTGCATATCCTCAATACTGAGGCCGTATCTGGCAATGGCTTTACGGTTGATCTTAATACCCAGGTAGGGCTTTCCTACCACCCGGTCTGCAAATACAGATCCGGGTTTTACTCCCGGTACTTGCATCAGCAGTTCTTCCATCCGATAACCCATCCTCTCTATTGAAGCAAGGTCGGGGCCGAAAATCTTCATGCCCATAGGAGCACGCATGCCGGTGGATAGCATAATCAGCCGGGTAGCTATTGGCTGCAGTTTTGGAGCAGAGGTAAGGCCCGGAATGTTAGTCACCTTAACAATTTCGTTCCAGATATCATCAGGTGTTCTAATATGATCACGCCATTGCCGGAAAAATCTACCGTGCTTGTCAGGGATTAATAAACCGGGATCGAATTTCTCTAAAGACGAACTATCCTTATTGAAAACCGCTCCATTGGTAAGTACATAATCTTTATTTTTATCGACCTTAAATCTTATCCGGTGTCCGCTGACATCCAAAATATATTCTGGTTTGTAGTTGACCACATTTTCAAACATGGAGATTGGCGCTGGATCCAGGGCAGAGGCCACCCGGCCCCATTTACCTACGGTAACCTCCACTTCGGGAATTGCCGTCACCATACGATCAAGTAACTGGATGGTTTCGACATTTTCTTCCACCCCGGAATGAGGCATGGTCGAAGGCATCAATAAAAATGAACCTTCATCCAGTGTGGGCATGAATTCCTTACCTACTCCGGGAAAGGTCCTACTCATAAACCCCCAGGCCGTTGTCTGGCGGATCTCCCAGTTAAGAACTTCCGCAGTGCTGGCCATGAAACCAAAAAGGGTATTAAATCCTTGCCAGCTAAGTAGACCAAATAATACAAACGCCAATGGAATAGACAGGAACATTTTTTTATGTACAAGACACCAGTTGAGTATATCGCCGTAATAACGTACTACCATCATTAATGTACCCAGGATCACGGTCATCAATAACCCTACAAATAGAAGGTTTGTCAAAAGAGATCGCTCAGCGCCAAGCGGTAACCAGGCATTGGTCAGGAAGTAAAGTACTGTCAACAGAATGATTGAAATATTCAACAACTTGTATTTCCCAGGCCACTTTTTCTCTATGCGGTTTTCAAAATACCGGCCCGCAGCCAAAATAATTAGGATCAGGCCAGCCCAGGGTACAAAAAAAAGTGAGAACAAACCTGCCAGCAGAAGTACCAGGCTTTGTATTTTTCTGGATTTCTCCTTCCCAAGGGACCTTGAAAAAACCCAATGAGCAAAAGCGGGAATGATAGTAATCCCAATCAGCAGCGCCGAGACAAGTGCAAACGTTTTGGTAAAAGCCAATGGTGTGAACAATTTTCCTTCCTGGGCCTGAAGGGCAAATACCGGCAGAAAACTGACAATGGTAGTGGCCAGCGCGGTGATTACTGCAGGGGCAACTTCCATTGTTGCCTTGTGGATTAACTCCAAAGAGACCCGATGGTCAGCTGGACTCTTTTTATCCTCCAATTGGCGAATAATATTCTCAGTAAAAACCACGCCAACATCTACCATTACTCCAATGGCGATAGCTATTCCTGAGAGTGCAACAATATCAGCGCTAATCCCAAAATGCTTCATAGCAATAAAGGTTGTCAGAACACCTATGGGCAACAGGCTGGAAATAATAATAGAAGCCGGCAGATTCATAACCAAAATAACTACCACCAGGATGCTAATCAGAATTTCCAGGGAAAGCGCTTCTTCCAAAGTGCCAAGGGTTTCCTTAATTAGTCCTGTACGGTCATAAAAGGGCACTATAGTTACTTTTGAAATTGTGCCATCTTCCAAAGTTTTGCTGGGAAGACCCGGAGCAAGTTCAGCTATCTTATCCTTTACATTATTAATAACCTCCATTGGGTTGGATCCATATCGGGCTACCACTACCGCTCCCACTGCCTCAGCGCCGGCTTTATCAAGTCCCCCTCTACGCGTAGCAGGACCAAGTTGGACCCGGCATACATCCTTAATGCGCACCGGGATATTATTCCTGGCTACTACCACTGCCTCCTCCAAATCGTTGATATTCTTGATATAGCCCAGTCCACGTACCAGATATTCTGCTTTATTGTATTCTATAGTATGGGCCCCAATATCAAGATTGCTCTTTTTGACAGCCTGCATAATATCAGCCACACTAACCCGGTAACTCTTAATAGCCACCGGATCTATTTCTACCTGGTACTCTTTAACATGCCCACCAATGGAAGCTACTTCCGAAACACCTTCGGCAGATGACAATCCATATTTAATGTAAAAATCCTGTATTGACCGGAGTTCATGGGGGTCCCAACCACCAGCGGGATGGCCATTTTGGTCCCTTCCCTCAAGTGTGTACCAGAATATCTGACCCAACGCAGTGGCATCCGGGCCAAGTGCCGGTTGTACACCATCTGGCAGCGTTCCGGCAGGAAGCGAATTCAGCTTCTCCAGGATTCGGGACCGGCTCCAGTAGAATTCAATGCTTTCGTCGAAAATAAGGTAGATACTGGATAACCCGAATATTGTACTGCTGCGGATGGTCTTTACTCCCGGAATGCCCAGTAAGGCGGTGGTCAAGGGATAAGTCACCTGGTCTTCAATATCCTGAGGCGACCGGCCCATCCACTCGGTAAAAACAATCTGTTGATTCTCTCCAATATCCGGGATGGCGTCTACTGCTACAGGGTTGCTGGGAAAGCCACCCAAGCTCCAGTTAAACGGAGCACTTGCTATGCCCCAAACTATTAGGACGCCAGCAAACAGCGCTGTGACTAGTTTTTTTTCTAAGAAGAACCTGATTATACGATTTAACATGATTGCAAAACTGATTTATAGAACAAACCGGAAAAGCCCGTCTCATTTTGAAACAGGCGTTTTTCAATTCTTGCAATCCAACTAAAGGAGGAATGACTGAACCTTCTGGAATATCGGTTCAGCAGTCACCGGTGGTCCGGTGTTAAGAGGAGTTAATGATTTGGAATTTTCAGCTGATACGTCGTAGATCAGCTCGTTTGAAAGATAGGCAATTAGCAGGTTGTACTCAGGAGCCAGATCGATATGGAGGTTGCTTATTTGAAAATCATCATCAAGGATCAGGGTCTCGGTTTTTTCATCGCAACATTCCAGGTCCCCACCCATATCCATAGCACAACTTTCAGCATTAGACCCTATGGAGGTTCCAACCAGCATGCTATCACAATAGTGTTTACTAATACTTAACCCTGTAGTAGCGAGGATTAAGGTAAACGACATAAGTATGTTAAAAGCCTTGCGCATTTAATTACAAAAGTACAAAAATTTGTAAGAACCTACTTTTTACCATGTTGATTGGCTTACCTGTGTAACATGCAAACGACAATTTAAAAAAAATGTTGCAACGGTTCTGATCCCCATCAACTACCATAATCCTTAAAGTTCATTACCTTTATTATTATGACCAGAATTCGAAGAAATACCGCACTTATTACTGGCGGCGCCAGTGGCATTGGCCGTTTGATGGGTCAGCGGTTGTTGGAGTTAAAGTGCTCAAAACTAGTGGTATGGGACATCGATGAGTTGCAATTGAATAATCTGACGGAAGAGTGGTCGAACCAAGGATATGAGGTATTTCCGTACCTGGTTGATGTAGCCAATACCACTCATGTTCAAGAAATGGCAGGTGATGTACTCGAGTCAGTTGGCAAGATTGACATCCTGGTCAACAATGCAGGTATTGTTATCGGGAAGAATTTTGTAGACCACTCCACAAAGGAAATTGATGATACCATTAATGTTAATATCAGGGGGGTGATGCAGGTAACGCGATGTTTTCTCATGCCTATGATACGGTCCGGTTCGGGGCATATCGTAAACATTGCTTCTGCAGCCGGTTTAATTCCTAATCCCAGGATGTCGGTTTATGCTGCCAGCAAATGGGCGATGGTGGGTTGGTCCGAGTCGCTGCGGCTGGAACTGGAACAATTAAATCGAAGGCTCCGGGTTACTACGGTCACTCCGAGCTATATAGACACCGGTATGTTTAAAGGAATAAAAGCTCCCTTACTTACCCCCTTGTTGGATCCGGAGGAGATAGTAGAGGAAATTATCCAAGCTATTGTGCAGGATAAAATTTGGGTCAGGTCACCTAAGATCATCAACATGCTGCCGTTTTTAAGAGGCATTCTTCCAACCAGGTTATTTGATTTTACTGCCCAGCAACTAGGGGTTTATAGTAGTATGGATGATTTTAAGGGTAGGGACCAAAGCTAATAGTACTGGTTGAACTAATCCCGCTACCGGTGCGTTTCTAGACCATAATGAAGCCATATGAAACCAATTTCTATTGCTTTTCTGAGTATAACAGTGTTTTGGTCTTTTACTGAGAAGTCTGCCACTACGGAATCTCAATTTCAACCACAGCAAGAGCAGCAGCCCCAACTGCAGCGGGTTGAAATATCTAAGTTGCCAGCAGTAATTCGGTCTGAGGCTCCCCTGGAATACCTAACGGGCGATCAATATCCCACCAGTGAATTGGTTAAACCGGAAAAATTAATCACGGATATCCACACCCATCAAATTTGGGATGAACTTTTAAAGGAACATGTTTCTGATAACGGTAAGGTTGATTATGCGGGACTGAATAAATCGAGATTGGAGGCCTATCTTAAGGAATTAGAACAAAACCCGGTAGAAGATTCATGGAGTAGATCGCAAAAACTAAGCTACTGGATCAACGCTTACAATGCATTCACGGTCAAGCTGATCCTTGATAATTACCCAGTAAAAAGTATTAGAGATATTGATCGGCCATGGGGAAAGAAATTTATAAAACTAGGGGATGAAAATTACAGCCTCAATCAAATAGAGCACGACATTGTCCGGCCAATATTCAACGAGCCACGGATTCATTTCGCCCTGGTGTGCGCTGCAATTTCTTGCCCTAAATTGCTGAACCAGGCTTATTTGCCCAAGACGTTGAATGAGCAGTTAGACCAACAAAGCCGCTACTTTATCAATGAAAGTGGAAAGAACCAGCTGAACAGCGATCATATTAAGATCTCAAAACTGTTCAAATGGTATGAAAAGGACTTTACCAACCAAGGGAACCTTATTGACTTCCTGAATCAATACTCTAACCAAAGGATATCCCAGAAGGCCAAGGTGGAATTCCTGGATTATGACTGGAGCCTTAACGGTTAATACTTTACCGGGTGTGGTAAAATAACTTCAGCAAAACTTTTAATCCCAATCTTATTTTGGACTAAATTTGGAACTTTTCTAAGTCTGAAATCTGCTGCTTGATGAATAATGCCCCTAAAACGTTACACCGTGACCCAAGAAAATTCCTGCCCGAAGATTTTATGGTCAAAGATTGGGAAACTCTGGAACCATTCTTCCAGGATCTGCTAAATCGAAAAATCGGGTCAGTAGAAAATTTTGGTCTTTGGCTCAGGGATAGGAGTGAACTTGAAGCGGTAATATCTGAAGATTTGGCCTGGAGGTATATTAACATGACCTGCGATACCTCTAATCAAGAACATCAGAAAAACTACCAGTTTTTTGTGTCAGAAATACAGCCAAAAATTGCTCCGTTTAACAATGAGTTAAATAAAATGGCACTCGATATTCCATTTTGGGAGGACTTCAATCAGGAGGGCTATGAAATTCTCCATCGAAGTTTAAGAACTGAACTGGAAATTTTTCGCGAGCAGAATATTCCACTTTTTACAGAAATTCAAACCTTATCGAAGGAGTTTGGTGCCATTACCGGAGCCATGACGGTAACATTGGAAGGACAGGAATACACCTTGCAACAAGCTGCTGTACGGTTGCAACTTCCAGACAGGGTAAAAAGAGAAACCACCTACTATAAAATTTTGGAACGGCGGCTTCAGGACAGAGAGCAACTGGATGAATTATTTAACCAGTTGATCGGACTAAGGCATCGGGTAGCGCTTAACGCAGATTTCGACAATTTCAGGGACTACATGTTTGCAGCAATGGGCAGGTTTGACTACACCCCGCAGGATTGCTTTGATTTCCACCATTCAGTGGCTGATGAAGTGGTTCCACTGTTAAACATCATGTCCGCCGATCGTAAAGAAAAACTTGGGGTTTCTCAATTAAGGCCTTGGGATAAATCAGTAGATACTACCGGACTCGATCCGTTAAAGCCTTTCGATGGAAGTCAGGACCTTAGCCAAAAAACCATTGAATGTTTCCAACGGCTGGATCCATTCCTGGGTGAATGCCTGACCATCATGAAGAATATGGGTCATTTGGATTTGGAATCCCGCAAAGGCAAAGCACCAGGGGGTTATAATTACCCGCTGGCAGAGATAGGGGTACCTTTCATTTTTATGAATGCTACCAGCACCCTGCGCGATATGATTACCATTTTGCATGAGGGGGGGCATGCCATACATTCTTTTGTTACCAGGGACCTTGAATTGGGAAGTTTTAAAAGTACACCCTCCGAGGTGGCCGAACTGGCTTCCATGTCTATGGAACTGATTTCCATGGACCATTGGGATGTTTATTTTGATAACCCTGAAGATTTAAAAAGAGCGAAAAAAGAGCACCTGGAACAAATTCTGGAAACCCTGCCCTGGGTTGCTACTATTGATAAATTTCAGCACTGGATTTATGAAAATCCTGAGCATTCTATACAGGACCGGGTTAACCAATGGAATGCTGTCTTTGATCAGTTCTCAGACAACGTTACTGACTGGAGTGGATTGCAAAATGCCAGGGACTATTTGTGGCAGAAGCAGTTGCACTTATATGAAGTGCCATTCTACTACATTGAATACGGAATGGCTCAGCTTGGAGCTATAGCGGTGTGGAAGAATTTTAAGCAGGACCCGGATGAAGGTCTGGCTGCTTATTTAAATGCTTTAAAGTTAGGTTATAAACGTTCGATTCCGGAAATCTATAAAGCTGCAGGTATCAAGTTCGATTTTAGCAGGGATTATATCAGGGAATTGATACTATTTGTGCAATCCGAACTGGAAGCGCTTTAGCAGTCTACTCTGGAGAATGTACTATCCACTACACACAGTCTAGTACCAAGTAGTCAATCATCCATTGCTAGTTTTGAAGTTCAAACAGCGGTTTTGGTGACAGCGCTGCTTGTTTGGCAATTTGTGGAAGAGCGTCCTGGTGTGACTGGATAAAAGAATTATACTGCTTGGCACTACGATCGTAAGCGATTCTATGCCTCAGCACCCGTTCATCGGCTTCAAATACCTCCTGAAGAAGTCGACCCATAATTGGATACTGTTCAAACTGGTCAAGTCGGGTAGTGAATATGGTAATCTCTCCCAAAACCTGGTTGGTTAATGAATCATATTGGTTGATTTTTTCGGAATTCGACATGGTTTGTTGATCATACCGTGCATTTTTTAACTGATCAATCCTGCCTTTCAGCGAATCAAGCTTTAAGTGATTGTAATTGCCGCTATATTCTACTTCCTGTAAAATGCGATGAAGATTATCCATCTTTTCATTATCATCCTGCATCATTGCGGCCCAGGTGGTATCTACCTGGTTGTTTATATTTTGAAATACGGATTTTAACGAATCAATCGCGGTCGGTGATAATGTTGAACTGGATTTTTTGCTACAGGCTCCCAGTGCAATTAATACCAGGATCACTGGGATGGTGGGTCTACTAAAAGTCATGATTGAAGGGGTTCGTTTTAAAACGATTAATGACATAAAAAATTTTACCAAATATAGGTTTCACACTGAGATTTTTTTATGAAAGAGCGGATTTTAAAACACCAGGGGTAGTTTTTGTGATCTCGTACTTGTCACACTGATTAAATTCAGCAAATGCCTGCAGCTTGGATTTCAATTGGTAAATTAAGCGGTCTTCCAGTTTTATTGAGGGCTCTATTACCAAATTCCGGATGACCAGTACTTTTTTATCCCGGAAGGCTTTAGGATCCATGCGACCAATAAAATGAGTGCCGTACAAGATCGGTAAGCTGAAGTATCCGTACTTTCGTTTATTAGCCGGGTAATAAATTTCCGTTTGGTAATCAAAATCAAATAATTCTGACACCCGTTTACGTTGGATTACCGCATTATCAAACGGAGATAGGAAATGAAGTTGGTTGTATACTTTTACCGGCGTTTGTTCAATAAGCTCAGGGGAACTCCAAAATGTGCGCTCTGAGCCCTCAACTTTAAGGCAAATAACCTTCCCGGCAGATTCCTGCTTTTTAAGTAAAGATTCAATTTGTCCGGCACTGATATCACGCTGGTATCGAATCTCCGGAATAGTTACCAAACCATGCGCCTGTATCGCCTGTTGACAAAGATGCCAGATATAGTCCGAGATTGAGTGGGAGTGTGAGTGTGCGTGTGGAGTGTGAGCATGTTCATTGGCGTGATATTGAGTTCGATCTTGATGTTGAGAATGCAGACCCGGGTATACGCGTTCGGGTAAGTCATATAGCCTCTGGAAGCCATCCCGTGAGGCCACCGCAACTCTTCCTGTAATAAACAGCTCATGCAGTGCTTGTTTAGCTGGTTTCCAACCCCACATTTCTGATGAGTTCGATTTTGGAGTTTCAAAATCCCGGGCATACAGGGGGCCTTCCTCCCTGATCCTTTGCAACACCCGTTCTTTTAGTTGCGGGTCGACCTGATACCAGTGTTTACCTTTTTTTTGATGGTGGAGCATTACTGGCCGATAATACTGATAATCCCTTATAGGCAGGAAAGCTGCGGCGTGGCTCCAATATTCAAAGATTGCGCGGTCTTTGACCATTAATTTGTTAAGAAACTCCGGCCGGTATCCAGGTATCCTTGACCAAAGCGTATGGTGATGTGCTCTTTG
>BQJT01000145.1 GCA_021604845.1 Cyclobacteriaceae bacterium
AGCGAAAATTCGGTGGGTTTTCCATATTACCTGAGTACGGGTTGGCATTAGGCGCCCCGATACCAATGCCAACAATCATATGATTGGGGCCTAAATCGGATTTTAACAAATCGACCTGGATTTCCAGTCTTTTCAGGAAGTCCTCAAAAGGTAAATTTGCATTTGTATCGAATGTCAGGGACTTAAGGATGACTCCGCTTTTGGTTATTAGGCCCAATTTGGTATAGGTGCCTCCTAAATCAATTCCCAATACAATTTCCTTTTCCATAAACCTCAAATTTAGGTCAAATCAAATCAATTGAATAATCGAAGAACCTTTAAAGTAAACCGACCAGTCTCCTTAAATCAACCACAGGTGCTGTATCAATTGTTAACTACAGGAATGGCGATAATAACCGAACCCCTTTTTCCCAGAGGTGAATGTAGTTCGGCCTGGCCAACCATTCATTCCGGTTTATCTCGGACGAATGTTTTAGATCGTCATTAAACGCTTCTTGCAATTGCCCGTTAATTTTTTTGCTGTAAATCATTGCATTGACCTCGAAATTCAGGTCGAAACTGCGGTAGTCCATGTTAGCGGTTCCAACCACCGCCAGATCATCATCAATTACTATGGTCTTGGCATGCACAAACCCCTTTTGGTACTGAAATATCCTTACGCCGTGCTGTATAATCTCGGTATAGTACGAACGTGCTGCGGCATTGACCATTTTTGAGTCAGAAATATAGGGAATAAGCAATTTGACATCAACTCCACTTTTGGCGACAATAATAAGGGAATCCATCAGGCTCTGTCCGGGAATGAAATAGGGGCTGGTAATCCATACCCGTTCTCTTGCTGAACCGACAGCCTCTATTAGCGTATAGAAAATAACAGGTATCTTAGAGTCCGGACCAGAAGAAACTATCTGCACTATTTCCTTGCGTATTTCCAATGTCTCCTGACTCACGGGAAAATAATCCTGCCTGTATTGTAGCTTTTTATTGCTGCAAAAATTCCAGTCTTTAATAAAAAGGTATTGCAAATAAAAAGTTGCCCGTCCATCGATCATTAAATGGGTATCTCTCCAATAGAGGTCGTTTTCGGATTTGATGTCGTTTCGATATCTATCGCTAATGTTGATGCCGCCTACGAATGACTTTATCCCGTCAATCACAATAATTTTTCGATGGTTTCTATAATTGAGACGACTGGCCAGGGCATACCATCTTATTTTATAAAAGGGTGCAGTTTCAACCCCGGCCTCCTCCAACCTATTGATAAAATCCTTACCCAATGCGTGGCTTCCAAAATCATCATATAAAAAACGTACTTCCACCCCTTGCCGTGCTTTTTCAATCAGAAGGTTTGCTATGGAATTTCCAGTGATATCATTTTCATAGATATAGTATTCAACATGGATATGCGATGTTGCACCAGCCAAGGACTCTAAAAGCGTCGGAAATTTCTCCTCTCCATTTAACAGTAATCTAACGGAATTGTTTCCAGTCAATGGACTATTGCACGAATTATGTATAAATCGAACCAGGTTACGGTGCTCTGAAGACATCAATCCTGAGTGCAGGACCTGTTCTGAATAATCATGAATACGGGTAAGTATTTTTTGGCGAAGTACTTCGTCCTTGATGATCTTTTTACTGTACAGTACCCGTTTTCGATAATTGACACCGAAGGAAAAATAGAACAGGATTCCTACCAAAGGAACCAGAACTATGAATAGAATATAGGCTAGCGCTTTGGCACCACTTCTGGTATCGTACAACACCCTTAGTATAACTAAAAGCATAATAATAAAATAGCCTATTTCGATGATTACCAACCAATTCATACTTTGTAGGATCGTTAATGGCGGAGGTTCCTTTGGAGCAGCCGCCATGGTAAAAGTAACTAAACATTGTGGGATGGTAGGTTCAAATAGTTAACCAAATAGTTAAACTATTTAGTTAACACCGTCGTATATCATTATATGAGCAGAGCGTTAACTACCGAGCAACGAATTAAAGAAGCAGCAAAAAAGGTATTTATCAGTAAGGGGTTGGCCGGCGCCCGTATGCAGGAAATCGCTGATGAAGCCCAAATTAATAAAGCCATGCTGCATTACTACTACCGCAACAAGCAACAACTATTTAAAAATATTTTTGACGAAGTGATTGCTGAATTCGCACCAAAGATCATGGCTATACTGGGTGAGGAGCTGTCACTTGAGGAAAAGGTAAACAAATTCGTAGGGCATTATTTAGACCTGTTGAGAGCAAACCCCTTCATACCGCTGTTTTTATTTAGTGAACTAAGGAATCAACCGCATGAGGTGGTAGAAAAAGTTGGGATAAAGCGTGGCGGAGTGCTGAAACGCCTGGAAAAACAGTTGAAAAAGGAGGCACAAGCCGGCAGGATTAAGCCAATTACCCCCATTGAATTTATAGCTAACCTGGTGTCATTAACCGTTTTTCCATTTTTGGCCCAACCGATGCTGGGTGAAATTTTTGGCTTGAAAGATAAGGAGTTTGAAGGATTTATCGAGCAAAGAAAAGTTACAATACCGGAATTTATTATGTCGGCTATTAATCTTAAGCACTAGGGTTATGAAACAGCACTATATTAAATCAAGAGGTTTGTGGATTGTGTTGTTGCTACTATTCACAATTGTCATGAATGCTCAATCCCTAACATTGCAGCAATGTTATCAATCAGCTCAGGAATTAAGTCCTGTAAACCGGCAAAAATTATATTATAGTTCCATAGCGGAACTGGAAGAAAAAAATGCATCCAGTATTGATTATCCGTCTCTTTGGTTAAACGGACGCCTTAGCTATCAATCGGATGTTTTTACTTTGCCTTTTACTACCCCTGATGTGGAAAATCCTGAGATCCCAAGGGAATGGTACCAATTAAACCTTAGCCTGAATCAACGAATTTATGATGGAGGTCAGTCCCGGGCCAGCCGGGATCTGGCGGTGGCCACCGCCAGAGTAAATCAGCAGCAGGTAACAGTAGAACTATATCAAATAAATCAGCTTATTAATGAGCTATTTTTTGGGGCTCTGATCGCCCAGGAAAATGAAAGGATACTGGATAACTTGAAATCTGCGCTTATCAATCAACTGGATGAGGTGGCATCCAGAGTAAAAAACGGAGTATTGTTGGCCAGTAACGCTCATATCCTCAAAAAAGAGATCCTGACTACCGAGCAGTTGCTGCTGGAAATCGGGCATAATAAAAGCGCTCTTTTGTCCATGCTATCCCGATGGGTTGAAAAGGAAATTCCCCAAACTACTGTATTAAAAATACCAACTTTCGATGCTATTGACAGCGGAACGCTATCCATCAATCGGCCGGAAATGACTTTGTTCGACCTTCAGGCTGAACAGATAGAGGCCAGTCGATCCTTATTAACCATAAAAGATCATCCCAATATTTCTGCTTTTGCGGAGGGTGGTGTGGGCCGCCCTAACCCGTATGATGTCTTTGATACAGACCTTTCAGGGTTTTACATCGCTGGTATCAAGCTTAAATGGAGGTTGTTGGATTGGGGCAGTAATAAAAATGACCTGAAGATACTGGAGCTGAAAAGTGATGTGATAGCTAGCAAAAAGGATGATTTCAAAAGAAAAACCTCCATATCAATGTTAGAGGAACATGCAGACATCGGAAAATTCGAAGCTTTGATTGAAAAGGATAAAGAAATCTTGTCTTTACAGGAGGAAATTGTCAATGAATCATATACGCAATTGAAAAACGGCTTGATAACTTCTACTCAGTATGTCATCGAATTAAGTAACCAAACCAGAGCCAGGACAAATACAAAAATCCATGAGTTGATGCTATTAAAAACTACCGCTGACTTGTTGGTGAAATCAGGAAATAATTAAAGTGAAGCAATCATGAAATATGTATTACCTCTTTTTATAGTGCTTTCTACAGCTGCTTGTCAACCTGAGCACTCCTCCGATGCCTATGGAAACTTTGAAGCCACTGAAGTGATCATCTCCGCCGAAGCAAATGGAAGATTGATAGATTTCTTCGTGCAGGAAGGAGAGGAAGTACATCCGGGAGTGAAACTGGGAGTAATTGATACCACACAACTTCATCTGGAAAAACAGCAGCTTATTTACAGCATTGCTGCTTTAAAAAGCAAAATACAGGATGTAAAAGTGCAGGTAAACGTTTTGCGGGAACAAAAGGAGAATCTATTGCGCGAGCAAATACGTCTGGAAAATCTATTCAAGGACAATGCAGCTACTGAGAAACAGCTGGATGACATCAATGGGGAGATACAAGTGGTAGATAGCCGCATCCTGGCCACCCGTAGTCAAATGAACACTTCCAATCTGGGAATTCTCAGTGAAATTGCTCCCTTGGAGGTGCGGGTTGCTCAAATTAACGACCAATTGAAAAAAAGTTATGTCACTAGTCCCATTGCCGGAATAGTGCTGGTTCAATATGCGGAAAACGGCGAGTTTGCCTCTGTAGGAAAACCCTTGTTCAAAGTCGCAGATATGAAACATATGGAAATACGGGTCTACGTAAGTGGTGACCAGTTGGGTGATATCCGCATTGGACAACCAGTGCAGGTTTTAGTGGACAACGACAGAAAAAGCAACCGTACTTTAGCTGGAAAAGTTAGCTGGGTGTCTTCGCAGGCAGAGTTCACTCCTAAGATTATACAAACAAAGAAGGAACGGGTAAATCTGGTATATGCGGTCAAGGTGGCTAGCATCAACGATGGAACTTTGAAGATAGGCATGCCCGGGGAGGTTGAATTTAACCACAACAAGGATGACTAACCTTGCCATTAAGACTGAAAATCTGACGAAGCGATACGGGAGTTTGGAAGCCCTAAAGGGGGTTGATTTGGAGGTTCCACCGGGATTTCTTTTTGGTATAATAGGCCCTGATGGGGCGGGAAAAACCTCACTAATAAGGACACTGGCAACTTTGGTATTGCCCGACGGAGGTCGAGCATCTGTTTTAGGCCATGACGTAGTGGCCGAATACCGGAGTATACGTAATAAAATGGGGTACATGCCAGGGCGGTTTTCACTTTATCAGGACCTGTCAGTACTGGAGAATTTGCAGTTGTTTGCCTCCATTTATGACACCACTATTGAGAAGAACTACCATTTGATCAAAGACATTTATCAGCAAATCGAGCCGTTTAAACATCGGCGTGCTGGTCAACTATCTGGAGGAATGAAACAAAAATTAGCGCTTTCCTGCGCTTTGATACATGAACCGGAAATCTTGTTTTTAGATGAGCCTACTACGGGTGTAGATCCGGTTTCCCGGAATGAATTTTGGGAAATGCTTGAAGATCTAAAGAAAAAAGGTATCAGTATACTTGTTTCAACTCCCTATATGGATGAAGCAAAATTATGTGACATGGTGGCTTTAATCCAGAATGGGACAATTCTAAGTGTTAACACACCGGCTGAGATAGTGGATTCATACAATACTCCCCTGTATGCCATAAAAGCAACCAATAAATACCAGTTGCTAAAAGACCTTAAGTCATATAGTTACGCGGCATCGGTTTTTCCGTTCGGAGAATATATCCATTATACTGATCAAAGAGGACTGAACGTAGTTGAAGAATTAAAAAAGCACCTGGAAGCTAATAATCACAGCGGAATTGAAGTGGTTTCAATCGCACCCACTGTAGAAGATTGTTTCATGGCTCTAATGGATGAACAAGTTTAGAAATGGGAAAGACAATTATTGAAGCCAATAGACTATCTAAAATCTTTGGCTCCTTTACAGCGGTAAACGAAATCACCTTTATGGTGAAGGAAGCAGAGATCTTTGGATTTTTAGGTGCCAATGGAGCCGGGAAAACTACTGCTATTAAAATGCTTACCGGTTTGCTAAGCCCAACTTCCGGAGAGGCACAAGTTGCAGGTTTTGATGTTTATAACCAGACTGAAGATATAAAAAGGAACATCGGCTACATGAGTCAACGATTTTCTTTGTATGAGGACCTTACCGTCACAGAAAACATTGAATTCTACGCTGGCATCTATGGCCTGTCCAGAAGCCGGATAAAAGAAAAAACTTCAGAACTGGTGCAGAAATTGGACCTGGGTAAGGTGCAAAATGCACTGATCAAATCCTTGCCTTTGGGCTGGAGACAAAAGCTTGCTTTTTCCGTGGCTATAATACACGACCCAAAAATCGTTTTTCTAGATGAACCAACCAGTGGGGTAGATCCGATTACCAGGAGGCAGTTTTGGGAGTTGATCTATGAAGCAGCCTATCAGGGTATTACCGTTTTTGTCACTACCCATTATATGGATGAGGCGGAGTATTGCGACCGTATTTCCATGATGGTGGATGGTAAGATCCAGGCGTTAGATACTCCGGAATTGTTAAAAAAGCAATTTGATGCCAGCACCATGCATGAAGTGTTTGTGAAAATGGCCCGGCCTCATGAGAAGATTTAAAGCTTTTGTGGTAAAAGAGTTCTATCACATCTTTCGGGATACCAAAACCCTGATCATTCTTTTCGGTATGCCTATAGTGCAGATCATGCTTTTCGGATATGCCATAACCAATGAAATCAAAGATGCTAAAATCGCTATCCTGGATAAATCCAAAGATCACCTAACGGTAAGATTATCTGACAAAATATTGTCTTCCGGATACTTTCAACTTTCAGAGTATCTCTATTCAGAAGCAGAAATAGAGGAAGTATTTCGCAAAGGAGAAGTGAAGCAGGTAGTTATTTATGATAAGCAATTTGCCCAAAAACTGGAAAGAGACCATCAGGCAAAAGTACAGATCCTGGCAGATGCTACCGATCCCAATACTGCCAATACGCTGATCAAATACACCTCATCCATCATCAACAGTTTTCAGCAGGAACTGGCCTTTGGCAACCCAACACCGTTAACCATCAAACCGGAAATCCGTATGCTGTATAACCCAAATTTAGAAAGTGTATTTCTGTTTGTTCCTGGCTTGATCTCTGTCATCCTGATGTTGATTTCAGCAATGATGACTTCAATATCAATTGCCCGGGAAAAGGAAATTGGCACCATGGAAGTATTGTTGGCCTCGCCTATGCAACCCGCACAGGTGATTATCTCTAAAGTCATTCCCTATTTAATCCTGGCCTTTTCAAATGCAATAGTGATCCTTCTGTTAGGGTACCTGGTTTTTGGAGTTCCTATCAGGGGAAGTCTGCTGCTTCTATTACTGGAAAGTATTCTCTTTATCGTTATGGCATTATCGATGGGTATCCTGATATCCACAATAACCAATTCCCAACAAACAGCACTATTAATATCCTTAATGGGGCTAATGCTCCCCACAATTTTGTTATCAGGCTTTATATTTCCGGTGGAGAATATGCCAATGCCCTTACAGCTGATTTCGCATTTGATTCCAGCTAAATGGTTCATTCTAATATTAAAGTCCATTATGTTAAAGGGAACCGGGATATTGTTTTTCTGGAAAGAAACCCTGATCCTGGTGGGATTCACCTTTGCATTCACCTTTTTAAGTGTTAAAAAATTTAAAATTAGAGTAGCCTGATATGCGGATCATTTATTATCTGGTCAAAAAAGAATTGCTGCAGATCTTCCGCAATAAAGGGATGTTACCCATTATTTTCGTGATACCGATCATTCAACTGGTAATCCTTTCCAATGCGGCAGATTTTGAGATAAAAAATCTTAAACTATACTTCATAGACAATGACCACTCTGCTTTTAGCCGCTTGCTACAAAGTAAACTGGAAGGTTCTCAATATTTTATGATCACGGGCTCAGGTTTAGGCTCGCAAAATGGGGATGCGGCTATGCAAAATGACCTGGCTGATCTGGTGATTGAATTACCCCGCGGATTTGAAAAGAAGCTGATGCGGGAAGGGTTTGATAAAATTCAACTCCGGATAAATGCCATTGACGGCACCAAAGCAGGGCTGGCCTCTATTTATGCCTCAGAAGTCATCAGTGACTACAACCGTGAAATTCGAGATAGGTATGGGGCAAGCCGCTCGCTGATACTCGACCACACCGAAGGTAATAAGATCGAGATCACCTACTCCAACTGGTATAACCCCGACCTTAATTATAAGACTTTTATGGTACCTGGGATTTTGGTACTTCTGGTCACCATGATCGGCGCCTTTCTATCTTCTATGAATATTGTCAGGGAGAAGGAGATTGGCACCATCGAGCAAATAAACGTGACGCCCATTAAAAAACATCAATTCATCATTGGTAAATTATTCCCTTTCTGGTTATTGGGATTAGTGGAGTTGTCAATAGGTTTCCTTATTGCCTGGTTGGTTTTTGAGGTGCCTTTTATAGGTAACATATTTTTGCTTTATGGATTTGCCGCCCTGTATTTGTTGCTCATCCTGGGGATGGGCCTGTTCATATCCACTCTGACACAGACCCAACAGCAGGCTATGTTTATTTCCTGGTTTTTCCTGGTGGTTTTTATCCTGATGAGCGGGCTTTTCACCGCAATTGAAAACATGCCGGTATGGGCACAAAAGGTTACTTTGTTTAATCCCATCAGGTATTTTATAGAAGTAGTACGCATGGTAATGTTAAAAGGGTCCGGACTCTTTGAGGTTCGGTGGCATATATTGATTGTATTATTATATGCGATTGCTTTAAATGGTTTGGCCGTGTTCAGGTATAGAAAAACGGTATAGATTTTAATTTTGAGTTGTCAAAGTTGCATCAGAAAAAGACAGTGTAATGCAGCAATGCTTATGTTTAAATAAATCTTCAATGCAACATTTCATACAATTAACCACCACAAATTCAATCGATTACAAACCGATAAGTCTCTTTTCCATAAGGGGCAGCCTTCGAAACTGAAAGAGCTTTTCTTTACCTTCAGGGTACAATTTAGCCTTATCATACCTTTTTGAAGGTTAATAGGTAATTGCAAAGATTATGACTATCATTTATTCTTTGAACCAGCAAATCAGTACAACGTGAATATGAAGGCTAAAAGCACTACAGTGTTCGAAATGCAATCTCGTATGAGTGACTATTTTAAAAAGCGAAATTCCTTTTTAGATATTACTCAGACAGACCCAATACTTTCGGAATTATACAATTTCAATCAAATGAAAACCCATGCCTGTTTGGTGGCACGGTCTCATGAAATACTAAAAGACAAAGGCAGGGATAAACTTTTAAAAAGATTGGATGACAATGAAAAAACCCTGGTAGAGGTACGCAATTTTTTAGTTGAAAGCATTCAATCCGGCCAGACAATAACCCCTGCAGCAGAATGGCTGCTGGACAATTTTTATTTAATTGAAGAACAGATAGTTACTGCAAAAAAACACCTGCCTAAAAAATATAGTGAAGGCTTGCCCTATCTGGCCAATGGTAACGCTAATGGTAGCGCAAAGGGTGTGCCCAGAGTTTACGATATCGCTCTCGAAATAATTGCACATAGTGATGGGCATGTAGACTCAAATGGCTTAAATGGGTTTATCTCGGCTTATCAATCCGAAAAAATTCTGACTCTGGGCGAATTATGGGCTGTCCCGATCATGATGAAACTCGCTGTTATAGAAAATCTAAGAAGGATTGCCGGAAAAACAGCGCTTCATATGATTGACAATAACATAGCAGATTATTGGAGCGAGCAAATGATCGAAACCATAAAAAAAGCTCCGGCCGACCTTGTTTTGACAATCGCAAATATGGCCAAATCCAATCCCATTTTAAATAGCCCGTTTGTGGCGCGATTTACCCGTAAACTCCAAGGAAAAGGCCCAGCCTTTGCTTTACCGCTAAATTGGCTGGAGCAACAATTATCCAGGGAGGGAAAAGCCAGCACCGATCTGGTTTGGAACGACACCAAAGAACAGGCTGCCGATCATGTATCTGTTAAAAACAGTATTGGCACATTGCGATTCATCGGCTCAGCTGACTGGCGAAAATTTGTAGAAGAGGCAAGTATAGTTGAGAAAACATTACGGAAAGACATCACCGGTACTTATCTCCAATTGGATTTCGCTACACGGGACAGATACAGGCATGTGATTGAAACCATCGGTAATAGCAGTCCTCTTTCTGAAACTGAAATTGCAGAAAAAGCTATTGAACTAACACAAAAACCAGATACCTCTGACGAACAATATAATAGACAAAAACATGTAGGTTATTACTTGATAGGTAAAGGCTTTGACCAGTTAAAGGAAGCTTCACAGATGCGTTTTAATGTAAAACAAAGTCTGACCAGTTTCATGGAGAAAAGACCTGTTTTCATTTACCTTTCTCTAATATTCACTCTTACATTGGCCATTGCTTTCGGTATGTTCTCGGTAGCCTGGAACTACGGAAATCTTCAGTGGCAATTTCTTATAATGGTAGCTCTGTTATGTATAGCCGGTGCAGCTCATTTGGCTATTTCCTTCACCAACTGGCTGGCAACTGTATGGATTAAACCCAAAATTTTGCCCAGACTGGATTTTTCAAAAGGCATCCCCGATGAATACCGTACCCTGGTAACCATTCCAACAATGCTTTCGGGCAAAAATGAAATCGAAGATAATGTGGAAGCGCTTGAAATTCGCTTTCTGGCAAACCGGGGAAAAAATTTACATTTCAGTCTATTAACCGATTTTTCGGATGCGGACTCAGAAACAAAACCTGGTGACCGTTCGCTGCTCAATTTGGTGACTGAAAGAATTCAACAATTGAATGAGAAATACCACCAATCCGGGCAACCGGATATTTTTTACCTTTTCCATCGACCGAGAATTTGGAATCCAAAAGAAGGGAAATGGATGGGATATGAACGAAAAAGGGGAAAGCTATCTGCATTAAATATGCTGCTAAGAGGTGAAGATGAAAAGGATTTTAGTCGAATTATTGGTGATTACGGGGTTCTAAAAAATATAAAATACATAATCACTCTTGATTCTGACACTCAGCTTCCCAGGGAGGCAGCCTGGAAGTTAATAGCTACTATGGCACATCCCTTAAACTGGGCAGTAATTGACGAAAGGAAAAAGCGGGTAGTGCAGGGGTATGGAGTTTTGCAACCACGAATTGCCTCCGATTTTCCTAAAGGTAAAACTTCTCTTTATTTGCGTTTGCAAGGGGATATGAAAGGCATAGACCCTTATACCCGCGCGTCTTCCGATGTTTATCAGGATATTTTTGAAGAAGGCTCCTTTATTGGAAAGGGCATCTATGATGTGGATATATTTGAAAAAGTTGTGGGCGAACGTTTTCTCGAAAACCGTATCCTTAGTCATGATCTAATAGAAGGTTGCTATATCCGCTCCGGTTTATTAAGTGATGTGGTATTATATGAAAACAATCCTTCCATTTATGAAGCGGATATAAAACGTCAGCATCGTTGGATCAGGGGTGATTGGCAGATAGCCTCGTGGATGTTGCCATTTGCAAAAAATAAACACGGAAAGTTTGTCAGAAACAAACTTTCTCTTTTATCCCGTTGGAAAATAGCAGACAATCTGCGCAGAAGCTTGCTGCCCATTTCTCTTTTATTAATTCTGGTGCTTGGCTGGTCTATTTTACCCAAACCCTGGTTTTGGACACTTGCCGTTACCATTATAATACTATTACCTGTAATGGCAGCTGCTTTCCTTAAGCTGTTCCGCCGTCCGGAAGATTTGGATTTTAAAGCCCACATTACCGAAGTAGGTAGTTCTGTCAGGGAAGTATTATTGCGCTTTATGTTTGGAATTGCTGTATTGCCATACGAAGCTTTACGTTTTACAGATGCTATCATCCGAACTAATTGGAGAATGCTGGTAAGCGGTAAAAAACTTTTGGAATGGACTCCATCTGCTACCGCTTCACGTCAATCAAAAAATAGCATCTGGTTCATTTACCAGAAAATGTGGATTGGTCCGGTATTGGCTTTTCTTTGTCTTATACTATTTCTATACTCGAATGCACCGGCCTTTTTTGTTTCTATTCCTATTCTAATTTTATGGTTTATTTCACCTTCTATTGCATGGAGATTAAGTCTGACGGAAAAAGAAGAAGTTCCTGACCTTACTTCGACACAAAAAGTATTTCTCCATAAAATGGCCAGGAAAACATGGAGTTTTTTCCAGGATTTTGTGAATGAGGAAGAAAACTGGCTTCCGCCGGACAATTTCCAACAACACCCGGATCCGGTAATTGCCCACCGTACTTCGCCTACCAATATAGGCCCTCTCTTTGCTGGCGAACCTTACAGCATATGATTTTGGGTATATCCCCATGGGGGAAATGGTCTTTAGATGCAACAACAC
>BQJT01000146.1 GCA_021604845.1 Cyclobacteriaceae bacterium
GATGGAAAACCGCCGCAAGGATTGGGTATTCTTTACCAGGGAAGGTTGGTCTGCTATTATTCCTACGAATCCGATCTTGGCAATGGTTGGGAAGATCAAAGTGTTTATGGAGATCCGGAACCGGTGCGTCTTCAGGCGTTAAAAATGGGAGCCAACATTATTTCGTTTTGCTTCACTGAAGATTAAGCCCGGGCGCTTGATCCAACTATTAATCGATGGCCAATACCCTACCAGAATAACCGGTCATCACTTTAAACTAAATTCATAGTTAAACAACTAAAATATTAGTTTAAATATTTGCAATTAACTTTACGAACTACTATCTTAGTTTCATAACTATACTTATAGTTGACAACAACATCAATCCAGACCATAAATACATGAAAGAATTTACCAAGGCAGAAGAACAGGTTATGCAGGTATTATGGAAATTACCTCAAGGGGGCTTTGTTCGGGATATCCTGGAACATTTACCTACCCCTAAACCGGCATATAATACCGTTTCAACCATTGTCAGGATTCTGGAGAAGAAAAAATTTGTAGGGCACAGGGCCTATGGAAAAACACATCAGTATTATCCTCTAATCAGCAAATCCGAGTACAGTAGTTTCTCCTTAAAGAAATTGTTGGGAGGTTATTTTGGAGGATCATTTAAGGAATTGGTTAGTTTTTTTGCAAAGGAGCACGATATGGACATTGCTGAATTGGAGGAATTAATAAAACACGCAGCCGGGGACCTGGAAGATAAAGATGATGAATGACCTGATAACATATTTATGGCAGTCCAGTGTGAGTCTGCTGGTCTTCTATTTGGGGTATATCCTGTTCTTGAAAAATGAGCAGTGTTTCAGATACCGTCGCTTTTACCTGCTGGCCAGCTGTTTATTCTCACTGACCCTGCCTTGGATCAGCTATCCTTTACTTGATCAATGGTTTCAATCCGGCACCTTAACCGTACCGGTAATTTTAAAACTGCCCGAACTGGTCAATGTACCTTACCAGCAATCGTTCTGGGAAATAATTAACCTCTTCATTGGTTTTTATCTATTGGGTGCACTCATATTAAGTATCACCTTATTATATGGTATCTGGAAAACCTGCCATAGGATTAGACGGTGTGTCCGATCTTCTGAGTACTACCATGGTTATCCTGTTCTCCGGACCAATGGGTTGCTGCCCAACAGTTCCTATTTCAATTTCTTGCTATTGGACAATACGCAAAAATATACTGAGGTAAAAAAAGAAATGATGCTAAAACACGAGTTGGTTCATATCCAGCAAGGGCATAGTTACGATATCCTGTTGATTGAACTTATTAAAATAGGCTTTTGGTTCAATCCCGTAATTTGGCACCTGTCGAAAGAACTGAGATTGGTTCATGAACACCTGGCAGATGCTCAAGTAACTGCCTACATGGAACCTGGAGTCTACATTAAGTACCTGGCCAAACAAACTCTTGGGCAGTCTACTTCCTTCAGCGGGCACCACTTTAACCAAAACCAAACCTTAAAACGAATTATCATGATTCAAACAAACAAAAAACCAACTTCAATCTGGAAATTTGGAATCGCAGGACTACTGCTGACCGGGATGATTATCTTTATTTCCTGTAATCAGCACGGGGCCATGGATGATCTTAAAGACCCATTAGAGACCAGCGAAATCCAGGTGGAAGTAGATCAAATGCCAGCGCCCTCACAGGGCATGGAAGTGTTCTATCAGGATATTGCGAAGCATCTAAAATATCCTTCTCAAGCGCGTAAAATGGGAATTGAAGGGAAGGTTTTTCTGGAATTTGTAGTACAGGCAAACGGGGACGTCACTGATATTATTGTATTAAAAGGTATTGGCGCCGGATGTGATCAGGCAGCAAAAGAAGCATTGGCCCAAAGTGGCAGTTGGAATCCTGGAATTAAAAACAGAAATCCCGTTGCAGTCAAAATTCAATTGCCAGTGGTATTTAAATTAAATCACGACAACATCAAATCCCAGGGCTGACAGCAACCATCTACCGGTGGTATGTCGGTAAAGAAATTAAACTACCCACCAGGCGTGCCGTATGCCAATTCTTAACCAACTAATGAAGTGAATTCGATCTAATATTTTCGTTCAAATATCTCCTTCATGATAAAAGCCTGCCGGGCACCTTGCTTGCTGCGCAACATTTTCACCGCTTGCCTGGTAGCTTTTGCACTCCGTGGTTTTTTGGCTTCAAACGCTTTGAATCTCCCCGAGATATTCGCTGGCTTTGGAACCTGCGCCGGAGGATCTGCTTCCAATATTTCAAAAGCTGTTTCTTCCTCAGAGTAAGGAATGTCTTCGGTGTAGTAGGTCTCAGGGGCTTCCTCCTCAGCCACTGGTTCTGGTTCCCGGGCAGGAGCTGGCTCTGAAGGAGCTCCGGTTAACTCTCTAAGGATATCTTCAAAAGTAACCGGAGGGGCGGTTGTTTCCGTGGGTCTGCCTTCGCCAGGGTAGCCTTGATCTGCTGAGCCAGGTTGATCGGTAGTCGATTTTGGAGGAACCTTCTTTCGTCCCTTACCAAAAATCCGTGACAATAGCCACACTACAAATACCAGAATGTAAACCAGGTTTCCTATGTCATCCATCTCGCTAAAAATACCAAAAATAATTATAAATTTGCCCGACCATTTTTTAATATAGGGCGAATCACTTCTTTATGCTGCTCACCAAACTTGAAATCAAGGGTTTTAAAAGTTTTGCTGATAAGGTAATTATTAATTTCGACGAGGGTATTACCGGAGTGGTTGGACCTAATGGATGTGGGAAATCTAATGTAGTAGATGCCATAAGATGGGTATTGGGTGAACAAAAAATCAAAACGTTACGCTCTGAGAAAATGGAGAACATCATTTTCAACGGCACCAAAAAACGTAAACCCACTCAACTGGCTGAAGTTAGTTTATCTTTTGACAACACCCGGAATCTGCTTCCTACTGAATACTCGCAATTAACCATTACCCGTAGATATTTCAGATCAGGCGAAAGTGAATATCAACTCAATGGTGTTACCTGCCGGTTAAAGGATATCACCAACCTTTTTCTGGATACCGGTATAGGCTCAGACAGCTATGCAATCATTGAGTTGAAAATGGTCGATGATTTGTTGAACGATAAAGATAATAGCAGAAGAAACCTCTTCGAGGAGGCGGCTGGCGTTTCAAAGTTCAAGATCCGCAAGAAACAAACCCTTAAAAAGTTAAGTGATGCAGATGCGGATCTTGAGCGAGTAGATGATCTGCTGTTTGAGATCGAAAAAAATCTTAAATCGCTTGAAAAGCAAGCCAGGCAAGCTGAGAAGTACTTCAAGCTTAAAGAAGATTACAAAGCTCAAAGTATAACCCTTGCAGTGAGGTCTGCCGGTAAGCATCGCGAGCAGTTTGGCCAGCTGACTGGTAAAATAACTGCAGAAGGCGATCGCAAGCTTAAGCTAAATACAGAACAGACGGAGCTTGAAGCTTCCATTCAGAAATCCAAATCGGTGCTTCTTGATTTTGAGAAGCTACTGGCCGATAAACAAAGAAAACTCAATGATCATGTATCTGCTATCCGGAAGTTCGAAAGTGATAAACAGATAAAGAATGAAAGACTTCGGTATCTGAATGATAAAGGGGATTCCCTAAACCAACAGATCGAGCAGGATAAACAAAGCAGAGAACGTTCGGAGGTAAGTATAAAGGGACTTACACAGGAAAAGGAACGAACTACCACAGAGCTAGTCCTATCCGGGCAAAAGGTTAAATCCTTGCAGCTGGCATACGAACAACATCGTGAAAAAGTCGTACAGCTTCAGCAGGAGTTGCAGCACATTACCGAGAGTCACCGGGTTAAGAAGGACCGAGTTCATGAAATTGAAAAGGATTACCAAATCAAAGAAATCCAAATCCACACTTTACAGCAAGAACTCGACAACGCCAGTTCGGATACTACTGAAAAGAGTGCCAGCCTGGATGCTTTCGATCAAAAGATAGCTGAAATCGCTGAGTCCATTGAATCTAAAAACACTCAGTTGGAACGACTCAAGCAGGAAGAGAACCAGCTGACGGAGCGGATTGAATCCACCGAGATGACCATTGAGATGATCCGCGATGAGCTTGTAGAACAAAGCCGTATTTTGGATGCCAGGCAGAATGAATACAACCTCACCAAGTCGCTGGTAGAAAATCTTGAGGGGTTTCCTGAAGCTATCAAGTTCCTTAAGCAGCAAGCAGGCTGGGGAAAAAAGGCACCACTGCTTTCAGATATTATCACCTGTGATGAAGACTACAGGATAACCATTGAGAATTATCTGGAACCTTTTATGAACTATTATATAGTTGATACCGAATCAAAGGCATTTCAGGCGATTAATCTATTGAACGAAGCTGCCAAAGGAAAGGCCCATTTCTTCATCCTGGACAGTTTTAAAGAGTACCATCCATCTACCGGCAAGATCTTCGACAACGCCACCAGTGCTACCGAAATTGTCGAGTATGAGCATCAGTACAGAAACCTGGTGGGACATATACTGGATGCAGTTTATATCGTAGATGGGGATTATGCCAACATACCAGTGGATGACAGCTGTACCTTCATTACAAAAAATGCCAAAGTCACTAAAAAACCTCATGCATTATCAGGTGGGTCTGTGGGCTTGTTCGAGGGAAAACGTATTGGGCGCGCGAAAAACCTGGAAAAACTACAGCGGGAAATTAAGGCATTGGATAAAAGGATCTTCAAGATAAAACAAAGTCTGGAATCAAAGCAGAAGGAGCTGCTTCAGCTTAAAGCAGAGACCAAACGGCCGCGCATAGAATTTCTTCAAAATGAGATCTATCGCATCAATGAAGAGTATGTGTCGTTTCGCACCAAAAAGGATCAGTTCACTCAACTTATTCACAGCAACCGTACTAAAAACGAAGACATTACTGTTAAAATAGCCGAACTCACCAGCGAATATGAAGAACTAAAGCCATTGGCTGAGTCAGAGGCTGTTCAGCTGGCAGAACTGGAGTTGCAAATTCAGCAATTCAATGAAAAGCTGGTGGTAGAAAACCAACACCTGAGCGGCAAGTCAGCAACATACAACGAAAGTAACCTCTACTATCATCAGCAACAAAATCAACTGAGTAAGGTCGAATCCGAATTGGCTTTTAAGCAAGCGGCCCAGGAACAAAGTGAACAAAGGCTAAGGGATAACCAAAATTTATTGGCTGGAAATCAGCAGGAAATTGAGCAATTGCTGGAAAGTGCTGAGGTCAATGAAGGTGAACTGCTCGATATGTATCAGCAAAAAGAAAGCTTGGAGAAGTCGGTTAATGAAGCAGAAAAAGAATACTACAATTGCAGAGGAGAAATTGATTCATTGGAAACCAGTAACCGTGAAATACAACGATCTCGAGAGCAGTCTGATATGCTGCTGATGGAACTGCAGAATAAACTAAACGAAACGAAAATAGAGCTGAATGCCGTAAAAGAACGTGTATCCGTTGAGTTCAATATCAATATTGATTCACTGGATGATCCGGGCGATGAGCATCAGCAGGATGGCATCACCGAAGAGGAACTAAGAAACCAGGTAATGAAAATTCGGGAAAAGCTGGATCGGATGGGGCCAGTTAACCCTATGGCCATGGAGGCTTATGATGAAATTAACCAGAGGCACCAGTTTATACTTACTCAAAAGGAGGATCTGTTGAACGCTAAAACATCGCTGCTAACCACTATTGAAGAAATTGATGCGGTTGCCAGAGAAACCTTTTTGGGTGCATTCAATAATATCAAAGCAAATTTTATTCATGTATTCAGGTCGCTGTTTACCGATGAGGACGACTGCGACTTGCGTTTGGCAGACCCTGATAATCCCCTGGAGTCACCCATTGAAATCATGGCAAAACCCAAAGGCAAAAGGCCCTTGACTATTAATCAACTTTCGGGAGGGGAAAAAACCCTCACTGCCACCTCATTATTGTTCGCTATTTACCTGCTAAAACCTGCCCCGTTCTGTATTTTCGATGAAGTTGATGCTCCATTGGATGATGCGAATATTGACAAGTTCAATAAAATTATCAGAAAATTCTCTGAGGAATCCCAGTTCATTATCGTTACCCACAACAAACGAACCATGGCCAGTACCGATGTCATTTATGGCATTACCATGATAGAACAGGGTGTCTCAAGAGTAGTTCCGGTAGATCTCAGGGAATTGGCCTGATTATTTGATTCCCCTAATAAAACTTTCTATTTTGAGTACCAACTAATGCTTAATGTATGGGTGCGTTCAAAGAACCTCATGGTGGGTCACTTAAAGAATTGTATTTAGGTGAGTCCGTTGCAGAAAAGGAAAAATTAATTGCCGCCGATTATCCTTCCTGGGATCTTACCCCCAGGCAATTGTGTGACATTGAACTGCTTCTGAATGGAGCTTTTTCTCCACTGGAAGGGTTTCTCGGGGTAAAAGATTATCAGGGTGTTTTGAACAATATGCGATTGACCTCCGGCATTTTGTGGCCTATGCCTATAACCCTTGACGTTTCTAAAGAATTTGCCGACACCCTTGAAACCGGGGGAATGCTTGCTCTTCGCGATCAGGAAGGAGTACTGGTTGCAACCATGGAAGTAGAAGAAATATGGCAGCCTGATAAAATCGCAGAAGCTGAACTGGTATTTGGGTCTTCGCTGGAAACACATCCTGCAGTTCACTATCTCATGCATCAAACCGGAGATATATACGTTGGTGGCAAACTTCGCGGTGTGGAACCACCAACCCATTATGACTTCAAATTATTAAGAGACTCTCCCTCGGAGTTGAGGGGAATGTTTCGAAAGCTTGGATGGAGAAAGGTAGTTGCATTCCAAACCCGCAACCCAATGCACCGGGCACATCAGGAAATCACTTTTCGAGCAGCCACCATGCATGAGGCTAATTTGCTTATTCACCCGGTGATAGGCATGACCAAACCTGGAGATGTCGATCACTATACCAGGGTAAGGTGTTATGAAAAAATCCTTGAAAGATACCCAGAGCAAACTACCTCTTTAAGTTTACTCAATCTAGCAATGCGAATGGGTGGGCCGCGCGAAGCTGTTTGGCATGCCCTGATAAGAAAAAACTACGGATGTACTCATTTCATTGTTGGCCGGGATCATGCCGGCCCCGGGAATAAACCGGATGGTACTCCTTTCTATGAGCCATATGAAGCCCAGGAATTGTATCAGAAGTATCAGGAAGAAATGGATATCACCATGGTTCCATTTCAAATGATGATTTATGTTGAGGACAGGGCCCAGTATATACCTGTTAACGAAACCACTAAAGAAATGAAGGTTTTGAACATCAGTGGTACTGAATTCAGAAGAAGGCTCCGAGAGGGGTTGGAAATACCAGAATGGTTTAGTTATGGTGAGATTATCGAAGAGTTGCGTAAAATATACCCTCCAAAGCACCTGCAGGGATTCACTGTATTCTTTACCGGGTTATCGGGATCTGGCAAATCTACTATTGCTAATGCCTTGTTGGTAAAAATGCTGGAAAACGGAAAACGCCGGGTGACTATTCTTGATGGTGATGTAGTGAGAAAAAACCTGTCCAGTGAACTTGGATTCTCCAAGGAGCATCGTGACCTAAACATAAAACGGATTGGTTATGTGGCTGCGGAGATCACCAAAAATGGAGGCATGGCTATCTGCGCACCGATTGCGCCTTATTCCAAAACCAGGAAGGAAGTAAGATCAATGATCGAGGAAGTAGGTGGTTTTGTGGAAATTTATGTGGACACGCCGTTGGAAGAATGTGAAAAGAGGGACCGAAAGGGACTTTATGCCATGGCCAGGGCTGGAAAGATCAAAGGGTTTACCGGTATCGATGATCCTTATGAGCAACCAGAGAACCCCGAGATGGTGATTAACACCTTGGAGCTATCCGCTGAACTGGCGGCACACCGTATTTTTGTAAAACTGGAAAGCCTCGGTTTCATTAAATAGACCAGAGTAATTTTAACCAAAAGGACAGTAATAGGTCAATTGATTGCTCAAATTGAGCCCTTGAATAGTTGTAATTTACCTACTCATAATTTAAATTTAGTGAATAGGCTGCTCCAACGGGCAGCTTCTTTTCTCTAATGTTAATCCTTAATTTAATTAAGTATGAAAGTATTTGATGCCAAACACATTAAAAACATCGTGCTGCTTGGTGCGGCAAAATCGGGTAAAACTACCTTAGCTGAAACCATGTTATTCGAAGCGGGATTAATAAACCGAAGAGGTACCGTTGAAAACCAAAACACCGTTTCCGATTATCATGAAATTGAACATGAAAGAGGTAACTCAGTTTATGCAACTACTCTACATACTGAATGGCGGGACTATAAAATAAATATCATTGATACTCCGGGACTGGACGATTTCATAGGAGAGATTATTTCATCTATACGAGTTGCCGATACCTGTGTTCTTTTAATCAATGCGCAACACGGCATTGAAGTAGGCACTGAGCTTATTTGGAACTATGCAGACCGGTATCAAAAACCGGTTATTTTGGCCATCAATCAAATCGATCATCATAAGTCTAATTTCGATCTTACACTTGAGTCGATGAGAAAGAGATTCGGAAGCGCTGCCACCTTAATGCAATACCCGGTGAATCAAGGAGAGGGTTTCGACAGCATCATTGATTTGCTAAAGATGACTATGTATAAATTTCCTGTGGATGGAGGAAAGCCGGAAAAACTGCCGATCCCCGATGATCAAAAGGAAAAAGCAAATGCCCTGCACAATGAATTAGTAGAGAAGGCCGCAGAAAATGATGAATCTCTAATGGAACTTTATTTTGACAAGGGTTCACTGGATGAGGATGAAATGCGACAAGGCCTTAAAATAGGCATGATGAATCATGAAGTATTTCCCATCTTTTGCTTATCGGCTAAGCGAAACATGGGCAGTGGCCGCTTAATGGGTTTTATCGACAACGTGGCACCTTCGTCAATAGAAATGAAACCGGAACCCTCCGAAAAGGGTGAACCCATGCCTCATGGGGCAAATGACCCCACTACGCTGTTTGTATTTAAAACTCTGGTGGAACCCAACCTGGGTAAAATGTCCTTCTTTAAAGTAATTTCCGGTTCAATTGAAGTTGGCAACGATCTGGTCAATCACCAAACCGATCAAACAGAACGGCTTAATCAGCTTTTTATCATGGATGGCAAGAATAGAAACCCGGTGGACAAGCTGGTAGTAGGCGATATCGGTGCCACCCTGAAGTTGAAAAATACGGAAACGAATCATACGCTGAAGGATAAATCCGTGTCAGGTGCGGTCCGCCCAATTCAATTCCCGGGAGCAAGAATTCGCACCGCCATTATTGCCAGAAACAAGCAGGATGATGAAAAACTCGGGGAAGTGCTTAAAAAAATACACCAGGAAGACCCGACAGTGGTGATTGACTACTCCAGGGAACTGAAACAGCTAATTCTTTCGTGCCAGGGTGAACTACATTTGGCCATGGTAAAATGGGCACTTGAGCACACCTACGGACTTGACGTGGATTTTGTTACTCCTAAAATCCCTTATCGAGAAACAATACAAAAAGGCGCTGATGCTTCGTACCGACATAAAAAGCAATCCGGAGGCGCCGGGCAGTTTGGGGAAGTATACCTTAAAATTGAACCCTATTATGAAGGTATGGAAGAGCCTACCGGATTTAACGTCAGGAATAAAGAAGAAACAGAATTGCCCTGGGGAGGTAAACTGGTATTTTACAACTGCATTGTGGGAGGAGTGATTGATTTAAGGTTCTTGCCATCAATAAGAAAAGGAATCCTGGAAAAAATGGAGGAAGGACCGCTTACCGGATCCTATGTTCGAGATGTACGGGTAATGGTATATGATGGTAAAATGCACCCGGTAGACTCAAATGATATTTCTTTTAAAATTGCCGGTATGATGGCCTTTAAGCAGGCGTTCACCAATGCGGACCCGCAACTGTTGGAACCTATCTATGATCTTGAAGTAGTGGTGCCTGAGGAGTTAATGGGCGAAGTAATGACGGACTTACAGGGAAGAAGGTCAATTATCCAGGGAATGGAAGCAAAAGGAGCTTATCAGATAATTAAAGCTAAGACACCATTAGCTGAATTGGACCGATATACCACCACGTTGCGTTCAATCACCCAGGGCAGGGCTAACTTTAGTACATCATTTGCCGACTATGCGCCGGTCCCCTATGACATCCAGCAACAGCTGATGGCTGGTTACAATGAACAATATGAGGAAGTGCACGGGTAGTTTACCTTCCCTTTATTCCGGGATAAAGCTGCCAGACCGGGTCACTTTGAAAATATTGTTTTGTATGAATGTCCATGATCGATAGACTGCCATTCCAGGCAGCTCCGGTATCCATCATCCATACATTACAACCCTTTGTTGGAACGGAGTAACCCCATCTGGTAGTAGGAGTATGACCCACATAAATTTCATCGTATGTGCTTAGCTGGCGTTCATCACCTTCCAGCTTGAGTTGCAGAGCTAGCATGCATAGATCGCGATCCCAGAGAAATACGTCAGGGCCCTGGTATTCCAGGGCCATATCTGGAATTATCCCAGCATGAACAAACAATTTATTGTCTATAATATAATAGTGGTACGCGCTTGCCAGTAATTTTTGATGACTCGCCGGCATTCCCTGGGAATAACCCTCTACAGTAGCCCTTCCCCCTTGCTCTAACCAAAGTTCCGGGGTAGTACCGTGCCGGGCCCACTCCAGTGTCCACTGGTCGTGATTACCTAAAATATAGATAATCCGATTGATCTTTAACAATTCATCAAAGCACTGAGCAGTTTCAGGCCAACCATCACAAACGTCTCCTAATACAATAAGAGTGTCCTGCAGGTAATTGAACTCACATGAGGCCAGGCATTGCATAAGGGCGGTGTAAGCACCATGTATATCACCAATTACAAATGTCCTGGCTTCTGGCATATAATCTTTTATTGCGAGCTTTAATTTTTGCTAAAAAAAATAATCCTTGAAAGAATGTACAGGCTTTTAGTAAAAAATTGTTTCAGGGCAGGCTTAGAGTTCTTCCTTCAGTTTTCTCCTTAGAATTTTTCCCACGTTGGTTTTCGGTAATTCGCTCCGAAATTCAATTTGTTTAGGACATTTATATGCAGTCAGGTTTTCCCTGCAGAATTCCTGTACCTCAGTTTCAGTGAGGGATGCATCTTTTTTAACTATGAATAGTTTAACTACCTCATTCGACTTCTCGTTTGGAATTCCTACCGCAGCAACCTCCAGCACCTTAGGGTGCGAGGCTACCACATCTTCAATCTCGTTAGGATATACATTGAATCCTGAAACCAGTATCATATCCTTTTTTCGATCGACTATGGAAAAAAATCCATCTTCAGCTTCCACCGCCATGTCACCCGTCTTAAGCCAGTCCTGATGCATTACCTTTTCCGTCTCAGCAGGTCTTTGCCAGTAACCTGCCATCACCTGCGGGCCTTTGGCATAAAGTTCACCAATCTCCCCCACTGGTAATTCATTACCATCTTCATCAAAAATGCCTACATCAGTACTTGGCAAAGGCACTCCAATGGATCCCAGTTTTTCCCCACCAATGGGATTGCAAGTGACCACCGGCGAAGCTTCCGTGAGTCCATATCCTTCTGATAACGGAACGCCGGTTACCTGCTCCCACTCTATAGCTACCGATTTCTGAACTGCCATACCACCTCCAACAGCAATTTTCAGCGCTTTAAAATCAAGTTTTCTGAATTTGTCCTGGTTCAACAGCGCATTAAACAGCGTATTTACACCGGTTATAACCGAGAATCTGTGCTTAGACATGTCCTTAATAAATGCCGGCATATCTCGTGGGTTGGTAATCAACACGTTCAAAGCACCTATCTTTAACATTGCCATACAGTTCACCACCAGCGCGAAAATGTGATATAGAGGAAGTGCAGTAATCACCACCTCACTGCCCTCTTTCAAATCACCAGCCATCCAAGAGCAAATTTGTTCCATATTGGCGATGATATTGCGATGTGTCAGCATGGCGCCTTTTGATACCCCTGTAGTACCACCAGTATACTGTAAAAATGCCACTTCACCACTTTCAATTGAAGGCCTGAAATAACTCGCCTTCTCCCCTAGCATCATGGCCTGTTTAAAGCTAATTGCCGAGGGAAGATGATAACCAGGGACCATCTTCTTAATGTTCTTCACCACCCAGTTGACTA
>BQJT01000147.1 GCA_021604845.1 Cyclobacteriaceae bacterium
ACACTGTATTGGCCGCTTTCGAAATCGGCTACCAGTTGCTTTTTAAATGATTCACTATAACGACGAGTTTTGCGTAGTTTTCTAAGATTTGTTTTCATAAGGTACCACTGTTAAGTGGTCAACCTATATCAGGGACGTACAAAACCTGAAACCTGGAACCTGAAACCTGAAACCTGAAACCTGGAACCTGAAACCTGGAACCTGAAACCTGGAACCTGGAACCTGGAACCCTGCCTCTCACCACTCCTTTTTATAGTAGTCAATAAATTCTTGAACCTGCGACTTAGGAAGTATGCCTACCGGGCCGTCATAAATCCCACCAACATTACCTATGTCCAACACCCGTATGGCAATGGTGTTGGTCTGACCAACTTTAATTAATTCTGGAGGTATGGGATACACCCTGATTTTAGTGAAAGACCAGCTGCGTCCGTAACGACGGCCATCGTTAGTGCTTCCAATCAGTTTTCCGTTGAAATAGGTTTGATCGAAGTCATCTATTTTGCCAAGAACCAAAACCAGTGGTTCTTTTACCTGCTTTTCAGTAAATCGAATAGTTCGTCTGTACCACCCATAACCATCGTATCTCCTATACCCCTGATTTTCCCAGGGGCTGGGTACTATTACCTGCTCCCAGTTTTCATCATTATAGTACCGGTTTTTCCATTGTGGATTATCTCCTTTACTAAAAGACCACACGCCTTCAAGATTAAATGTCATCAACGGCATTGCATCTGTAGTATAAATACCTACATCACCGGAAATGATTCCACCTTCGCCGTATTTATCGTATACCCTAACTGATATAATATTATTTCCATCGAAATTGATGAAACTGGCCGGAATCATATAGCGTCGATAAGCTTTGTGGGCAGTTGAAAATTTAGGCGGGAAAGAACCGGATATGCCAACCAGATTGCCATTTATATAGACTTCGTCTGCGTCATCTATATAACCCAGGAATAAGAACAAGGGTGCATCCTGGGGAAGGTAGCTGCCGTTGAACATTTTTCGATACCAGGCAAACCCGTCATAACCGTGGAAACCTTCATTTTCCCACATAGCAGGCACCGGTATGGTAGCCCAGTTGCGGTCATCGTAGTCGGGTTCAGCCCATTTCAACTGATCACCTATATTAAATTTCCAACGACCTTCCAGGCTAAGGAGTAACTCCCAGTCGTCCGCAAACAGGTTCTGTGAAATGACCCATAGAACCATTACCATTACCAGAGCTTTTGAGTTGTTTAAAATTGTCATTAGTAGAATCATATAAAAGCATGCCCTTAGTGGAGATTAGGGCATGCTTTAACCAAACTAAATCCACAGATACTGTGGATATCTTAAAATTTCTTTTACAACCAAAGCGGGATCAAAGGTAATTATAGAGTAAAATGTATTTGTCATGTGTGCGTAAACTTATGTCATAAAATGTCACGAAAATGAAAAGTAGACCCGAACAGTTTCCACCATCCGGGCCTTAACCCCACTTATAATGCGATCGTTTGACGTTGTAATATCTCTTTCCGGTCGCTTAGAACTAATTTTACAGAGTTCACTTTTGACCCTTTTAGGTTTAACACTTTTCCAAAATTATTCGATTGCTTGACCAGTTCCTGGTAGATCAATCGGTTATTCTCATCGTAAACGCGCAATTTAAAATCCTTGTAGCCCGGACCTAAGATCATCATCTTTACCTTGTTTTCTCCTATTGCAGCTGCTTGTAGCACAACATTTCCAGGATACTCTGGGGCTTCGTGAATAACCCGGTGAGTAATAACCTCACTCGCTACCTGAACTTTGAAAACATACGTTCCAAATGGCAACTCGCTTATGTTATAGGTCGCCTTAATACCTCGTTTGCTCTTAATATTTTCCCGAAAAACCTGTTTGTCCTTTTCGTTAATGATTTGAACGTTAATATTCTCTGGTGATTTACCGTAATAGGCCAATTGTACCCTGCCCTGTTCTACTTTTTTAACTGAGACCAATGCCTCCAATGAGTTTACTTCTCTGGCTAAAAGAGGTTGAGAACCTACTGCCAAAAATGTGATTACCAGTAATTTAGCTAACACTTTCATTCTTTTATTGATTTGGTTTCTATTAATTGAGGTTATTATTAACGCACCAGAACCAAAGGGTTTGTCATGTGTTAGTAAACTACTGTAACCAATTGTCACCAAAATGTAAAAGGGTATCGATTGTCAGCAAGAACCTGCCTGGCGGCAGGCAAGCTCCACCCTGTTGCTCTTGCTGTTGCTGTTGCTGATGCCTTGCTCTTGCTCTTGCTCTTGCTGATGCCTTGCTCTTGCTGTTGCTGATGCCTTGCTCTTGCTCTTGCTCTTGCTGTTATTAATCAGGTCTCCAACATTTTATATCCAATTCCATGAACCGTTAATATGATCTGCGGCTCCTCTGGATTTTGTTCTATTTTCTGTCTGAGCTTGAGAATAAAATTATCAACCGTTCGGGTAGTAGGTTGTTCATCATAACCCCAAATATCTTCCAGCAGCTGATATCTGCTTACTGTATCATTTTTGTGTTCCCAGAGATATTTAAGGATCTCAAATTCCTTGTGCGACATTTTCACTGGCTGCTGGTCGACGATCGCCACATAGGACGAAAAATTTACCTGCATTTTACCAATTGTTGCCTCTTTTACCTGTTGGGAAGCTGTGGAATTACCTCGCCTAAGAACCGCTTTTATCCTGGCCAGTAATTCTCTAAGCCCGAATGGCTTGGTAATGTAATCGTCTGCTCCAAGTTCCAATCCCAGTACTTTATCTATTTCTTCACCTTTGGCAGTCAATAGTATTATTGGAGTTGGTATACCACGCTCCCGGGCCAGCTTGCAAACATCAAATCCCGACAATTCAGGTAACATTACATCCAGCAGGACTAAATCATATGGTTTGCTGGTTATTTCATCCAGCCCTTTTTTACCATCGGTGGCTACCTTTACCTGATATCCTTCAAATTCCAGGTTATCTTTTAAACCTAATCGCATGTTGGGCTCATCCTCGACTATTAGTATCTGTTTCATGTTGTTGTATTAATCTACCGGAAATACCAGTTTAAAGGTACTTCCTAAGCCTGGCTGACTTTCTATTTTAACCGATCCCTGGTGGGCCTGCATTATGGATGAAACCAGCGTTAAACCAAGTCCGGTGCCTTTCGTGTTATGTACCGCTCCTGACGGTACCCGATAGAATTTATCGAATATATATTTTTGGTCCTCAGCACTGATCCCTAGCCCGTGATCCTGTACTTCTACAAAAACCTCATTACCTACCTGCCTTAATCTCACTTCAATTTCTTTCGATCCATTACTGTACTTAATTGCGTTGTCTAATAGGTTTATGACTGCTTCAGAAATAGCATTCTTGTCAATCCTTACTTCAGGGAGGTCCTTGGCAGCAGAATAGTGGCATTGGAATCCTTTGGATTTCAGATGATAATCGTATGTGTTAATGATTTCTTCTACCAAATTGGTCAAACTCGCGGGTTCCAGCTCATAATTGATTTTTCCCGCCTCCATTTTACTGAAACTTAGTATTTTGTTCACTATTGAGGCCAGCCGATTAGCCTCATGCCGGATTATAGAGTAGTATTCCTTCTTTTTCTGTTCACTGGCCGCACGGTCCATTTCCAGGGTTTCTGCAAACATGCTGATCAGTGCTAGTGGTGTGCGAATTTCATGGGAAACATTACTAACGAAATCAGTCTTGATTTGGGCCAGCTTAATTTCCCTTTTTATATTCCGGTAAATAAGCCATAACCCAATTAGCAGAATTAAATCCACCCCTAACAGAATCAATAAATTATTTATGGTTCTCCTTTTTGCAAGGTCCTCTATGGTTTCACCTTTTAGCACGATTCCTAAGGAGTAGTCAGGTAAAAGCCATAACGGTCGCTTGTTAGGAACCGGTACGGCTATGCTGTCCATAACCGTAATCTGTACGTCGTTTGCATCGTCATAAGCGGAAATGATAAAATTTTCCTGAGCCACCGATTGAATTTTTTGAGCCAGCGTTTTAGTGATAAAAGATCCTGGGTTTAATACCAGCATGCATATCTGATAATTTCTTCCCCGATCTAACATAAATATCAACCCGCTTTGGTTGGCCAGCACACCTTTGGTATGTAAAGTTCCCAGCGGCTCTTTACGGATGTAACCTTCCTTCTGATAGGTGGTTAATCTTGCTAGCTGTTCTTTTTTCTGAAACAGTGTATCCAGCAAAACTACTTCAACCTCCTTGGTAGACTCTTTTTCAAAAGACCATATTAGGTGTTCTGATAAGGTAGTGTCTACCCACAGAATGTATTGAACGGCTTCATTCTGAAGTAAAAACTCGTTTACTCTTTCTTTAGTATTGAGTGTATCCGCTTGTGCTTCAGAAAGGTCCTTAGCCCAGGCATCTACCAGATCCTGTGAATATTGGTTAACCGAGAACAATATCGCTTCAAGTTGTTTGTCATAAATCTCGGTGATAACCCGCTCATTTTCATTTAAAGTGCTAACCTGGAAAACCGTGAAGATGCACACTGGCAACAAAAAAACTGCCAGTAATAAAAGTAAAATCTTATTCAACGGTTTTTTTACCATCCGGGGAGGAGTACTGATAATAATCGCAGCCTATACTGATGTAGTGTACGTATAAGCAGACTGTGAGTTGGAGAATAGCCTGAGATTTAGGCGTTTTGCAGAATTAGCCAACAGTTTATAAGGCATCCAATGCTTCCGGAGTTAGCGGTTTCTGAATAAAATCAATTACACTGGGGTACTCTTTGGTTTGTGTAATATCATGTTCGTCACCTGATGATGACAACATCACTACTTTACACTTATTCCCATTTACGGTATCGGCAATTTGCTTCAACTTAAACAGAAACTCGTGCCCATTCATCAGCGGCATTTTTATATCCAGGAAAATGATATCCGGCAGTTTCCCAGGAGAATCCAGGTTCTCTTCCAGATAGCTTAACGCTCCAATGCCAGAGCTTTGAACCTCAATAGATTTGGCGAACTTCTTCTGTTCCAGAATTCTCCGGTTAATAAAATTGTATGTATCGTTATCATCGACCAACATTACCAGATCAAATCTGCTTGTATTGACTATCGACATGTTCGCATTAATAGTGATGGACGTTAAAGAAATTGATAAATTTTTATCAATACAAACATTTCTTAGAATACTTATTTTACATTAGGATTGAGCAAATATTAAGTAGAAATTTTTGGTGCTGGGTAGTTAATTATCCCGGTACCCATGCCCATTTGAAGTTTTACTCCACTTTCAACGAACGTCTCAATTTTGTCAGATGTAGCATAAGCGCCTGCTGCCAGTCGGGCCGACTGTCCCAGGTGTCACCCAGATAAATATCACCGGTAATAAGATGTTTAAAATAATATTTATAGGCTATTTGTGTGGGCTGGTCCGCAGGACCCTGATAATCTAACAAAGTGCGCAGGGTTTGTTCCTCAGCATGCAGGTATCTGAGGACATAGTGAAAGCCAGCTTTTTGCATCAGATCCTCTGTCATATTAGCGGCTACCAACTCGTAAGTGAATGGATACTGACTTCGCATAATTTCCTTCAATTCCTGATCCCATTGATGCTCTGGGGATTCAACATCGGTTCCGTAAAAAAGCGGGACAGCCAATTTATCCAGTTTCAAATCGGGTTGGAATGATTCAAATCGGTTTTTTGCAAAGATACTGGTGTCATAAAACAATTCAGGTGACTCAGAAATTAGAAAGTTTTCCCTTTCCAGGTCTGTCCTGCGCGCCACTGCGGTTAGGTTTTCCATAACCCCTTCCAGAGAGCTGCCACTGGCATGCCAGGCCGGTTGACTGAGGTCCAACAGTTCGGGCGATTCCAAATCTGTGGGAATGATATAAATGTCATAAGAATTACGGGCTATTTCCAATACAATAATCTGGCTTATTTCACGATCTGCCAACGCCGTTAGGTAAGATCCGGTGGCATCATAGCCTGCATTAAGATCCCGCCAACGGTAATAGGCAACAGCATCAATGTACAGGGTCATCAGGTTTTTGTGGAGCTCATCGGCTGTTTGATACCAATCAATCGTGTCCCTGGGGTTGGATTGGTTTAATTTTAAAAATACTGCTGAACGGCCTGACTGAAGCGTTTCAGGTAATTCTGTGCCGGTTTGCAAGTTTTTAAACTGCTCCTGTAAAGTAGTTTGTGCTTTGCAGATAATGGTTGTCACGAACAGCAAAGGGACAAGAAAACTTAGGATTATCTGCATATTTTAAGCTATGATTTTGGTGCAAAGGTAGAAATTAGTTGTCAGAATCTAAGAGATAACGTTGGAAGCAGGTTTTAGTTATACCCCGCTACCAAACTATGATGGTAATCCGGGCGGATCATTGCCCGAATTTGGTATCTTACTCATCAAGATAATAGTCAATTTGGTGGAGCTCTCATCTATAAACCAATACTTCGGAAACATTGATATCTATCTGTTGGACCAGATCCTTAAAAAAAGGTTCCACATGGGTATGAAGGTGTTGGATGCAGGTTGTGGTGAAGGCCGCAATCTTATGTACTTTTTGCGTTCAGGATTCTCTGCTTATGGTGTGGACAGGGATGCGATGGCTATCGAAGCAGTGCAATTCATTGCTGCCTCCTTCAGACCCGATCTAAGCAGGGATCATTTTCAGGTTGCCGAAGTGGAAAATCTTCCTTTTGAAGATAGTTATTTCGACTTGCTTATTTCCAGCGCCGTGCTACACTTTGCCAACAATCAGGAACATTTTCTTTTAATGTTTGAGCAAATGCTGAGGTGCCTCAAACCAGGAGGTATCTTGTTCATGCGCATGGCCAGTGACATTGGCATCGAAGACAAAATTATGCCTGAAAATTCCGGCCGGTATCGACTACCGGATGGAACCACCCGGTTCCTGTTGACAAGAAACCTGTTAAGTCAGTTAGAACGACAATTTTCCTTCAAGTACCTTGAGCCCTTCAAGACAGTTAATGTCGATGACAAACGGTGTATGTCAACCCTGGTGGCCACCCGTCAATAGCTATTTTTGTTTCCTGCCCTAAGAATTGCTATTTTAAGATGTTATGGAACAACTACCCGATCAACCCACACAGGTTCAAGCTGACTACGCAGGTTTTTGGCTTCGACTGGCAGCGTATATCATAGACTATTTCGTTATCGGATTTGTTTTAGGTGGAATTGTAGTATTTGTTGGTCTGGCCATGGGAATAAGTGCCGCCGCATTTGACGATATAGATAACTCTGCAAACCAGTTGCTGATTATTACCTTATCTACGGTACTTGGGATTGTAAGCTTGGTAGCAACCTGGCTTTACTATGCGTTGTTGGAGTGCAGCAGTTACCAGGGAACCTTAGGTAAGATGGCGTTAAGCTTGAAGGTTACGGATATGGATGGAGCTAGAATTTCATTTTCCAGGGCCACAGGTAGGTTCTTTGGTAAATTCCTGTCTTCTCTGATACTTTACGTCGGTTACTTTATGATCGGTTTTACTGAAAGAAAACAAGGTCTTCACGATATTCTGTCAGGATGTCTGGTCTTAAGAAAATAATTACCAGCTACCACCTGCTCCACCTCCTCCGAAACTACCACCTCCGAAACCTCCAAAACCTCCGCCCCCGAAAGTACCCTTGCCTCCACTGAAGTCTGTCCAGGTCGGTCCCCTTCTAATTGGCCCCATATAGGTATGCCCTCCGGGAGTTCTGTATGCACCATTCCCTTTGCCCCTGGAAACAAAATAAATGATGATGATAAATATTATTATCAAAAGCAGAAACGGAAAAGCTGGTTGCTCATCTTCAAGTTGCTTTGCTGAAAAATGACCACTGAGCAAACCAATTAACAAGTTGGTAGCCTGATCGAGACCGGCAAAATAATTGCCACTTCTGAAATTTGGTTTCAGTGTTCCCTCGACAATCCGTTTGGCAATGGCATCAGGAATATAGGACTCCACTCCATAACCGGTAGCAATAAACATTTTTCTTTCGGTAGGCGCGATCAGGATTAATATCCCGTTATCTTCCCCCTGCTGCCCTATCCCCCATAATTCCGCTAACTCAAAGCTATACCCTGCGACATCATGTCCGTTTAAAGAGTTAACCGTAACCACCGCTATTTGAGTACTTGTGGAATCATGGTAAGCAGCTAGTTTTTGCTCCAGTCGTTGTTGTTCCTGGGGAGCTAACAAGTCAGCAAAATCATTAACCAGCCTGGGAGGATCTGGAACTGGTGGAAAATCCTGTGCTGTCAGGGTAATACAAAGAAGAAAAAAGCTAACTAAAAGGCGAAATCGCATTTACTGGTCTCCGTAAGATATGTCATCCGGCAACTCATTGATATCTCCTTCTTCATAGGCAAAATACCTGGCCAGTTCTTTGCCAATATTTCGAATGCAGTTGCATATTCCTTCAGTGAACTCCTCCTTTTTAAAATATTCTGCCAGGAGTTGTCGTTCCTTTTGCCAAAATTCAGGCCCAACTTTGGCGTTTATACCTGAGTCGCCGATGATGGCAAATTTGTGATCCTGGTATGCAATATAGAGGAGCGCACCATTTCTATATCTGGTCCGGTGCATATTTAAGTTGGCAAAAACCTGTACCGCCCGATCCATCACATCGATAGGACATTTTTTTTCAATATGTACCCGGACCTCAGCGGTAGCACTTAATTCCACTTCGCCAATCGCCTCTATGATCCTTGCTTCATCAAGCTGGTTTTGAAAGGCTTTCATGGAAATCAGTCGAAATTTACCTGAGGTGCCTGATCGGAACCTGGAGCGGCTTGAAAATATCCTTTCTTCTCGAAATCGAACCATCCGGCATAAATCACCCTGGGAAAGGAACGTATGTACGAATTATAGGCATTGACCTGGTCGTTGAATTTCTTACGTTCCACTGAAATCCTGTTTTCTGTGCCTTCCAACTGGGCCTGGAGCTCCAGGAAATTCTGGTTTGACTTAATTTCGGGGTATCGCTCAACGGTAACCAATAATCTGGACAAAGCAGAACTCAAACCATCCTGAGCAGACTGAAACTGGGCTATCTTGTCGGGAGTGAGATTATTTGCATCGATAGTGGTTGATGTTGCTTTTGCTCTTGCCTCAATTACTCCTGTTAATATGTCCTGCTCGGTTTGAGCAGCACCTTTTACTGTGTTTACCAGGTTTGGGATCAGGTCGGCTCTTCGTTGGTAGGCGTTCTCTACATTCGCCCATTGGCCTGCCACGCCTTCATCCAGGCTGACCATTTGATTGTATCCACACGAGGTTAAGATAGGTATAAGTATTAATACCGGTAAAACTCTTGAAAGGGTATTCATAATGTATCTGTTTGTATTCGGGTCTGAAGTTAACAAATCGAATTTAAAATTACCTAATAGATTTCGACCCTTGGTATTTTATTGAATTTCCTATTTGATGTACCGTTTACCAAAATTTTAAGAAGGTATGATCATCTGGTTTAAGTACTTTGAAGCTGACTTGAAGATCACTTTGTTTGACCTAATAGGCAACCATTAAATTCTATCATTTGCAATATAGAACGTTACTTTCAGAAACAGTTATCAATCCGTTTGGGCACCCTTATGTAATAATCGACCTGGAAAAGAGCATATTAGGGGTGAGTGGGAACACTAAAGCCCCTTTATTTACCAGGCCTCCAGCAAACGGGCTCATACTGGATCAAATACTGCACCCTTATTTAAAAGGACAGTTCGCTGCCTCTATGGATGAAGCATTGAACCACCTTGGCGGGGTAACCGACTTTATACAGTTAACCGGCGGCTATATTTGCAGGATTCAACTGATGGAACTTCCGGCTTCCGAAAATGGGCAGGCATTCATCTGCTTTTTTGAATGTCACCATAAAAAATCACTGGTTGGTTTCAATTCGACTTACAGTCCGGTTGATTCTGATGGGAGCAATGGGTTTCCTAAATCCGATAATATCTATAATGAGGCCTTTCATTCGGCTCCCATGCCCCTGGGAATTTTCAAGCTCAAAGGTTGTACGGTGCTTGAAGTAAACGAGGCTTTTCTAAAATTAAGTGGCTACACCCGTGAAGAACTGATGGGCGTAAGTGCTTTTGAATTGGGTTTCTGGGCGGACCGGAATGATCCTTCAAGAATAGCACAACTATTAAAGGATAACTACTTTATTCATAATCTTGAAGTACGCTTTCGGATCCGTAACGGACGTGTAATTGACACCATCTTAAACCTGGATCTGGTTGATGTAGATGGAGTGAAATGCGTGGTAGCGGTAGCGCAGGACATTACCGGGATTAAACAAACAGAAGCCAGGCTCAAGGAGAATCAGCAGTTGCTGGTTTCAATAAACGAAAACCTTAACGAGGGCATATATCGCAGTACCCCGAAAAACGGATTTATTTATGTAAACAAGGCCTTCGCCAGAATGTTCGGCCTTACTGTTGAAGAAGCAATTGCCATCAACCCCGAAAAACTTTATGCTAATGAAACTGACCGCAAGCGGGTAACTAAAACACTGGCCAAACAAGGCTACCTTAAAAATGAACAGGTTGAGTTTATTCGCAGGGATGGAACTACTTTCTGGGCTTTTTTAAGCAGTATTCTTAGTAGGACCTCCGACGGAATTCCTATGTACGATGGCGCTATAGTGGATATTTCAGACCTCCGACGATCCAAGCTGCTTTTACATGAGAAAAATGATGAGTTGAAAAAAATAAATGCGGAGCTGGACAGGTTCGTATACAGTGCATCTCACGATCTAAGGGCCCCATTAACTTCCCTGCTTGGTCTGGTGAACATTACCATGCTGGAAAACTCCAATCCTAAACTCAACAACTACCTGGAACTTATGAAAAGCAGTGTAGGGAAACTTGATGAACTCATCAGCGATATTATACACTTTTCCAGAAATGCCAGGCTTGATATTAAACCTGAGCCGGTTCATTTTGAAAACCTGGTACAGGAAACTTTTAATAATTTGCAGTATCTCCCTTCGGCCGGATCTATTGAATCCGTTATTTCCGTAGAACCCTATACACATTTTTATTCCGATCCCAAGCGGCTGCGGATTCTCTTTAATAACTTGATTTCAAATGCATTCCGTTACCACGATCTTTCGAAACAGGCGCCCTTCATAAAAGTGGAAGTGAGCTTTGAAAAACACATGGCATGCGTTAAAGTCTCTGACAACGGAAAAGGAATTCATCCTGATCACGTACAGAACATTTTTGAGATGTTTTATCGGGCAACGGAAGATTCACAGGGATCAGGTCTTGGCCTGTACATTGTTAAAGAAACTATTGACAAACTTCAGGGAAGCATTCAGGTGCATTCAATACCCCGGGATGGAACCACCTTCACCATTGAACTGCCCAATCTTGAAGAATCAAGTGCCAAATGCAGTTAATATCAAACGCCTGGAACCTCCGTGATCGCGGTGCTCGCACAAGTAAATTCCCTGCCAGGTACCCAGGTTCGGCCTACCCCCGGTAATCGGTAATTGAACACTTGACCCCAGTAGTGCAGCCTTAATATGGGCAGGCATATCATCAGGGCCTTCATAATCGTGTTTATAATAGGGCATATTTTCAGGAACCATCTTATTAAAATGATTCTCGAAATCCAGTCTAACGGTTGGATCCGCATTTTCATTAATACATAAACCGGCTGAAGTGTGACAAATAAAAACCTGTAAGATACCCTGGGAAATGTGCTTCAGTTCCGGAAAATCACGCACCACCATATCTGTCACCAGGTGAAATCCTCTGGGAAAAGCAGGGAGTCTGATTTCTTTTTGATAGACGTTCATGAGAGCAGGATTGAGCAACAGCGTTGAGCATACAGTTGAAGAGCAAAAGTGCTTAACATACGCTTGATGCCCAGGAACCCTGCCATCAACGGAAGTGTATGTTGTATATTCTTGCTCTTGCTCATTATTCAATTCGTTCATAAGCACCAATATCAGGATTTGCATCCCTTTGGTTTCCCAAAAGGTCCGTAGTTATTGGCAGTTGCCTTCCCGCATCCCTGGCCGGGCTTTGTTTGTCAAGCTGGTAGTTATATTCTACCGGATTTACAAATTGCGGAAAGCCAAGATCGGTGTTCAAAATATTGTTGTTGATATCAAAATCCAAATTTTGAGTGCGTATTAATGAATGTTCGACAAGAAC
>BQJT01000148.1 GCA_021604845.1 Cyclobacteriaceae bacterium
AGTGCTTTTGGCGCTGACCGGATGGTAATGGGAGGTGTAAAACCCGGGACAGTGGATTTACATATGAGCTCTTATTCAGATAAGGAACGGGCTAAGGTAAAAGGTACGAATCTTCAGAATCTGCTGAATTGGAGCTAAAACAAGAGCAAGAGCAAAACAGCAACAGCATACAGGTTGTCAGCAACAGCATTTAGCAACAGCATACAGGTATAATAGCAACAGTTTGGAGTGAACAGCATAGAGGCTTGTAGCAACAGTGTGGCGTGAACAGGACTCCAGCCTGCAGGCAGGCTCACAACCCTCTTGCTCTTGCTGTTAAACTGTATGCTCCTCCCTCTTGCTCTTGCTGTATAATAAATTACCCCTGTATGCTCTTCCCTCTTGCTCTTGCTGTATATTTAAGGGTTTATCCTGCAATTGACGTCTTTATATAGTACTTCAAAATTACCTATGAATCTATCAATCGAAAATATCAGAACAGCACTTTCCAACGGTCTGTTATCATTTCCTGTAACAGACTTTGACCAGAACGATCAGTTTAACCCGCGCACTTTTGCGGACCGGGTATCCTGGTTCCTGAAGCATAAGGTTTCAGCAGTATTTGTTGCCGGCGGCACCGGTGAATTCTTTTCTTTGTCCAAGGCGGAATACCAGCAAATTGTTTCAGTTTCAAATGAAGTGATTGCCGGTAACAATACACCTTTAATAAGCAGTATCGGAAGGAGTATTCCGGAAGCCATTGAATTCGGAAAAATTGCCGAGTCCAGTGGAGTGGATGCACTACTGTTAATGCCGCCCTATTTAACGGACTCTCCGCAGGAGGGTATTTTTCAGTACGCCAAAAAAATTATAAACAACGTTGGTCTGCCGGTTGTCTACTACAACCGGGCAAACGGTACTTTAAAAAGCGAATATTTACAGCGCCTAGCTGATGAATGTGATAATCTGATCGGTCTAAAAGATGGTACCGGACAACTCCATGAACTAAACGATACTATAAAATCAATTGGTGACCGACTGGTTTATATCGGAGGTGTTCCCACCGCGGAGATAATTGCCGAAGCGTATATTTCGATTGGAGTAAATACTTATTCGTCGGCGGTATTTAATTTTGTTCCAGACCTGGCAAATACTTTCTATTCAAATTTAAGGTCTGGGAATAAGGAGGTTATAACAAGTATTTTAAAGCATTTTTTCATTCCCTTTGTGAGGTTGCGAAACCGCAGCAAAGGATACGCTGTAAGTCTGATTAAATCCGGTGCTGAGTTAATAGGGAAGGGTGCCGGAGATGTTCGTTCACCGTTACAAATGCCAACAACTGCTGAAACCGGGGAGCTAAAAGAAATTATCGATAACAGTGCATCTTTGGTCGGATAGCTCTGTTAGATTGCTTAAATTGTAGTCGGAGTGAATTAGTGCATCAAAAAATCAAACCACTTTAAAAATGAGTATTCTAAATGATTCCCGACGAAACTTCATAAAACTTATGGGATTTCTGGGTGCAGGAACCCTCGCGGGTTGCCACCAGGATGTCAGCAGTAAGTCCAAAAAAAATGAACTGGATATTGATAAAATCCCTTCCAGAGCACAGGGGGCCTCATATATGGGAGACTTCGCAGCGCCCAAAGTGGCCACCGTTCGCTGTGCATTCATCGGAGCAGGCTCAAGGGGTGCCGGACATATTGAACAAATAGCGGAAATAGAAGGAACCGAGGTAGTAGCTATATCTGATTTATATGAAGATCTGGCGAAGAAATCCGCTGGAGTTTGCAAAGAAAAGGGTGGCGGGCAGCGACACAAGGACATCGCATTGTATTTTGGCGATGAGCACCTGTGGAAAAAGATGTTAACCGAAGTGCAACCTGATATTGTATTTGTAATTACACCATGGAACTTGCATGCACCGATGGCTATTGAAGCAATGAAGCAGGGTGCGCATGTATTTGTAGAGGTTCCTCTGGCGGTAACCATACAAGAGTTATGGGACATCGTCGACACCTCGGAACAGACTCAAAAACACTGTATGATGATGGAAAATGTCAACTACGGTCGCGAAGAGTTGATTTATCTAAATATGTGTCGCCAGGGAGTAATCGGGGAGCTGCTACACGGAGAAGCAGCCTATATACACGAGCTGCGGTCGCAGATGGAGGAGGTGGAAAGAGGAACCGGTTCCTGGCGTACTTATGAATATGCTAAGCGCAATGGTAATCTGTATCCCACGCATGGTTTGGGCCCGGTGGCCCAGTATTTTAATTTAGCCAGGGGTGAGGATAACTTTGCGCGGTTGGTATCGTTTTCCTCCCCGGCAAAGGGCCGTCAGTTGTACGCGGCCAAAAATTTCGACCAGGATCATCAATGGAACCAGCTGGATTTTAAAGGGGGTGATATTAATACCTCAATAATAAAAACTACCCTGGGTCGAACAGTTTTAGTCCAGTGGGATGAAACCAGTCCCAGACCGTACGATCGACTCAATCTAATTCAGGGTACCAAGGGTATTCTGGCAGGATTTCCAAACAGGATCGCATTAGAAGGAGGGGTGGACAATGTAAGCTCCGACCATCACGAATGGGTTGAAGGGGATCAGTTGGCAGAAATTTTTGAGAAATACGAGCATCCGTTGTATAAGCGATTGGGGGCCCTGGCAGAAAAGATGGGAGGCCATGGAGGAATGGATTTCATCATGCGTTATCGTATTATTGAATGTATACGCCAGGGTTTACCTTTGGACCAGAATGTATATGAAGGCTGTTATTGGAGTGCAGTAGGACCTTTGAGTGAGGATTCTGTTGCCCAGGATGGAATGCCTCAAACGTTTCCTGATTTTACCAGGGGAGATTGGAAAAAAACCAGCCCCTTGTCAATTATAGCGTAAGTCGGGTTTCACTAATTCATTGATGGCCGGAGCGATAGCGTGCTATTGCATAGAATTAATTTCAGTCCTCGCGGTCCTTAAGGAATGGAAATGAAAAACTGAAAATTACCCGCATCCGGTTCCATCTGAAAGAACCGGTTTCATCCATTTCAAATATTCCATCGTCACCTTCGTCAGGAAAATCAACAGGGCGTGCAAATTCCTGGTCACCACCGGTATAAGCAGCACCTAAGGTAATGTCCGCCCGTTTCCAGTTTAGCACAACCCCTCCGGCGAAGTGGAAAAAATCTGCATTGAAAACGGTATTATTTGCCACTGGTTTATTTTCAGCGAAACCGGTTCTGTTATCGGGAGCAGCTGAAAAATCAGAACTAACACTTAAATAGGTGCTGAATTTTTCATTGACGTAAATTTGAGCTCCAATACCAAAATTAGTTACACTGCTTAGATCGTCCACCAGTGCAAAATTAACAGTGTCCCCATCACTTTGACTAATGTGTGATTCAACCTCCAGCAAGGTGTAGCGATTTACTGAACTATACCATTCACTGCTTAGGAACAATTCACTCCTTCCAACAGGAATGGAAATGCCACCCCCGATCGCAAGCGGACGTTTGTATTCCGTCTCAATATCTTTCTGTCTGTTGGTAGTAAATTTATCGGGGTTGGTTGACCCCTGAATACCAGAAAAGAATTCCTGGTAATTGTATTGTCCCTTGCTTAGTATCTGTAAGGAGGGGGTGGTTAAAGTAAATCCCCAATTAAATAATTTCCCTTCACCTGCTACACCCATTTTTAGCAACAGTCCGTATTGGTTCATGGAGTAATTCCGGTCGAATTGATACTGTGCTACCTGGTTGGCTGAGGATAACGCCTGTAGTTCAATTAATGTACCCTTGTCCAATGCCAGACGGGTAGCGCTGGCGGTAAGACCAACACTAAGATTACTTTTAATGGGGTATGACCAACTTAGTGAGTACCACTCTTCTTTGATTTTCTGGTTAAATCGGGTGTTTGCCCCAAAATATTCTTCACCGGGAAAATTACCTATGACGTCTCCAAGGGTTTCCTCGTTATAGTTAAAGTCGAGATTGATATTCTGACGTTGTAAAATTGAATATCCGAAGTAATGACCTTCCAACCACTTAATCTTAAAAGTCCCTGCAACAAAACTGGGTACACTTCCAAAGTCGGTTTTCGATCTACTGGCTCCTTCGCCAACCGCGTTGTCAAATTTTATCTGGCTAACTTCAAAGACATCTGCATTTAACAGGAATGCGGGGTTTTCAATCAGGCTTAATCGTGCAGGGTTATAATATAAAGCAGCGAGGTCGTTGACTCCTCCAATGGCTGAGTTACTTAGTAGTATAGACCTGGTGCCATAGTGCTGGGTCCAGTAATGTCCATCCTGGGCGGCTAATTTTAAGGGAATGTTATAAATTACCAGTAGCATTACTACTAATACCGGGAGGTTTTTGGTTTTTCTATCAGACAAAATGAGATTCCAGAACATCAGACAAAATATATTTAATAGTTATTGCAAGTTGGCTGGTACCTGGTACAATTACCAACTTGACCTAATCAGACTAACCATTGTTAAACAGAATATTCAAGGATAACCATATTCTTTTGTTATTTAGATATTTCAACCTTATTCATTTGACAAATGAACAGCAGAATTTTCATCTAAGAGATTTAAATTATGTACAGAAACACATTGAAATCCTATCTACGGTTCGACAAATTAATTGCCCCCACCTTACTTAGAGTGCTCTTTTGGCCAGCACTTGCAGCTTGTATTTACTATAGCAGTTGGTTAATAGTTGCAGGTAATCCAATCGGCTGGATACCGCTTACTATAGGTTCGTTATTTGTGCGAATACTGTTTGAAGGAATGATTCTTTTTTTTAGCATAAATGAGAAGTTGCAGAATATCAATCAGTCATTAAGCAGGCATGACTAGTTATCTGACACTGTGTTTGATGCTTATCTTTTCGGTTCAATCACCTGTTCTAATAATCGAAGTATCAGGTATTAATGAAGTCGAAGGCACTGTGATGGTTGCGGTTTATGATAACCAAGAATCTTTTTTGGGTAAAGAGGTAGTTACTGGTAGTGAGATAACGGTTACCGGTAAGCGTGTTACCGGTCGGTTGGAACTACCTTTTGGTAAATATGCTATAAGTGTCTTCCAGGATGTAAATTCAGACGGCGAACTAAATACCAATCTTTTAGGAATACCCAACGAACCCTACGGGTTTTCTAATAATGTTAAGGGTAATTTTGGACCACCTAAATTTATTAAAGTCCAGTTTGAGTTTAGTGAAAACCTCCAAAGGATTAAAATAGATTTGTATTGAATTCGGTTTTGTTCTTCTTTGTTGTTTAATTCATCAAAATTTAGTTATGCTTAAAAAGATCACCCCCACATTATTAGTTTGTTTACTGCTTTCATTGCTGGTCTTTGGCCAGGAACCGGACAGATTCGAATCAACAATTGTAGAATATGAAGAACAGGACAAGTTAACCCCATTTCCGGAAGGAGCAGTATTGTTTGTTGGCAGCTCTTCCATACGAATGTGGAAGACCATGGACGATGATTTATCAGCGGTGACTGCTATCAACAGGGGGTTCGGAGGTTCCCAATTTTCCGACCTTTTATATTATCTCGACCGGATCGTAACCTGTTATAAACCTTCGAAGATTTTTATTTATGAAGGAGATAATGACATTAGCTCCGGTAAAAAACCCAAGGATATTTTAAACCAGGCCAAGCAGGTAAGACAAAACATTGCCAGCAAGTTGCCTGGGGTTCCGGTATATTTTATTGCTGCCAAACCAAGTGTAGCCCGCTGGAAGCTAAGAAAAAAGTATCAGCAGCTAAACAGCTTATTAGCGGTCTATGCTGGCAACACTCCCAATACGGGATTTGTTAATGTCTGGCAACCGGCATTGGATGACAATGGCGAGGTAAAAACAGACATATTTCTTGAGGACAATCTTCATATGAACGAGAAAGGATATGCTATCTGGACCAAAGCGATCGAACCGTTCTTATAGATCATTTTAACCGATACACACTGAACTGTAAATCCATTGTGAGGACCCTTAGACCTTAGATCTTAGTTCTGAGATTTCTTCACTCTACCGTTCTGCGGTTTCTGCAACACCACTGCCTTCTACCAGGAATTTGGCCAAATCCATAGCCAGTTGGTCACCCAGGTTAGAGTTGGTGAAAACCACATAGCCCATATCAAGCTCCTGATATACTTCGAAAAGACATTTAAAATCACCGTTATTTCCGCCATGGCCTATTACATTGCCAAAGGGCGATGTTCTTACGTGTACTCCCAGACCTGCACCTTCTGGATATTCAGGACTATCCCAATATTCAGCAGGTGACAGCGTATGAATTTTTTCAAGCTCACTATAGGTTTCAGGTTTGAGTCCTCTTTCCTCCAATAAAGCAATTGCGAATCTTGAAAAAGCATAAGCCTCGGTATGCATACTGTGAGCCATTCCAGGTTCACCTGGAATGGGCCAGTTGGTTGGATCACCACCCTGATGACCAATAGCGGCCACTTTTCTTAGTTCTTCGCTGTCCTTAAATTCCATGTGGTACAGTTTTAAGGGGCTAATTACTTCCTCATCAAGTAGTTGTTCAATATCCTTTCCAGTGATCTTGCACACTACTCTTTTAAGGTATTCGAATCCTTCTCCCGAATATCCGTATTCCAAACCAGGTGCACGGACCAGGGGTACTCCCCAGTTTGGAAGACCACTTTGATGGATCAGCACATGACGGGCAGTCATTTTCTTGTATTCAGGAGTTACTTCCAGTGCTTCAAAAGGAAGGTATTGGTAAAGCGGCTTATCCAGATCGATAACCCCTTTTTCTGCCAATCTTAATACTACAAATCCGAACACCGGCTTGGTGATTGAGGCTGCTTCGAACAGTGTTTCATCAGTAACCGGTTCATTTGTTTGGGTGCTTTTCACACCATAAGTTTGATGATAAACCACCTTTCCTTCTTTTATTAAAGCCAATGATACACCTGGGATGGAGTAAAATTTGCGGTAGGTTTCAATAAATTGATCCACTAAATCAGATTGACTTGCTTCAAAATTGTTCAAAATACCAATTTCAGGGGTTAGGTCAGGACCAACAATTTGTCTGGGGGTCAACACCGGGGCCTCGGCAGCATTGGCGGATGCTGTAAATTCAACTGCCTGGTTGGGAGCGATTTGGTAAAATTCATCATCAATGTTCAACAATTCTTCCGGGATGTCTAACAGGTAGTTGCCGGAGGGTAAAGTAATCTTATAAGCACCAGTAGAATCATTACTGGTCCGGAGTTGTAGTTTTGGATATGTTTGACTGGTAAATCGTACCGGAAATGCCGAGGATGAAGAAAGTAATTCCGACAGTTCTAAAGCCCCTGATACATCCACCAATTCGGTATTTTTCTCTAACAGTACCAGATCGCCGCATCTAGTAGCACTATTTAACTTCTGAGCGTATTTGCCCCAGGATACCCACGAATAGCTGTCATCCTGGTCCTTATCGATAACCGATAAGTCCATACCAATTGCAAGACCAGGGTTTAAGCTTTTATCCAGTTGAATGCTCCATTCATAGGTTCTTCCGGTCTGCGTTTGTTTCATCTTTAAATCAACACCCTGCCAGGATTTTTTAGCACCAAAGGTGAGACGTTTTTGAGCATAGTCGCTGTATTGAGTAATTGAGGAGGCTTTATCCAGGTGATCAGGATCAATATATAGTTCAACTCCATCATGGGTATCCCAGTTGACGAAGCTTGAAGTATCCATCATAATTGATTGGTCCGTTATCTCCATGGCAATATAGATGGTATTAAGACCTTTGTTATATCCCACACGAAAATGGGCCTTTAGGTCAGCTCCATCGGTTGCCGGAACGCCTACACCTACAAATTCAATAGGATATTGCATCAAATCCAAAGGCCATTCATCCAGGTTGCCATCAACGGTAATTCCTTCTATTGGGTAGGCATAGGCGATAGCCCCGTTATGGGCCAATAACTTGTCAGAAAAAAGACCGCCAGCTAATATCGCCAGAAAAATAATCCAGTGGTAGTTCGGCGATTGCTGATGACAGAGTGTGGGGATGCGGAATATTCGGAGGATCATCTTCGATAGTTTAATGAATAAAAAAACTGCTTACCTCAATGACTATTAAGAATTCAAGAAGTTGCATCACTATTAATCAAAAGCTAAATTAAGTCCAATAGTGATATCCTTTGTATATTTAGAACAGTCACTATATAATGAAATTAACCGGAAAAATTAACTGCGATGAATAGTCAAAAACGATTTACCATATGGTTTGCGGTCCTCTTTCTTTTAACAGCAGCTTGCAAGGAAAAGCAGCAGAACACTGAGGAAGTTCCAAATGAAAATGTGGTTGAGGAGATATCCCTGCGAGGAGAGGTGGTGAACTATTCTGTTGATACCACGGAATTAACCGGGTATATAGTTTACGAGAACAGCCATGAAAAGAAGCGCCCTGGTGTGATCGTTATTCACGAATGGTGGGGTCATAATGATTATGTCAGGGAAAGGGCTGATATGCTCGCTGAAGCGGGCTATACCGCACTGGCGTTGGATATGTATGGTGATGGAAAGCTCGCAGAGCATCCTGATGATGCCGGTAAGTTTGCAGGAATGGTGATGAGCAATATGGACTTAGCGCAGACCCGCTTTGACGCAGCCATGGAACTGCTCAAGTCACACCCCACCGTGGATAATGAGCAGATTGCGGCCATAGGGTATTGCTTTGGCGGATCAGTGGCTTTAACTATGGCCAATGCCGGCAAGGACCTGGACGCGGTGGCAGCTTTTCATAGTGGCGTGGAATTACCTATCATGCCTGGAGCAGATTTGAAAGCTGCAGTACTGGTATGTAATGGTGCCGAGGATCCGTTTATTTCAGAAGAATCAGTAACCGCCTTTAAGGAAGCCATGGATGCAGCCGGTGCAGACTATAAATATATATCATATCCGGGAGCAGTGCACTCCTTTACCAGCAAACGGGCAGATGCAATTGGTGAAAAATTTGATATGCCGTTAAAGTATCAAAAGCAGGCAGATGAAGCTTCGTGGCAAGAGTTGCAGCAATTACTAAATCGCGTATTTTAATTGTCAGTCCCGTAGACGCTCATTGGATTGTACTATTCAATAGCCTTTACATAATCAATATCAGCTTCAACATCTTTCAAAAAATTGCTCCAGTGGAACGAGGTAAACTCCGGCCACCTGTTGTTTGCGCCTGGATTAAGATGATGTCCCATACTAACATAGGGCATGGGTTGATACCGGTCCTTGGTTAAATCGACGATATTTTTCCAGTGCCCCAGACACCTTTCCAAATAAGTTATTGATCTGGCTTTATCAGATTGATCTCCATTTTCTAAGAAGTTTGTCAGTGAAATCCCGGCCATTATTTTATCTGCAAAATAGGAGCCAATCTGACACCATGTTTCCAGGTCGTCTAATTCCGATATTAATGCCGGTTCATTGTCAGTACTTCGCAAAGCCCCAATTAATGCTAAAGCATAATTCGAATTACCCCTGATGGTTTCGGCCAATTCAACGGGAGTGATTCGCTGATCACTGATTTGGTGGCCATTTGTTCGGCAATATTCTGCTATGCTCAGGTATCGCGGATCCAGAGTCTCATGCCTGATAAGTTCTTCAATTGATATGAACGGTGATTTTTGATCATCGAAACCATTCGGCCAGGGAGCCAAAAACCCTTCACTATACAAAGTGAAATCCCAGGTGCCCTTGTAAAATGAGGCGATATACAATGGCACCTTTGATGCTAATTTATAGGCATTGAGTAGTTTGGCGGCATCCACACCGGGATACCTGTTGCTAATTTCCTGGGAGAGCACCTGATCGGTCTCCTCAGGGTTGAACATCAAACGGCCCCATAAATGGTAAAACAACCATTGTTTTTCAAATGCGTACTTCCAGGTTTTATGGGGATGATTTGGCATATACGAGTAGTCTTTGGCCGGGATATAACCTTCGGAACCTACCAGGTATCCATCCACGTAGTTTTGAAGGTTGGTATTAATATGTTGTCTGATGAACTCCGGCTCCCCCCACCGCAAAACAAAGAAATCTTCATTTCTTATCATCCAGGCTATGAAATAATTTTCCGGAATGGGATCCCAGAAGTCCTGCATAACAGTACCGTGGTCATTGGCGTGCGTTAATGAGAGATTGGGAGTAGAATGTCCATGCGACCAATTAAACTTAATTTCCACGATGGTTTTATCGGGAAGATTCGCGCCATCTATGACCCGGCGCATTTCCCCGGGATCACCCGCCAACACTGCTCTGTGGATAAACTTGACCTTCCGTTTTGCATCTTTTATTCCCTGAACAAAAGTATCCTCAATCCACTGCTCCCGCTGGGAAGAAGACATTTTAAATTCGCCCCAGTTTCCCATCCAGTCAGCCAGGGTAACGCCCAAACCCGTTAAATCATCATACTCATCTATTAGCTGAGTGACCGATTCCCTGGTGTACGTTTTAACCAACTGTGAGGTATCACTGTATTCCTTGACTCCATAAGCTGCTGCAAATTCAGGTGATACTACAATGTTCCAGTTTACCAGGTAGGTTTCAATACCCCGATTTTTAGCCATCTTGAACAGTGATTTCCAGAAGGAGCGCCATTCCACCAGTTGTTGATCATCCAGTCCGGTAGCTTTGGGGTAGTTGTTGGCCCTTATTAAATAGGGAAAAGGGTGTGTATTCCACAGGGTCAAGGCGTTAAACCTGTTCTTAACCATCATGTCCAAAAAAGATTCCCAGAAATTTATATCGCGACAAGTTTCAAGATGTAGTGCGGTGGCAGGTCCCGGCCGGTAGGGTGACCAGGGAAGATTGAATTTTATAGCGCGAAATTCCATGGCAGGATTGACCTGTTTTGCTGTCAATTGGGCAAAATCAGGGTTAACTGCTAATTGATCCATTAAATCCATAATTCCGTACAGGACCCCTTTTTCATGAATTCCAATCACGTATACATCCTGCTGATCTCTAATTATTTTATAGCCTTCCCGCTCTATATCAGCAAAATGATCTGTTGCAATCTTATTATTTCTCAGGCCTTCAGCGGAATTTTCTACCAGGATATAAACATTATTCTTTGAGTGGCCGGATTTGGCTGGTTTGATGGAAAATCCCTTCTCCGAAAGCAGCTGTATCAGCTTATCCACCCCATAAGAAAGTAATGGAGAATTTGAATTGTAATTAATGCCTATGGAATTTTGAGGCTTGCAGGAACTGAGACCAAAAATCACTATTGGTAGTACAGTAAACAGAAGGAGTCCTATTTTCAAATGCTTCATTCGTTTCGTTTTATAAAGGTTAACAGTCTCCGGAAATATTTTCATCAAATTAAACTTTTAGGAAATGATGTGACATTAAACAGGATTAAAATTCACCTGAACGCCTACAGCTTGTACTTACAAAAATATGCTTGACTTCTGGAATTGAGGGTGTATTAGTTTATATTACGCATTATAAATTAACCTACGAGACATCACCTGTCTAGAGATTTTGAAACACAGCGTACTATTTATTTATACCGCCCTGGTATTAGCAGCATGTAATCCACCAAAAGAATCAATCTCCCAAGAGGAACCGGAGGTGGAAGCACCTGAGCCATTTCCCCCTGAAATGGTAGATTTTCAACCCTACTCTTTAAATCCCGTATTTACCGGAACCGGGAAAGCAACCTGGGACCTCAAGATACGGGAGAGAGGATTTATTTTAAAAGAAGATGACGGCTATCATATGTGGTACACAGGAGTTTCAGATACTACTTCTAATGTAAGTAGATTGAAATTGGGTTATGCCAAATCATCGGACGGGTTGGATTGGGTCAGGTATGATGGTAATCCAATTTACCAGGATTTGTGGGTAGAGGATATGATGGTGTGGAAACTAGGCGACACTTATTACATGTTTGCCGAAGGATTGAAC
>BQJT01000149.1 GCA_021604845.1 Cyclobacteriaceae bacterium
TGAACATTTCACCACCTGTTCAAAACCGTATCCCGCGGCGTCAAGAATTGCTTCAATATTTTTCATTACCTGATCTGTTTCTGACCTGATATCGCTATTAACCAGCTCATTGTTCTTGGGATTCAAAGCAATTTGCCCCGAAACATAAAGTGTCTGGTTGAACTTTACCGCTTGACTGTAAGGGCCGATGGGTTCCGGCGCATTATCGGTATATATTATGGTTTTATTATGCATTGGTTATTTATTAATATTAGTAAATAGTAGTATTGGCTTTGTATGAAAATCCTGGTAGTCGGTGATAAGAATTCGCAGGCTGAATTTAAATTAAAATTCGGCGCGAAACATTCTGTTATGTTTAAAAGTTCGGAGACACTTAAAGCAGAGGACGTTACCCAATCTGAAATAATATTCGATTTCAATATTAACCAAAGCTCTGCGCACAGTAAGCTTTATCACCTTAATCAGTCAGCAATCATCCTGGTAAACTCTGTTAAAACCACCATTTCGGCGTTGGTTAAAAATTATAAATGGACGCAAACCGTTATAGGATTTAACGGATTACCAGGGTTTTTTAACCGACCGCTGCTTGAAATAACATTGTCAGGCAAAAATCCTGAATTGGATCAGGTTTTTCATCAGTTAGGTACAGGATACAGAGTAGTTAAAGACAGGGTAGGTATGGTTACACCCAGGGTAATTTGCATGATTATCAATGAAGCCTTCTACACAGTTCAGGAGGGTACCGCAAATGCAGAAGATATAAACATCGCCATGAAACTAGGTACCAACTACCCGGCTGGCCCGTTTGAAATGCTGCAATCCATCGGTGTCCGGCAGGTATATCAACTATTACAGGCGATCCATTCAGATACCGGGGAGGAACGGTACAAAATATGCCCTTTGCTTAAGTCAGTTTATTTGGAAGAGGAATAACCGGCTATTCGACAGTTACTGACTTGGCCAGGTTCCTTGGCTGGTCTACATTACAGCCACGCATAACCGCGATGTGATAACTTAAAAGCTGCAAAGGTATCACTGCAACCATAGGCATTAATGCTGCATGTGTAGCAGGTACCTCGATCACGAACTCAGCCATCTTAGGAATCAGGGTGTCTCCTTCAGTGACAATAGCAATTACCCTTCCTTTTCTTGCCCTTACTTCCTGTATATTAGAAACCACCTTTTCATAGGAATTGTCATTAGTAGCGATAAAGACCACCGGCATCTCTTCATCGATAAGCGCTATTGGGCCATGCTTCATTTCTGCTGCCGGATAGCCCTCTGCATGGATATAGGAAATCTCCTTTAGTTTTAACGCGCCCTCAAGCGCTACCGGGAAATTATATCCTCTACCCAGGTATAGGAAATTTCTTGCGTCTTTAAATAAATCCGCGATATATTGTATCTGTTGATTGAGTTGAAGCGCTCTCTCAATTTTGGCGGGAATTTGTTCCATTTCAACCAAAATTTCTCTGAAAACGCTTTCAGGAATTGACCCTTTCTGATGGGCCACCCTCAGGCCTATCATAAACAATACGGTTAACTGAGCAGTAAATGCTTTGGTACTGGCTACTCCTATTTCGGGGCCGGCATGTGTATAGGCTCCTTCATGTGAACTACGAGCGATTGATGAACCCACCACATTGCAAACTCCAAAAATAATGGCTCCTTTGCTTTTAGCCAGTTCAATTGCGGCCAAAGTATCAGCTGTTTCACCCGATTGAGAAATTGCAATTACCACATCTCCTTCTCTTATCACTGGGTTGCGGTACCGAAATTCAGATGCGTACTCAACTTCTACCGGGATACGGCAAAACTCCTCGAAGAAATACTCCGCCACTAATCCGGCATGCCAGGATGTGCCACAGGCTACTATTATAATCCTTTCTGCATTCTCCAACTTATTGGCATATTCACGAATACCACCTAATAGCAGGTGACCAGTGGCCGCGTTCAGACGGCCTCTCATACAATCGCCCACCGATCTGGGTTGTTCGAAAATTTCCTTTAACATGAAATGATCATATCCACCCTTTTCGATAGCATCCAGTTCCAGGTCCAAAGTTTGGATGTATGGGGTTGTTTCTACATCCTGGGTAGTCTTAATAGTCAGGTTCTGAGGGCTAATTATAGCCATCTCCTGATCATTCATATACACTACCTCATTGGTGTATTCTATAATGGGAGTAGCATCCGATGCAAGGAAATATTCATTTTTACCGATACCAACTACCAACGGACTTCCTTTTCTGGCAGCTATTAGGGTATCCGGGTCATCCCTAGACATGATAACGATAGCGTAAGCCCCAACTACTTTGTGGAGTGCCAGCCTTACGGCCTCTTCCAAAGAGCAGTTATTTCTCTTTTTGATGTCTTCAATAAAGTAAATAAATACTTCAGAATCCGTATCGCTGCGAAATTCGTACCCCTTGTTGGTCAGATCAGTCTTAATCGATGCATAATTTTCGATAATGCCGTTGTGAATTATTGCCAGATCACTGGATTCTGAAAAATGGGGGTGTGCATTGACATCATTTGGTTCACCGTGCGTGGCCCATCTGGTATGACCTATTCCTATGGAACTTGTTGATTGATGAGAACCCAACTCAGCCTCAAGGTCAGCAACTTTTCCCTTTTTCTTATAGATAGTCAGATTAGAGTCTTCGATTAAGGCAATACCGGCACTGTCGTATCCGCGATACTCCAGTCGTTTTAATCCTTTAATTATTATTGGGGAAGCCGTTCGTGGTCCGACGTAGGCAACAATACCGCACATGGTTACTTTATTTTTGGAACTTTTTTATAAATATAAAAAGAAAATATGGTAACTATTTGAGTTTTGTGTAAAAAATCTCCAGCCGGACATCATTAGGTTCTATGATAAATCGGTCGACGTTTCTTCCAACATCCCTGACTGAGGTAGGCGCTTCGACAAAAGAATAGGGCATGGCTAATACCTTATCAATATCCTCGCGTTTCAGAGCACCGTCGGCGATGAATTGAAGAAACAAGGTGATTTCAGGTGAATAGCTGACCCGGGTAGTATCGAATTCGGCCCGTACCGATCTGAGGCTGGTCGTAAAGGGATCCAGATTATTCCGGGTAGCGGAAATATATACCTGGTCAATCTGAATGGTGCCGGGGAATTGAATTTCATCACCGACCATAATAATTTCATTGGTATCATCCGTATAATAAAAAGACATTTGCAACGGCGGTGCTATGGCTCCATCCAGTGCTTGCAAATTATCAAATACCAGTTCGGCTTTGTTTATTACAATTGTACCCGCTGTATCACTGTCTATAAAATCATAATATGGTTGAAAGTCGATTTTTGGCACCAGACCAGCTCCCGCCTGCAAATAGACATTTCCTGATGCAGGTTCAAAATCAGTGAGTGTCTGTATCCCGTCAAGTTCGGTGCCTGTGTAGTCCGCGATTATCTGGTTATAGTAGGAAGAATATCTAAAAGAAACGGTATTAACTACGGAATCATTGGTAGTATAATACAGATTCATAGTGCTTTCAGTGTGCGCATTGTTGAACCCTAACACTGCACTACTACCTGGATTGGTAATTAAAGTAAATCCCTTGAACTGCTCCAGAAACGCCGCAGTTCCCGCGCTGTCATCTACATAAGTTTTAAGCGCTGCAAACAGATCGTCCTTTAAGGGACTCAGGTCAAGACTTATAAGTGTATCCTTTTCCGAGATCATGAAAGATGAATCTATTACACTGGTAGGATCAAAGGGAGTTGAATCGGAACTGTAATATATTCGTTCGGGATCTACCTGCTCGTTTAACTGATGTATCGCTAGTTCATGAATTACCTGCTCCGGTCCGAAAAAATAATTCAACCGGAAATCCATAGTTACTGAGTCAGCGGTCAACACTGTTTCAGGAATTTGTGGAGCGGCTGACGGAGGTAACACCCTGAGATAGCTTTGGACCTTAAGATTGCCGAAATCCAGATCTGCATATTCCCCGGTCATCATAATACCCCGGTTGGTGGTATTTATGCTGTCGAGTTGTACAACCTTTAACTGCAGTGGAATTTCTGAATATAAAACATCGATATCATCATTGTCATCTATGAGGTCAATTCCCAAACTGCTGGGGTCTTCACATGAAAAAAGGGCTGAAAAGAAAATCAGCCCAATTAATATCATGTTATTATGTTGTCTAGTCAACAAGCTCATTATATAGGTTATAATAGGAGTCGAGCAGGTTATCATCCTTTTCTATAGTTTCTATTTTCTTTTGCTTCTCCAAACTTGTAAACAACTTATCCAGGCTAACACTAACTTCCTCTTCTGCCCTGATCACAGCATCCGAGTACTCTGCGCCTAGTTTAATCAGACCTTCATAATCTGCAGATTTCAGATTATGAAGCATGCTGTCTTCAATATCAATCATCTTCACTTTCTCAATCATATTCTGATCAAACTTATGATTGAACGCGTTGTCATAAACGGTAAACACACATTTGGCGTTCTGAAAGATCGGATCATTCTTGTAAGTAGTCTTCAGGTACATAGGTATTAAACTGGTTATCCAGTCATTGCAATGCACAATGTCTGGTGCCCAACCTAATTTCTTAACCGTTTCTATTACACCTTTGCAAAAGAAAATGGCTCGCTCGTCATTATCGGCATAAAATCTATCTTCCTTATCAAAGAAAACTGACTTCCTGTGGAAGTAGTCCTCATTGTCAATAAAGTAAACCTGCAACTTCGCGTTGGGTATAGATGCCACCTTTATTACCAGGGGTTTCTCCTCTTCCCCTACAGCTATATTGATGCCTGAAAGTCTTACCACTTCATGCAACCTGTTCTTTCTTTCGTTTATGATCCCAAACCTGGGGACCAAAATCCGAATTTCCATTCCTCTTTCCTGCATTCCTTGAGGTAGGCTTCTTACAAAATCTGCTACTTCAGAGGTCTGAAGGAATGGATTTATTTCACTAGCTACATAGAGTATTCGAAGTTTTGACATAGTATGAGTTTTTTATATAGATCTGATTACGGGACTACAAAATTACAAAAATATTGCCGCATTTCAAGATTATTTACGTTTTTACCAGTAGTTTTAGGTCCTTTGCTATTAAGGTAACAGGGCAGTTGATGCAAACTTTTTCCACTCCAGAGTCATTAGGACCATACATTCAATCTCTGCGGAACCAAGGTAATAAATTAGGGTTGGTGCCTACTATGGGGGCGCTACATCAGGGACATTTGGAATTAATCCGAAAATCTGTGGAGATGAATGATCATACTGTTTGCAGTATTTATGTGAATCCGGTTCAGTTCAATGATAAACAGGACCTTATCAATTACCCCAGAGATATTGACAGTGATATTGAAAAACTAAGCGAACATGGATGTGATGCAGTCTTTTGCCCTGCTGACGATATCATGTATCCACATCAGCCAGTATTGACCATCGACTTTGGTAGGTTAGAACAAGTAATGGAAGGTCGTCATAGACCCGGCCATTTTGGGGGAGTTGCTTTAGTAGTTTCCAAACTGTTTAATATGGTTAAACCAGACAGAGCATATTTTGGGGAAAAAGACTGGCAACAGCTGATTATTATCCAACAACTGGTAAATGATCTAAGTTATCAACTGGAAATTGTAAGTGTACCTATCAAACGCGAACCTGATGGTTTAGCCATGAGTTCACGCAATCAGAGGCTGACTTCGGATCATCGGGCAGTTGCCGGGGAACTATTCAGTGCATTGTCTCAAGTAAAGAACGCCATTGAACAACATACTGACCTGCAGTCTGCCAGAGCAATAGGAATAAATTACCTGAAACAGCACCCTGCTGTGCAGTTAGAATATTTGGAGATAGTTCAGGCTTTTACTCTCGACGCTCCGGCAGCTGATTTAGGTACAGAGCCCCTGTCCGTTTGTTTGGCCGCAATGTTGGGTAAAGTTCGATTGATTGACAACGTTCAGGTATTTATAGATTGACCTACAGGTTAATGGCCGTATTCACGAAAAAGAATTTATTTTCAGCCTTAAAAATACTTTTATCTCTGGGTTTGGCCCTGTTGTTATTCTGGTACCTGTATCGTGATGGCTTTTCTGATACCATCGACCGATTGAAGCAAGTAAATTATTTATGGGTATGGTTGTCTCTTTTGATCGGAATTGCCGCCCACCTGGTAAGGGCATATCGATGGAAACTTTTAATGGAACCAACCGGCAATTATCCTTCTTTAATGAAATGTTTTTTAGCCCTGCTGGTGGGCTATCTGGTAAACCTTGCAGTACCGAGATTGGGGGAACTAAGCCGGTGTCTGGTTTTAAAGAATACCGCTAAAATTCCCGTCACTTCTTCCCTGGGCACCGTGGTAAGCGAGCGGGTGCTTGATGTATTGTCGTTGTTAGCAATTATTGGATTTACCCTGTTAATTGAATTTGACAAATTGAATGAGTTTTTCCGGTCGTTATTTTTGGATAAAATAAAAGGGGTATTTGCAAATGTGCAGATACTGCTAATATTCCTGGCAGTCTTAACTCTAGTGATTGTAGTGCTGTGGTTTGCTTTTGGGAAACGCGTTTTGCGCAGCACCTGGTGGAATAAAGTCAAATCGCTGCTCCATCAGACCTGGTTAGGATTTATCAGTATTACCCGTCTTAAAAAGCCAGGTCCGTTTTGGATCTCCACTGTTGGTATTTGGGTACTTTACTATTTCATGAGTTACGTGGTGTTTTTTGCCATGGAGCCAACAGCTCATCTTGACTGGAAGGCGGGTATGGCACTTCTGGTAATGGGTGGCCTTGCAATGTCCGCCCCGGTTCAGGGTGGCATAGGAGCCTTTCACCTGTTGGTTGCAGGATTACTTATTTATTACGGCGTTGGCAAAGAGGATGGACTTTCATTCGCATTCTTATTACACTCATCTCAAATGGTCCTAATTTTGTCAATGGGAACTATATCAGCGATTACCGTATTGTTGGTAAGTAAAAAAGCTGCTGCTTAGTAATAATCCAGCTTATAAAAGATTAGAAATTATTTATAAATTACAATTCACAGAAAACTTTTTGAACCAAAATAGTCAATAATGCAATGGGTGGAATATATCTGATTTTCGCAATAGTAATGGGAGTTAGCTGGTTAGTTAGTTACCGGCTGAAAAGTAAGTTTAAAAAATACTCACAAACTCCCCTTAGAGCCAATTTAAGCGGTCACGAGATTGCAGAAATGATGCTGGCCGATCATGGAATTACTGATGTAAAAGTAATCTCCACCAGAGGACAATTGACCGATCATTACAACCCGGTGAATAAAACCGTTAATCTAAGTGAAGTAGTTTATGGTGCCCGCAATGCAGCGGCAACCGCAGTTGCTGCCCATGAATGTGGTCATGCGGTTCAGCATGCAACAGCTTATTCCTGGTTAACCATGCGGTCAAAACTTGTACCGGTAGTAAGTGTCAGCTCACGTTGGATGCAGTGGATCCTGCTGGCCGGTATTTTATTAGTAAACTCATTCCCTCAACTTTTGTTGGTAGGGATTCTATTATTTGCAACCACTACCGTATTCAGTTTTATTACATTGCCGGTGGAATATGATGCAAGCAGGCGGGCTCTTGCCTGGATCGATAGAAAGGGCATCGTGACCAGCCAGGAACATGCGGCAGCTTCTGATGCCCTCAAATGGGCTGCACGTACTTACGTTGTAGCTGCTATTGGATCCCTTGCTACATTACTCTATTATCTTTCGATTTATATGAACCGTCGATAAAGAGGCATGAACTTTGAATTAACCGAGGAACAACTGGCGGTTAAAGAAGCTGCCCGAGAATTTGCCGAAGCTGAATTGCTGCCTGGTGTGATCGATCGTGACACTAATCAGCTATTTCCCACTGAACAGGTGCGAAAAATGGGGGAGCTGGGATTTTTAGGAATGATGGTAGACCCCAAATACGGAGGTGGAGGTATGGATACCATAAGCTATGTTCTGGCAATGGAAGAAATATCTAAAATAGATGCATCCGCTTCCGTGGTAATGTCTGTGAATAACAGTCTGGTTTGTACGGGACTTGAAAAGTACGGAACCGAAGAGCAAAAAGAAAAGTATCTGAAGCCATTGGCTCGTGGGGAAATCATCGGTGCTTTTTGTCTTTCAGAACCGGAAGCTGGATCTGATGCAACCTCACAAAGAACTACCGCAGAAGATAAGGGGGCGTATTACTTGTTGAATGGTACTAAAAACTGGATTACCAGCGGAAATAGTGCATCGGTTCATCTGGTAATGGCACAAACGGATCCGCAGAAAGGGCACCGGGGAATCAATGCTCTGATTGTGGAAAAGGAGATGAAAGGTTTTACGGTGGGGAAAAAAGAGGACAAGCTTGGCATCAGGGGTTCTGATACACACTCTTTGATGTTTACCGATGTCAAAGTACCAAAGGAAAATCGCATTGGTGAAGACGGGTTTGGATTCAAGTTCGCCATGGAAACTCTGAATGGCGGCAGGATTGGGATCGCATCACAGGCTCTGGGGATAGCGTCAGGTGCTTATGAGAGATCACTGGCTTATTCCAAACAACGAAAGGCATTCGGGGTACCTATCTCACAGCATCAGGCCATCAAGTTTAAACTGGCTGATATGGCTACCCAAATTGATGCGGCCAGACTTTTATGCCTAAAAGCAGCCTGGGAAAAAGACCACAAGAAGAACTTCGCACAAACCAGCGCCATGGCTAAACTATATGCTTCGCAGATAGCCATGGAAGTAACCGTTGAAGCGGTGCAAATACACGGCGGGTATGGTTATGTAAAGGAGTATCATGTTGAACGTCTGATGAGAGATGCCAAGATCACCCAGATCTATGAAGGGACGTCTGAAATTCAAAAAATTGTAATATCGCGGGAACTTATTAAATTGTAGGTTATAAGGGTTAAATTTGTTTGTTTAAACGACAAATATTTACCCCAAATAATAAAAAATGACTTATTATTTGTATAATTCAAAGATAAGTATTAATATTGTCCAAATATTAGTAGTAATATTTATATTTTGGATTAACTATTAGCCATGGAAGATTACAATAAGATAATCGAATCCTTAAGTGTACGGTTCATAAAGGCCAATAATATCAGGATTTTGAAACCGGTAACAATTGCAAATTTCTACGATGTTGAAAATACCGTTATACTTTTAAACAAGGGGTCGATACGGTTTGGAAGTGATAGTGAAAATGTCAAGGAAAGCGAAGTGTTGTTTGTTCCCGGAGGCAAGAGTGTTTCCTTAACCTATGGGACCGGGACACCGGTAACTCTTACCAATGATGACTTTATCAACAACAGGGAACATTACATTCAGTCATATAATCACGAAAGAGGGACTCCCGATGAAAGCTTCAGCTTCATAAATTTTGAGGCAAAGGTATTTGATTCGGTTAATTTCTTTGCATCCCTGGATTTGCCTCCATTTGTAATCAGGGGAAATAATCTGATTACCTCATTAGTTAAGGCGGTCCTGGTAGAAAATAATTCTGAGAAACCAGGGAAAGGACGTATTGTGAAAATCAATACAGACTATCTGGTAGTGGAGATTATCCGTCATATTTTGAGTAACGGCTTGTTTGTGGAACAACTAGCAACCAACTCCACTTACTTCAAAGATCCTCGTTTAATTGATATTTTTGGATACATTAAGCACCATCTTGGTGGTGACCTGTCCAATAAGACCCTCGCGAGTGTTGCCAATGTTTCGGAAGATTATGTCGGTCAATATTTTAAAATGCTGACCGGTATTAATCCTCAGGATTACATTGAATATCAACGAATGGAGAAAGCAGTAAACCTTTTAAGGACCACTAAGAAAAGTATCCGCGATATAGGTAAAGAGGTTGGATATAAGGATACTGCCTATTTTTGTCGTAGGTTCAAAATGATGTTCGGTATCCCAGCAGGTAAAATGCGTCGCCGGGAAAGTTTAATGAACGTCTAACTCTTGATTTAAGTTATTAATGGCATCGGAAACCTCAATCAAAAGATTGGGGTTTTCTTCTATACCATTCCCTACCACCAGCATATCGGCTCCCGCTTTCAGACTGGCCATTGCCTTATCCACCGAATCAATTCCACCGCCTATAATTAATGGTACATCAATAGCCCTGCGGACCGATGCAATCATTTTGGGGTGAATTGGAAATCTTGCACCACTCCCTGCATCCATGTAGATAAGCTGTAATCCAAGCATCTCACCAGCCATAGCAGTACAAACCGCCACAGAATATTTGTCTGCAGGAATAGGCGTAGTATTACTCATATAGGAAACAGTGGTTTGATTGTCCGAATCAATCAGCATATAACCGGTTGGTAGTATTTCAAGGTTACTCCGTTTCAGGATTGGAGCGGCTATTACCTGCTGGCCGATTAACAACTCCGGGTTTCGTCCGGAAATTAGGGAAAGAAACAGTACCGCATCCGCAGTCACATTAATATGCATAGTACTTCCTGGAAATAAAACCACCGGTAGCTGACTGTGGTCTTTGACCCTTTCTATTACCTGATGCAGGTTATCTCCAGTCAGTAAACTACCTCCTACGAAAATGAAATCAACCTTATTTTCCACTGCGATATTGATCAACTTTACCAGGCTTCCAGAATCCTGTATTTTATCAGGGTCAATCAATATTGCAAAGGACTTAAGCCCTGATGCCCTCCTATCTAACAGTGTCTTTAGAATCTTCGTTTTCATCATTATCATTCCTACTTTCCTGCAAGAATTCCTTCAGTTTTTTAAAAGCCAAAGCTAGCAAAAATAAAGCGATCTGCTCTTTAATTTTTATTACCATGGCCGAGGACTCGGTAGTTTTAACTATCCCTTGTTGGTTGCTTTCTTCATCTGAAGAAGATCCGGTAAACAGCTTTGATAATTTATAAGCTGCGTACAAAGAGCCCACAATTAAAAGAGAATTTTTACCGATTCGACTAATATCTAATCTAAGCCGGTCAATATCAGAAGTCATTGCTGTTTTATACTGAGCGGATTTCCGGTGTAACTCCCGTTTTCTATCGGCTATTACCTGGGATTTTTGGGTCTCTTTCATGTTTGGTATCGTTTGGATCTTCCACCAATTGATCTGTAATAGAGGTAATTTTATTGTGGTACCACTGGGTTTGTTTTATTACCAGTACGCTTATTAAAAGTAGTAAAAAAAAGCCCGCCAGGATTGCATAACCCAAATACTCACTTCCCAGTGCACGATTTAAAATAATTGCCAGCATTACGCTAAAGAAAATAAAAAACAGCGTGCTAAATAGAACAATGACCGCCATTGTCAGAAGTTTCGCTATTACCCTGACTGATTCTTCTTTAAAATCGAGTTTTAAAATTTCTAACCGGGTCTCCACAAAACCAACCAGGTGGTCGATCATACGATCAATTTGAAACAGGTTGGTGACTTTTGTGAGTTTCATTCAATACTGGCGTGAAGTTAAGGTAATAAATTAACGAGAAAATAAGCAGAATGAATAAGATGGACCACAAAATTTAACCACAAGAACAATGGGAAACCAAATCAAATGGCCAGCTCAAGCTGCAGTCTGAATATTATGAAGTCGTCACCCGATAATCTATCCCGGTAACTTAAGTCAGATTGGACTTTCAGATTATGATCCTTAAAATAACGGGAAACACCAACAGTATACTCATTAGATTCCCTGATGCTGGAATACATTTCAGAATCGGAACGGATTCTGGTATATCTCAATCCCAGTTCAAGATTGGTGGGTAAAAGATAACCACTCTGTAAAACCAACCCATTGCCGGTGGCATAACGTAAGTTTCCCTGTTCAGAGCGGACAATTATCCGGTCCCTGGATTGTTTGTGAGCATACTCTGTTTGAATTGATAGTCCACGG
>BQJT01000150.1 GCA_021604845.1 Cyclobacteriaceae bacterium
TTGCTTTCTTATTTAGCCAGCGTATATGTCAGGTTTATTACTTCCTTACCCATTCAGGATACAACTGCAGGGTTTAAGTGCTACCGTAGAAAAGTACTGGAGTCTATCGACCTTAATAAGATCAAATTTGTTGGTTACGCATTTCAGATAGAAATGAATTTTGCCACCTGGAAGCAAGGATTTAAGATTAAGGAAATACCGATAATCTTTACCGACAGGACCAAAGGAGAGTCAAAGCTGTCAAAAGGAATTTTTAAGGAAGCGGTATTCGGAGTAATTAAAATGAAGATAAGGGGGTGGCTTGGCAGATACAAGCCGCTAATCGAACCGGATCGATTGGATCGGGCTGATGCCCGTAATGATACGGGTCGGAAGAAACAGTACCAGGCTTATAATCAGGAAGGTCAGTAAATTCAGTAAAATCACCATCTCCCAATCCCACTGAATGGGTACGTAGTCCATATAATAGTTCTGAGGGTCAAGCGGAATAATTTTGAAATTGTCCTGAATGAAGGCCAGCCCGATACCCAATACATTGCCTAACAACATCCCTTTTCCCATCAGGATCATACCCCGGTAAACGAAAATCCTTCGAACCAGTTTGTTTCCAGCACCCATGGCTTTCAAAAGACCGATCATTTGCGTGCGCTCCATTATCATTATCAGCAGCACGGAAGCCATGTTAAAACAGGCTACAAATGTAATAATCACTAAAAATATCACCTCATTCTTTGATATTAACCGCATCCAATCAAAAAACTGAATGTATTTATCGGATACTTTCTGAGGATACAGATCATATTCAAGCTGGTCGTATAATTGTCGCTCTACCCCTGAAATATTATCAGGCTGACTGACGAATACTTCGTACCCGCCTACCAAACTGTCCGGCCAGCTGTTTAACCTTCTGATTAGTCCTATGTCTCCAATAACTATATTGTCGTCAAAATCCTCCAGGCCGGTTTCGTACAAACCCGCAACTGTCAATCTGCGGGTACGTAGGCTGGGCGGTCTGGTGGCGAAATCCATAAAGTTAAGTGTTACCTGGTCCCCCACTGCTACCCGCATCAGGCGTCCCATTTTTTTACTCAACAATATTTCCCGCGAGTAGGTAGAATCGGCAAATTCAATGAACCTTCCTTCTACAAGATTCTGATTGAAATTCGCAGTATCAAAACTGGTTCCAATTCCTTTTAGCAGCAAACCCTGAATTTCATAGTCACTTTTTAACAAGGTTGCTTTATGGCTGTACTCCTGTACATGCTTAATACCATCGAAGCGTTCGGGGGAAGTAATCAGCGCGTTATTTATGGAAAAAGGAGATTCCTCCATTGCATTGTTCAGGCTGAATTTTACCACCTGTAAATGCCCCGAGAAACTAAAAATCTTATTTTCAATGGTGGAAGTAAACCCACCTAATATCATCACGGAAATCAGCATTACCGCTAAACCAATGCATATGCTCACCGTAGCTATGGTATGGACCGTGGCACTAAAGCTGTTTCCGTTGGCCTTTAATCTTTTAGATATATAATAAGGGAGGTTCAATAATATGCGTATTTTTACCGTTTTCAGGGGAAAATATCGTTGTAAAATACGCAATCTAGAATGAAACAAGTACTGTTAATTCTGACAATTTTCATGATTTTATTTTCATGCAATAGTCGACCGGCAGACTCATTACCGGTCGCCAGAGAGCCAGAATCGAACCCATTGACACTGGGAGCCGAAAGAATGAGCAGTTATATACCGTTGATCCGGGGCAAAAATGTAGCCCTGGCGGTAAATCACACCTCTGTGGTAGCAGGAGTGCACCTGGTGGATACGCTGTTAAACCTTGGAATTAATATTAAACAGGTTTTTGCTCCGGAACATGGGTTTCGAGGGGCCCAGGAAGCCGGAGAATTGGTAAAGAGTGGCATAGACACTAAAACCGGGTTACCGATCATATCACTTTACGGGTCAAACAAAAAACCAACCGCCGAACAACTGGAAGATATAGATGTGGTATTATTTGATATCCAGGACGTAGGAGTCAGGTTTTATACCTATATCAGCACCATGCATTACCTCATGGAGGCCTGTGCAGAAAATATGAAAACCATGCTGGTATTGGACAGGCCGAATCCCAATGGAGATTATGTAGCGGGGCCAATTTTGCAGGAAGAGCAGAAGTCATTCGTTGGAATGCATCCTATACCGGTGGTACATGGACTGACCGTAGGAGAGCTTGCCACTATGATCAATGGTGAACGGTGGCTTTCTGGTGAAATGCAATGTGAATTAAAGGTGATTACCATGGATTCCTATCATCATCAGTTAAGATATTCATTGCCTATTAAACCTTCACCAAACCTACCGACCGACCAGGCTGTTAGGCTGTATCCATCCATTTGTCTGTTTGAAGGCTCCAATATTAGCCTTGGCCGGGGAACGCTATTTCCTTTTCAGGTATATGGGCACCCGGATTTTGCCGACAGTCTTTTTTCATTTACCCCTGAAAGCATTCCGGGGATGGACAACAACCCCAAATTCAAAGACCAGAAATGCTATGGGTGGGACCTCAGAAATACTACAGCCCCAGGATTCACACTCAAGTATCTTATCAATGCCTATAATCTGTTTGAAGCCAAGGATGACTTTTTTACCAAGTACTTTCATTTATTGTCCGGAAACAAAGAATTAATGCAGCAGATCAAACAAGGTTTGTCAGAACAAGAGATCAGTAACAGCTGGGCCACGGATCTTGAAAATTATAAGCTAATCAGGAATGATTATCTGTTGTACCCCGATAAGGCTCCATGACAAAAAAGGAAAAGACCAATCGAATTCAGCAGATCCTCAATAAACTATATCCTGCACCGCCTATCCCGTTAAACCACCAAGACACCTATACCTTATTAATTGCAGTACTGCTTTCTGCACAATGTACGGACGAAAGAGTCAACAAGATTACACCACGGTTATTTGATCAAGCCGACAATCCATTTGAGATGATGTCACTCTCTGTTAATACCATACGGGAAATAATAAAACCTTGCGGTCTCTCACCTCAAAAATCCAAAGCGATTCATGGATTATCGAAAATCCTGGTGGAGAACTACCAGGGTATTGTTCCGGAATCTATGGAATTACTGGAAACCCTACCAGGAGTTGGCCACAAAACGGCATCGGTGGTTATGGCGCAGGCATTTGGGATTCCATCTTTCCCGGTAGATACTCATATCCATCGGTTGGCTTATCGCTGGGGTCTTTCCAATGGTAAGAACGTACAGCAAACGGAAAAGGATCTGAAAAGACTATTCCCACGAGATAGCTGGAATAAACTGCACTTACAGATCATCTACTTTGGCAGAGAGTATTGCCCTGCCAGAGGCCATAAAATTACGGAATGTCCCATCTGCAGTAAATACGGCAGAAAGTCCCTGTTAAAAGCCTAGCCCACGGATCAATATTGTAATTTTACCCCTGATGAAACCGTTGCGAATTATTTTTATGGGAACTCCTGATTTTGCAGTTCCCAGCCTTGAAATTCTTATAGAACATCAGTATAACGTGGTGGCGGTTATAACCGCGCCGGACAAACCCAAAGGCAGGGGGCAAAAGCTGATCCCTTCCCCAATAAAACAAACAGCTGAAAAATACCGTATTCCGGTGCTGCAACCCACCAATTTAAAATCTTCCGAGTTTATTGACACCCTGAAAAGCTATCAGGCCAATTTACAAGTAGTGGTTGCCTTTCGCATGTTACCTGAAGTAGTATGGAGCATGCCAGATAAAGGTACATTTAACCTGCATGCATCTATGCTTCCGGATTACCGGGGAGCAGCTCCTATACACTGGGCGATAATTAATGGAGAAAAAGAAACCGGTGTCACTACCTTTTTCCTTAAGCATGAAATAGACACCGGGAACATTATTCTTCAGGAAAGGGAACCCGTTTTCGAAAATGATACTACCGGTTCACTGTCTCAAAGATTGATGGTACGGGGGGCTGCACTGGTCTTAAAGACTGTTCAGCAAATTGAAACCGGGGCCTACCAGTTGACTTCACAGGATCTGGTTGAAAACCTTCCCAAAGCACCAAAGCTGTTTAAAAATGATTGCGAGGTAAATTGGGAATGGGACGCAACCGAGATTGTTAATTTTATCCGGGGGTTAAACCCATTTCCAAGTGCCTGGATCAGTATCAACGGGGTAACCTATAAACTGCATGAGGCAAAAGAGATCAGTACCCCGGAATTCAAGGGGGAAATTGGAGATTATCATACCGACAACAAAACTTTTTTATATTTTAAGGCTAAGAAAGGCATTGTATCTATTGAGCAAATTCAGGCTCCGGGTAAGCGCAGCATGACAATTGAAACATTTTTACGAGGAAACAATCTATGACCATTTCACTTATTGCTGCAGTCTCTGAGAATGGAATAATTGGAGGAAATAACCAATTAGTTTGGAATTTGCCAGTCGATACCCGGTTCTTTATGAAAACCACTGAAGGGCATTGTATCTTAACTGGCCGGCGTAACTACGAGTCTATTCCCGAAAAATTTCGACCGCTAAAGAATCGCACCAATATTGTGGTAACTACCCAGCAGAACTACCTGAAAGACGCGCCTGGACTAAAAGTTGTGAATAACATTCAGGATGGTATTGAATTTGCCAGGAGCCTTTCCGAAAGAGAGCTTTTTATCATTGGAGGAGGAGAAATTTATACGCAAACTATTCAGCAGGCAGATCGCCTTTATCTGACGGAAATAAAAGCACAATTTAAGGGAGATACTTATTTCCCATCGTTCAACCGGGATCTATTCGAGGAGACCAGTAGAATAATATGCCGCCCCGATGCTGAAAATGCACACGAAATGCATTTTGTGACACTGGAGCGGAAATAATACCCTTACCCTACCGGCTCCCTCATTCCCACCACCGTGAATCTTTTGACCACAAACTCAGGGTTGGTAAATGAAGCGTTTCCGGCAGGATTCCCTCCGGTAACATGGAAATCGGAAAAGCCGGCATGCTGGTTAAGATAGATCCCTCCGGTGAGATTAAACGATACCGGAGTAGCCACCAATGACATTTGATCAGCGATTTTCTCTCTTACTTCCGGGTCGGTGGTGTAGGCGCCGCATGAAATCGCTCCCTGTAATTTTGCCTGTTCACTGGCTAATTCTATAGATTCATCGGTATTTTTAGTACTTATCAACAAAGCTATAGGTCCGAATAACTCCTGGCCATATAACTGTTTCTGGCTGGACTCTACTTGCAGAAGCACCGGAGTAGCAGTACGGGCATTTTCAAACATTGGGTTCTCAATAGCTCGCGATTTCAGCAATACCCTGGCATCCATCTTTTCTGCGTCCGCCACCCGCTCTGAAGTGATTCTATTCTGAACCGCACCAGTTACAAAAGGCCCGGCCTTGGGATTGTCCAGCAAACCATTGATGGATTCACTAAGTTTTTCAGCAAATTGAGATAACGATACGGATCCCTCGGGGGTCTTAATACCAGCTTTAGGTATATAGATATTCTGAGGCGCTGTGCACATCTGTCCGGAATAAAGTGATAAAGAAAACCCAAGATTCTGCGCTACTTTATCGATGTCCGTTACCGAATCAAGAATCACCGAATTTACTCCGGTTTTTTCGGTAAATACTACCTTTCCGGGAAGGCCTTCCAAATAGCTGCCAAACTCACTATTTCCGGTAAAGTCGATCAACTTAACTTCCGGATGTTCTGCAAGTGTTTTGGCGACAGGGCTGGCAAATGTATCAACTACCAATTGGCAGATTTGAGGATCCAACCCGGACTCTTTTAATACTTTCTGTACTTCTGAAACGAATAGAGCAATGGGCAAAACCGCTCCCGGGTGGGGTTTTACCAGCACAGGATTTCCGGCAACCAGGCTGGCGTAGATACCTGGAACACTGTTCCAGGTAGGAAAAGTGGAACATCCAATAACCAGGCTGATCCCTTTGGGGACCAATCGCCATTCTTTCAGCAAATTGATCTGGTATTTTCCCATGGGCTTTTCCCAGCGGACTTTCTCCGGAATCCTGAGCTGTTCTTCCAGCCCTAGGGAAACTGCCTCTAATGCCCTGTCGGCCGCGTGAGGTCCTGATGCCTGAAAGGCCATCATAAATCCCTGCCCGGTAGTGTGCATAGTAGCATATGCCAATTCAAAGAACCTGTCTTTTACCCTTTCCAGACTTTCAACCAAAAGACCTGCGCGTTCTTTGGGCGAAACTTTCCTCCATTGATCAAAAGCGACCTGAGCCCTGGAAATCAACTGATCAATTTCAAATTGAGGGTATTGGATATTAAGCGGCTGCTGCATATAAGGAGACTCCTCCTCTCCTATCCATCCGGAAGGTTCAGGTTGCAGCAATTCATCGAATTTGTTTGCTAAATGTTTTTGAAAGATATTCCGGCCATCTTCGTCAGCGGTTTCGCCATAAATCTTGGGGCTGGGAAATTCCGGATATTGGGCAAAAAAAGTTCGGTTGCGAAGTGCCAGAATAGCCCGATCAAGAGTCTCCTGGTGCTGCTGGTAATATGACATAGTTTAAGGCTAATTGTTTATTGCGAAGATACGATAAATCTAAGATCTTAGAACTTAGATCTTAGAACTCTAATCGCCGGGTTTTGGGAGCTGGATGCGGATTGCTGGTTGCTGGCTTGACCCTGTCAGTGTTTCATTTTCCCAGCTAATTATTCTCATGGTAACCGATTATTAATCCAATAATCAGCTAGTTTTACCACCGAAAAACCAGGGAAAAGACAATCCGGTTTATCAGAAATTTCGGGAATGAAGCAATCAGATATTCAACTTATTCAGCCGTTTTCACTTATTTTAACATTATTTAACAAGAATTAACAAACCGACAAATGTTGCAACAATTTGACCCCAGAAACAAAGACATTTTGATTAACATAAATGGGGAGTTACTCCCAAGAAAAGATGCCAGGGTATCTGTATTTGACAGTGTAGTTCAGGGAGGTGACGCAGTTTGGGAAGGAATCAGAGTATATGAAGGTGGGATTTTTGCCCTGCAAGATCACCTGGATAGGCTACAACATTCCGCTAAATCCATGCTATTTTCCCAGGTGCCTGATAATCACAAGATTAGGGACGAGATATTTAAGACATTACAGGTTAATAATATGCGCAAGGATACGCACATTAGATTGACTTTAACCCGTGGTGAAAAAATAACCTCCGGGATGAACCCGATGTTGAACCAAAAAGGTTGCACTTTGATTGTACTGGCTGAGTGGAAACCTCCGATTTATGGTTCTAAAAAATTAAAGTTAGTCACCAGCAGCATCAGACGTAATTCTCCTCAGACATTGGATTCTAAGATCCATCATAACAATCTGATAAACAATATTTTAGCTAAGATTGAAGCCAACCTTTACCAGGCGGATGATGCCATTATGCTGGATCTGCAGGGGTTTGTATCCGAAACCAATGCAACCAACCTTTTCATGGTAAAAAATGGGACTTTGTTAACACCGCATGCCGATAGTTGTTTACCGGGTATAACCAGGGGCAAAGTAATCGAAATAGCCAAAAAACTGGCAATCCCGGTGGTTATGCATAATATTTCGATTACCGAATTTTACAATGCGGACGAAGTTTTCACCACCGGGACTATGGGCGAACTTGCAGAAGTTTCTGAAATAGATGGCCGAGAAATTATCAATTCCGGAGCGAACAGTATAATGAGGAAGATAAATGAATCCTTTAGAAATTTAGTTCAGGAACAAATGGAAGTTTTGCCTTTCTAACAGGCACAATATTCGCATTAAATCTCCGTTTCCATAGCAAATAAGATCATTACACAGGTAGGAAAAATAAAGAATTGGAATAAAGTCAAATTTTTCTTAACTTCGCAGAAATAACCAGGAGCAGTATCGATTTAAGATACCGGAAGTACGTTGGAGTGCCGTTATGGGCCTCAAGGTTAAATAAATTATTCGAATAATACTCATTTTTAACACACGCCACATAAATTTTTTTAAACTAAGACCATTTTCAGTCTCTTACCGGGCGTGGATGCTTCCCCACTTAAAAACTTTTGAAACTTTATACCCCCCTTTGGGGTTTGATATTAGTGATATGAGTAGAAATGAAATTAATGGAGGGATAATATAAACATGCGACAATTAAAAATCACACAGTCAATTACTAACAGAGACAGTCAAACTCTGGAAAAATACTTCAACGAGATAAGTAAGGTTGAACTGCTGACTCCCGAAGAAGAAGTACATTTGGCACAAAGGATAAAGCAAGGTGATCAATTGGCGTTGGAAAAACTAACAAAGGCTAACCTGAGGTTTGTAGTAAGTGTAGCCAAACAATATCAACATACCAAGATTCCCCTGAATGATTTAATCAATGAAGGAAATCTGGGATTGATAAAGGCAGCTCAAAAATTTGATGAAACCCGGGGTTTTAAGTTTATTTCCTACGCGGTGTGGTGGATCCGACAGGCCATCATGCAGGCACTTGCTGAACAATCAAGAATGATCAGGCTCCCTGCTAATAAAGTTGGGGCAATTTCAAGAATACATCAGGTGGCTTCTCACTTCGAGCAACATCTCGAAAGGGAACCAACTGATGAAGAACTTGCAGAGTTACTGGATGTCAGCGTAGAGGAGGTTAAAACTACTTTACGTGCATCGTCAAAACATCTTTCAGTAGATGCACCATTCGAACAGGGTGAAACAAACAGCCTATTGGATGTATTGGAGAACAGTGACTCTCAAAAAACCGACGAGGAACTTGAGTACAACGATTCTTTAAAGAAAGAGATCGACCGATTGCTTTCCATACTTACGATGAGGGAAAGACAGGTTATCAAGATGTTCTTTGGAATCAGTGTTGAATCCAAATTATCACTGGGTGATATTGGAGCCGAACTGGGGATCAGTCGGGAAAGAGTTAGACAAATAAAAGATAAAGCTATCAATAAGCTGAGTGCTCATCCAGCAATCAGACTACTGGTACCCTATCTTGGTTAAACCAATAAAGATTAATTATTAAAAGGCTGGCAGTTGTGCCGGCCTTTTTTGTTTAGCCCACCACTCAGTGTGCTGCTAATTGCCGAATACTTTTTGCATTAACCTGGTGGTCCTGGCTGCGGGGTTTCTACGGATTTCTGCCTCTTCTTCTGCAATCAGCACGAATAATCCGTCTATTGCCTGCTCCGTGGCATATTGGTCAAGATCCGGATTTACCTTGCTTACAAATGGGATCTTGTTGTAGGATGTAACCAGATCGTCGTAGTATTTAGTGGCATTAACCTCTTCCAAAGCATCACTGATAATTGGTTGGAATTTCTCAGTTAAGGACGATGATGTGGTTCTCTTTAAGTAATCAGTAGCGCTGTTTTCATCCCCCTTTAAAATTCCCCAGGCATCTTCCAGGGTTAAGTTTCGAATGGCCTCCAAAAATATGGGTTTAGCCTCTTTAGCGGCCTTTTCAGCACCCCGGTTGAGGGAGGTAATAAACTTATCCACTTCAGGACCCAAACCGATTTGCCGCAGTCTTGATTCCACCTTTTCAGCATCCGGAGGGAATGCAATACGGATCAGGTTGTTCTTCAGATAACCATCTACCATAGAGGCCTGATCCGAAGCGCTGCCTATACCCTGCATTAATGCTTCTTTCAGCCCCTTTGCCACATCGTCCGTGGTCAGTTCATCGTTGCCTCCCAGCAAACTTCCGAAATCTTTAATAGCCTTATCAACCTGTGCAGTTGAACTGGTTTTACAACCCGTAATCAGTGTTATCGACAATAAACCCAGGATTATTAAATTCTTGAACATGATCCTTAAAGATTTGTTTAATAACGTGAATGTAGTCAAAATCGTGCCAATCTGTGTTGGTATTCTCTGACAGTTAATGTGTACTTTTGCAGTCAGTAAATTGATGACCCCCAATGAAACTTGTTAACGCTGAAATTATAACTGTCGGGGATGAGATCCTATACGGGCAAATATTAGACACCAACTCACAATGGATCAGCAAGGAGCTGGATGCCATTGGTATAAAAGCCATTAGGAAAACCACAGTACCCGATGTTGAAGCGGACATTCTGGAATCATTTGAGCAGGCAGGCAATCGGGCAGATATTATCCTGATTACTGGAGGATTAGGACCCACCAGCGATGACCTGACTAAACCTTGCTTGGCCAGTTTCTTCGATTGTGAGCTGATCCTGAGCAAACCGGCTTTGAAGGATCTACAAAAAATCTTTGATAAACTTGGCCGGGAGATCACTGAAACCAACAGGCAGCAGGCTTACTTACCGGAAAAATGCACCATGATTAGTAATCGTGTGGGGACGGCTTCCGGTATGTGGTTTCAGGAAAACGGAAAGGTGTACGTTTCAATGCCTGGTGTCCCTCATGAAATGAAGATCATGATGACGGAACAGATTTTGCCGAAACTTCAATCAGTATTTCAGACCCCTGTAATCTATCATAAGCTGATAAAAACAATTGGAATTGGCGAATCCTGGCTGGCTGATAAGATTAGTTCATGGGAGCACCAGTTACCGGATCATATAAAACTAGCGTATATGCCGGGATTAGGTGAGGTAAGGTTACGTCTTACCGCCATCGGGAAAGACCTTGTGAGGCTTCAGGAAGATGTGGCTGACCAGGTAAAGAGATTACAGTTGCTGGCTGGTGAGTTCATCTATGGGTTTGACAAAGATACTCTTCCAATGGTAATTGGCAGGTCTTTAACCAGTAAGGGCCTTACCATATCTACTGCAGAAAGTTGCTCAGGAGGTTCTGTTGCCAAGTCCCTTACCAGCACTTCAGGAAGCTCCAGGTATTTTACGGGATCAGTAATCGCATACCATAACAGAATAAAAGAAACGCTTCTAGGTGTAAAACCGGAGACTCTAATCAACTTCGGAGCAGTAAGTGAGGAAACCGTAATTGAAATGGCTGAAAATGTACGAACGAACTTAAAAACTGATATTGGACTGGCCACCAGTGGAATTGCCGGGCCGGATGGTGGCAGTGAGGAGAAACCTGTCGGCACTATTTGGGTGGCATGTGCCGATCATCAGAAAACAGTAACTAAAAAGCTTTCGCTTTATAAAGACCGATGTGCGAACATTGAATTAACTACACAGGCGGTGTTAAACCTGTTGCGTCAAAGATTAGCGGAAATGGATGGAGAAAAGGCGTGAAAATGCTAAATTTACCTTATTTCAATCGACATCCACTCAAATAGAAGACATGGGTAAAGTAGAGATGGTAATGCCCAAAATGGGGGAGAGTATCATGGAAGGCACCATTTTAACCTGGTTAAAAAAAATAGGTGACCCTATTGAACAGGATGAATCGGTTCTGGAAGTGGCTACGGATAAAGTTGACACTGAAATTCCATCAGAACATGCGGGAATTCTGACCGAAATCCTCGCCAACGAAGGGGATGTGGTAGAGGTTGGAAAACCTATTGCAATTATTGAAACTACCAATGGTAAATCTTCTGAGACTAATGGGCTGAGTATTGACCAGGAACTGCCAGCAAAGGCAGTTGAATCCAAGGTAACTGACTCAACTTCTCCTGAGTTGTCAATTGAGCCTGAGGATTCAACGGAATCTGAAGTTACGGAAGCCACGGAGGCGCCCTCTGAAACTACCGGAAACCGGTTTTATAGTCCATTAGTAAAGAATATCGCTAAACAGGAACGGATTAGCGCTGAAGAACTTGCTGCCATTGCCGGATCTGGAAAGGAAGGACGGGTATCCAAAAAAGACATACTCAACTACCTGAAGCAAAGAGAGGCTGTGGACCCGGTTCCGGCAACTGGCACGGCAGCTATGGCGCC
>BQJT01000151.1 GCA_021604845.1 Cyclobacteriaceae bacterium
TTTAAATCCCCCCGCCAGGGAAACTGTGGAAGTCAGTAAACTGCCCAAAAATGTAAACGTGGAAATAAGCTGCATTGCTTGCGGGTAGTAAGTGCTCCCTTAGCCATTATGGCCTAATTTGCCTATTTTTGCCGACTGGTAATAAAATTAAAGAATGAGTAGCGTGAGAGTAAGATTTGCCCCAAGCCCTACCGGGGCATTACATATAGGAGGCCTGAGAACTGCTTTGTACAATTACCTTTTTGCCAAGTCAAATCACGGTAAATTCGTACTCAGAATTGAAGATACCGACCAGGCAAGACTGGTTCCCGGTGCGGAAGATTACATATATGAGGCGCTGGACTGGTTGGGTATTGCTGTTGATGAAAGCCCCAGACAAGGTGGAGATTTTGCTCCTTATCGCCAAAGTGAAAGGCTTGAAATATATCACAAGTATGCAATGCAGTTAGTGGAAGAAAAGAAAGCGTACTATGCTTTTGATTCTGCCGATGAACTTCAGGCTATGAGGAACCGGTTGAAGGCAGCAAAAGCTGCTAACCAGCAATATAATGCCATCACACGGGTTTCTATGAGCAACTCACTGACGTTGCCCGCGAATCAGGTTGATGATATGATTGCCAATGGGGTTCCTTATGTGATTAGGTTGAAAATCCCGTTAAAGGAAGATATTCGCTTTGAAGATCGGGTCAGGGGATGGGTAAAAGTCCATAGCTCAACATTGGATGATAAAGTAATTTTAAAGTCCGGAGGATTCCCAACCTATCATTTGGCAAACGTTGTAGATGACCACTTGATGAAAATAACCCATGTAATCCGCGGGGAAGAATGGTTGCCGTCCGCCCCATTGCATGTACTTCTTTACAGGTTCTTTGGATGGGAAAACTCAATGCCGGAATTTTCGCACCTTCCATTAATTCTGAAACCGGATGGAAATGGTAAACTAAGTAAAAGAGATGCGGATAAACAGGGGTTTCCAATATATCCGGTAAACTGGACCGATCCACAGGGAGTCCATAGTACAGGATTTAGAGAAAGCGGCTATTTACCTGAAACCATCATCAATTTTCTTGCCTTGCTGGGTTGGAATCCGGGCGGTGAACTGGAGTTATTCTCCAGGGATGATTTGGAAAAAGCCTTTTCATTAGACCGTATTGTAAAGTCCGGAGCTAAATTCGATATTGATAAAGCCAGGTGGTTCAACCAGCATTACCTTAGGCAAAAGCCTGTTGAAGAGTTGAGTGAGTATCTCTCCGCGGCTCTACTACAGCAGGGACTACATTCATCCACTGATAAGATTCGAATGGTGGTAGAGTTGTTAAGAGATCGAATAGTTTTTCCTCAGGATTTGTTGGAACAGGGCCGGATTTATTTTGTTGCACCTGCTCAATATGATCAACAGGTGGTCAACAAAAAATGGAACCGTGAAGTTGCATCAGTACTGAATCAATTTAGTGAGTCAATATCCGCCTGCAGCCAGTGGAATCACGAGATTGCTCATAACCAGTTGGAGAAAGTGCTGGAAAAAGCGGGTTGGGGATTCGGGAAAATTTTGCCCGGTTTGCGGCTGGCACTTACCGGAATGGGCAAAGGCCCGGACTTGATGAAAATCATGGAATTGCTGGGAAAGACCGAAACAATTGAAAGGCTAAACCACGCTATTGAACGGCTGGAGCCAATACCACAATCAACTAACGATGACCAAGAAAAAACCTAAGAAAGACAAAGAGGAAAAACCCCGCGTCAATAAGGAGCTGGAAGGTTTCGATATCGAAATCGATGCTTTTGGGGAAATTAAGACTAATTATGATATCAATAAGATCAATGAGTTTTTAAATCGGGAAGTGGACGATAAGAAACTTAGGCATCTGAAAGGCAAAAGCACTCCAAAAAAAAAGTATAAGGACAAAGATCCCGATGACCAAGCCTCAGAAGATGACGCTGATACGCAGGATAACCCATAGCGTTAGGAGTTGATCTGCGGAATATCTAAAATGAATCATTAGTTACTATTATTATAGATCCTGTTAATAAATATGTCAAATCTTCGAATCGGCCTTATTAAGGAAGGGAAATTACCATTAGACCGGAGGGTGGCTTTGTCGCCGGTTTCTGCACGCTACATAGAACAGAACTTTAACGGTGTAAAAGTGATATGCCAAAGTAGCAGCCACCGGGCATTTACTGACCAGGAGTATCGTGATGAAGATATTTCGGTAGTTGATGACATATCTGATTGCGACGTTTTATTGGGAGTAAAAGAAGTCCCGATTGAGGAATTGATTCCAGGTAAGACCTATTTTTTCTTTTCTCATACAATTAAAGCTCAGGAATACAACCGGGAACTTTTAAAAACTATTCTGGATAAGAAAATTACCCTGATAGACTACGAATGCCTGACCAACAGCACCGGTAATCGATTGTTGGCATTTGGTAGGTATGCGGGTATTGTGGGAGCGTACAATACTATCTGGGCCTTTGGGAAACGGTATAGATTGTTTGATGTACAACGGGCTAAGGATTGTTTTGATCTGCATCAGTTGCAGCAGCAGTTTTCACAAATCAGCCTGCCAGCTATAAAAATAGCGCTCACAGGGGGCGGCAGAGTAGCAAAAGGAGCGATGGAGGTTTTGAACGGACTGGGTATACGAAGAGTAAGTCCCAATCAGTTTGTCAGTGAGAATTACCCGGAGCCGGTATACACCCAGCTCAATGCCAGGGACTATCACGTTCATAATCAGGGAGAAGATTTCAGAAGATCTGATTTTTTTGAAACCCCTGAAAACTATAAGAGTACATTTTTAACCTATGCGGTTCATGCCGATATTTTAATTGCAGGAGCCTACTGGGACCCAAGAGCCCCGGTGTTATTTACCCCGAGGGATATACTTGGGTCGGATTTCAAAATCAAGGTGATTGGAGATATAAGCTGTGACATTGAAGGATCTATTCCATCAACCCTAAAAGCTACTTCCATTGAGGAGCCTTTGTATGACTATAATCCCAGTGACCACAAAATTGAACCAGCACTAACGGATGAAGCGAACATTACCGTTATGTCCATTGATAATCTGCCTGGAGAGTTGCCCCGGGATGCCAGTTTTGATTTTGGAGAAGACTTGATAGAAAGCGTGCTGCCGAGTCTGATCGATTCGGACAGTCAGCAAATACTTTCAAGAGCAACTATTACCCGCGATGGGTTGTTGACTGAACATTTCAGCTATTTACAAGAATTTGTGGACGGACACTAGTCGTTCATTGAGATCAGAAACTCCTCATTACTTTCTGTCCCCTTCATTCTGTCTAGCAGGAATTCAATGGCTTCATTCGAATTCATATCAGCCATGAACCTGCGGAGTATCCAAACCCGCTGCAATGTTTCTTTATCCAATAATAGATCTTCCCTACGAGTCCCGGAAGCAGGTACATCGATAGCAGGATATACTCTTTTGTTGGATAGTTTTCGATCCAGCTGAAGCTCCATATTACCTGTTCCCTTAAATTCTTCGAAAATCACTTCGTCCATTTTTGACCCTGTCTCGATTAAAGCAGTGGCGATAATGGTTAATGAACCACCATTTTCTACGTTTCTGGCAGCTCCAAAGAATCGCTTCGGTTTATGCAGCGCATTAGCATCAACACCACCTGAAAGGATTTTTCCGGAAGATGGCACCACCGTGTTGTATGCCCTGGCCAACCTGGTAATGGAATCAAGTAAGATGACCACATCATGACCGCATTCTACCATTCGCTTTGCCTTCTCCAGAATCAAATTGGAGACTTTTACATGTCTTTCGGCTTGCTCGTCAAAGGTGGATGAAATCACCTCGGCTTTCACACTGCGCGCCATATCGGTTACTTCTTCAGGCCGCTCATCAATAAGAAGAATTATTAGATAGCACTCAGGATGGTTTTTGGAGATGGCATTGGCAATTTGCTTTAGCAATACTGTCTTACCGGTTTTAGGCTGAGCTACGATCATTCCTCGCTGTCCTTTACCGATCGGAGCAAACATATCCAATACACGAGTAGAATACTCTCCTGCTTTGGTACTTAGCCTCAGCCGTTCTTCAGGGAATAGTGGGGTTAAGTATTCGAAAGGTACCCGGTCCCGTATTTCGTCTGTGGTTTTACCATTGACAGTTTCAACTCTTAATAGCGCAAAATATTTTTCACCTTCTTTAGGAGGTCTTATCTGGCCTTTAACTGAATCCCCGGTTTTCAACCCGAAAAGTTTAATCTGAGAAGGACTTACATAAATGTCGTCGGGGCTGCTAAGATAGTTGTAGTCGGACGATCTCAGGAACCCGTATCCGTCCTGCATGATTTCAAGTACCCCTTCATTGACAATCAGGCCATCAAAATCCTTGATGTTACTCTTTTTGTGTTTAGGTTCCCGTTTTTCCCTTTGGTTGCCATCAGCACGATTGTCATCTGAGCGATTGCCATCACCACGATTGCCATCAGCACGATTCCCGTCTGAGCGATTGCCGTCGCCCCGGTTACCCTCGTTCCGATTTTGATCAGGTCGAGCTTTTGGTGCCCGGTTGTCTTTTCGCCCTCCTCTTTCTGCGGATTTTTGTGCGGTTTTTTCTACCGGCTCTACAGCGGGTGATTCGATTTTCACATTGAAAGAATCTAAAATCTCACCATCGGATTTACCAGAGTCTTCATTTTTGGTGACGTTTTCTCTTTTAGGTATTCTAGGGGTTGTTTTTTTCGTTTCAGTCTTCTTCTCAGCAGGCTTCTTTTCTGGAAGGTCCGTTTCAGGAATTATGGCCTGTTGATCAAGGATCTTATAGATAAGGTCCTTTTTCGCTAGTTTCTTAAAGTTTTTTACACTTAACTCCTCGGCAATTTCTTTCAACTCAGAAAGAAGTCGCACATTCAATTCATCAATATTGTACATAAATAAAAAAAGGATTTAATCCTATTGGGTTAGAAAATGATAGTATAAGCTCTAAATGCTAATAATTAATCAGATTGAAATAATCATCTAGATATGACCTCAACAGCTGAATAGCTTTGAGTGATATGCAAAGATATTGCAATAATATACTAATAGCGTAAAATAAACAAACAATTGAATTAAATTCTCGGGGTTCCGCGGGCCTGGTTTGCTAAAGGATAATTGCAGATTATACTTATAATTCATTTACTTTGTGATCTTTTAGAAAATCATCATGCTGGAAATAGCCACTATTCGAAGTCAGTTTGGGCTGGCAGTACAGGGTTTGTCCAAAAGAGGCATCAAAGAAGCTGAAGCACTGCTCAACCAGGTATTAGCCCTGGATAAATCGCGACGCGAAACTCAGATTGAACTTGATAGTACGCTGGCTGAAGCAAACAACAAGGCCAGGGAGATTGGCCGTTTGATTCAGACCGGAGCAAAAGACCAGGCAGAATCCGCCAAGCAGGAAACCGCGGGACTTAAAGCCAAGGCCAGGAGCTTACAGCAAAAATTGGTTGATTTAGTCGATCAACAACAGCAGGCACTCTATAACATCCCAAATATACCCAACAGCGACGTTCCCAATGGATCTACCGCCAATGACAACCTGGTGGTGGCCGAATGGGGAGAAAAACCTGCACTCCATGCACAGGCAAAACCGCACTGGGACCTTATTAAACAATACGATATCATCGACTTTGAACTGGGCAACAAAGTAAGCGGCGCCGGGTTTCCGTTTTATAAGGGTAAAGGTGCCAAATTGGTACGTGCTCTGGCTAATTATTGTCTGGATCAGGCAGATGCAGCGGGCTATTTGGAGATCCAGCCCCCTGTTATTGTTAACCAGGAGTCAGGAACGGCCACTGGACAACTTCCAGATAAGGAAGGACAGATGTATGCGATTTCCGACTCGGAGCAATATTTGATCCCAACCGCCGAAGTGCCAATCACCAATATCTACCGGGATGTACTGTTACATACAAAAGATTTACCGATTAAAAATGTCGGGTTTACTCCCTGTTTCAGGCGTGAAGCGGGGAGTTGGGGCTCCGATGTTAGAGGTCTTAATCGTTTGCACCAATTTGATAAGGTTGAAATCGTACAGGTAAATCACCCGGAACATTCCTATCAGGCCCTTAAAGAAATGGTAGAACATGTAGCTGGTTTGTTGCAGCAGCTGAAACTCCCTTACAGAATAGTGAATTTGTGTGGAGGAGATCTCGGATTTACCGCGGCTCAAACATTTGATTTTGAAGTGTATTCCGCTGGTCAGGATAAGTGGTTGGAGGTGAGTTCAGTCAGTAATTTTGAAACCTACCAGGCAAACCGTTTAAAGCTGAGGTGCAGGGGTGAGGATAAGAAGAACTTTTTGCTGCATACATTAAATGGCAGTGCTCTGGCTATACCCAGGGTGTTGGCTGCAATCCTGGAGAATAATCAACTGGAAACCGGCATCAAAATCCCCGATGTTCTGGTACAATATGCGGGCTTTGATACCATTTCGCTTTAGACCACCTTTAACGCCAAAACAATGACTGAAATACAGATAAGAAAGGGAGAAGAATCTGATGTCCCGGTAGTTATGGGACTTATCCTGGAGCTGGCTCAGTATGAGCGTGCACTGGATAGGGTGGAAACCACGGAACAAATACTTATAGAAGATGGTTTCGGACCCTCACCATCATTCCAGTTTCTGGTTGCCGTTAGTCAACAGCAAATTGTAGGATTATCTTTATTCTATTACCGGTATTCAACCTGGAAAGGAAAAGGGTTGTATCTGGAGGACTTGATAGTAACCAAAGAATTCAGAGGGCTGGGCATAGGAAAAGATTTGCTTAAAGAAACTGCAAAATACGGGCTGCACAATCAATGTACCGCAATGTATTGGCAGGTGCTTGATTGGAACACTCCGGCAATCGATTTCTACCAGAGTCTTGGTACTAAATTTGACGGTGAGTGGATCAACTGTCGTTTAGATCGCAAGTCGATGGAGAAGATTAACTAAGATGCTGGTACAAATCAAAACCCGCTGATAAAAATGGTTGGAGTAAGCGCATCGGGGAACGCAATGGCCAGTAGAAAACTTAAGATCGCTATAACGAATCCAAACATAAATATAGTGTAGGATATTCTTAACATCCGGTACTTTTTCCCTAGAACTACTCCCAGAAAATAGATGTCCTTAATCAGGCTTCCGTACAAGTAGTCCCCATCTTTGAGCATTTCCTTCATTCCCCAGGTATAATCGTCCAATTGCATCCGGTGGAAATTTCCGAAGAATAAAAGATTAGTTCTTTTCTCCATGATATCAGTTCTGGTAAATTTTCCGGAAGACACGTTTGGCCGGGTTGCCAGAATTGCAAATACGATAGCACAAAGGCAGACAGCCACAATAATAAGTGTAGGTACTACCAGGTTTGGATATTCCTCAAACTTCCGAATCAGTATACCCACCAGAATCGAAAGAATAATAGAATTTATAGAGATCATAATATTAGCTTTGGTATCAGCCATACCGCTAAGTGTCATGTGGTTTTCGGAGGTAATACGAAACATGGTCTCGATACCCCGGGTGGGTTTCTTACTATCTTTTGCCTGAAGTTTAGCCAATTCCTTTTCAAGCTTCTGGGTGTAGGAATTATCCTGATTTAATACCCTCAATCTTTTTTTTATCTTTTTTAAATTTTTGGCCTTACGTGGAGTAAGCTGGTTTTTCGCATATTCAGTAAAATACTGATGATTATCAATAAAAACCGTACTCATGTCCAGCCACTCCGATTCGGTAATATTGTCTTTTTCAATGGTACTGAACTCAGCACGGAGTAATTCAGCTTTTTCAAAATAACTGTTGCTACTCAAATGATACAGGTCCGCATCGCACAATATCTGTTCTTGTAAATTTCTGGGATTTTGAGGCATTTTAGTGGCTTCAATACATGCTATCACCTCCTCAATGTAATTCTGGTCTGCTCCAAGCGTTTTCAAAAACTCCCTTGATAGTACGATACTATGGTCTTCATGCTTTACACAATTCTTTGTGTAGCCTATATCGTGTAGATAGGCTGCAGTAAGTACTACTTCTAATTGATGATTATTCAGCTTTGAATTGTTGGCAATTTCTTCTACGGCGGTGACTACATCAAGTGTATGCTGAAGATTATGATATACATAGTACTCTGGCAGCCTGGTTTGCATCAACTCCACTACATACTCACGTGTTTGATCGAGAATAACGGATTGTATAGGAGAGCCGTTGTGTTTGTGATTCTCTTTCATAATTCGTATAATCTTAATCGCAAATCTGCCCTGTTATACAGATACACAACGTTGGTTCTTCCATATAAATATAAGAAAATTAAACAAATCCTATGATTCTCCTCTCGCAGCTAATCTCATGAATGTAAGAAATAACGGAATATATATGGGGCTGATAGTTTCAGGGGTTATGCAGTTATCATGCGGGTTTGATAATTCAAGCTATAACGCACGTTTTCAGCCTTTTACTGATAATTTTTACAACGCCACCGGATATCAATTGCTGGAGCCCAGCCAAACATATTTTCTGCCGGATATTTTAAATGAAATATCCGGGCTTAGTACCTTGAACGATTCGGTTCTGGCTTGTGTACAAGATGAGTCCGGGGTAATTTTCATGTACGGGTTAAATGAAAAAGGGATCATTGACCGGCATAGATTTGCAGGGGCTGGAGATTTTGAGGGTATTCAAATCATTGGTGAACAGGCATTCGTTCTGAAAAGTAATGGTGAGATATACAGGTATAACCTGCGAACTGACAAAACTAAGGTGTTTGAAACTCCTTTAAAGAGGAAGAATAATGCGGAAGGGTTAGGCTTTGACCCTGATAACAATCGTTTACTAATAGCATGTAAGGGGCGGCCAGGATTAGGATCTAACGACTTAAATGGAAGGGCGGTCTATAGCTATCATCTCACCCAGGGTTTTGATCCGGAAATACTTTACCTGATTACGCCGGAAGATCTTGAATCTTGGAATCAAGCCCAACCTGAACCACTAAACCTGACTCAGCGCCAAAAAAATTTTATGCCGTCAGGAATTGCCGTCCATCCTTTTACCAGCGAAGTGTATTTACTGGCCAATGTCGGTAAGCTGCTAATCGTACTTACCCCGGAGGGTGAAATCAAGTACTGTGTACCCTTATCTCCCAGGATCTTCCGTCAACCGGAGGGAATCTGCTTTACCAGTAAAGGCGATTTAATTATTTCCAATGAAGGCCAGGATGGCAGCGGTAAGATTCTTGTCTTTGCAAAGGACTGAATGAGTAAATCCTTCAACCCTTAGATCCATCAATCCATCGACCTTTAGCTAATCCGCCGCTACTTCCTGTTTGGAAGGTTTGCCTAGCAGCAATATTTCATCGGCGATAATTTCTGATACATAGCGTTTTTTACCATCCGGCCCTTCATAATTCCTGTGGATCAGTTTACCCTGTATTGCCACCTCACTTCCTTTCCGAAGATATTTATCGGCTATTTCTGCTAAGCCACCCCATGCTACTATCTGGTGCCACTGGGTGTCGACGGTTTTCTCCCCCGATGCATTTTTATAATTGTCACTGGTGGCCATTGAAAAATTCACTACATTTTTGCCGCTGTCAAGCAGCCGGAACTCCGGGTCTTTGCCTACCCTCCCAATCAGTTGAATACGATTTTTTAAACTTTTCATGCTTTTCTTGTTTGATTGATAACTCAAGCAATATATGGGTAGGGAGTTTCATTTTATGAGACCCCAATCAAAGAAATTCCGAAAATGTTCAGGCAGCTTTTATAGGGGTGATCCCACGATACTTATATACCTTCAGGTTGAAGTATTGTGATAGATACACTTTCATTCGGCCCTTGGCCAGCTCCGCTGGACGGCCGTGTGGTTGAAGAATGCACATTTCCAATACTGCTCGAATGAAATAAGGCGAAAACGTAAAATCCTCCAGCCATATATGAAAGGCTTCGTTCCAATCGTCGTAGTATTTCTGGTAGTGGCTTTTGCCTGAAAAAATAAACTCAAGTTGATTACTACCAACCTTGTATCTGAAAATACCGGCAAGCTCCCAGTAAAAATTTTCCAAATTGTCAATTGAAATCGTCTTGCAGGCCTTGATCTTCAAAATGGTGTCATCTTCGAGACCCAGCGGGTTGAACCGGTTCAGGTATGTCTCTCGGACAGTAGTTACCAGATGCCCGAGAAGTTGAGTCCGGGTATCAGCCTGTACCTCCTTAAGAATATAGTTCTTGTCCTGTGGAAATAGCAAGCGACTAATGGTCATGATGCAAAGAAAGGGAAAAAAGTAATCCCTGCAAAATACAATTTCATTTTCCAGTAAAAAGGAATCTAATATCAGGCTCCAGGGGAATATTAATTCTACCTTACGAAGGGCTATAAGGGCAAAGCAACAATTGTTACCGAATTGTTAATAGAAAATGCGATAATTCAAGTAACCTTAATATTAGTATTTAGTACTTCCAGTGTGTTTGATTTAAGTTTATAGTGACTAAAACTAATTTGCTAGCTAACGGTTAAATAGTTAATTTACTTCATATCACGATCATTTGTGACCATTTACAATCTCCAGGTTTGCAATGATCCTGATCGGGAAATCAAAAGCTGTACTTATCAAAACCAGACTATAATCCTATACTATGAATAGACTCTTACTAAGAACCCTCTTTCTAATATTAAGCGTATCATTAAGCGGCTCCCTGCTTTGGGGTCAGGGAAATACCACCTCAGGCATGAATGGGATGGTTGTCGATTCTAATGGAGAACCAATTCCCGGTGCCACGGTAATCGCTGTCCATAAACCTACTAACGCACAGTTTGGTAATGTAACCGACATAACCGGAAATTATCGACTGAGTAATATGAACGTCGGTGGACCTTACACCATTACCATCAGTTTCGTAGGTTTTGAAACATTCACTCAACCGAACGTTTACCTTGACCTGGGACAAACGTATAGGTTGGATACGCAATTGAGCGACGAAGTAACCACCTTGGAAGCAGTGGAGGTAATTGCAACTTCCGGGGACGTTTTTGACGGGAACCGCTCAGCTCCTGCGACCGTGGTAAATGATTATACCATTCATCAATTACCTACCGTTAGTCGTGATCTGAACGATTTCACCCGATTAACACCTTTGGCCAATACCAATGTAGGAATAGATGGTGCAATATCATTCGGGGGTCTCAACAACCGCTACAATTCTGTATTTATTGATGGAGCAGCTACCAATGACTATTTTGGGCTCGCCAGTAATGGCACTAACGGGGGGCAAACCGGTATTTCGCCTATATCTGTGGATGGCATTGAACAATTCCAGGTGGTATTGGCACCTTATGATGTAACCCAGGGCGGGTTGGCCGGAGCAGGTATTAGCGCCGTAAGCAGAACCGGGTCCAATGAATTCGAAGGCTCCGCCTGGTACCTGGTTAGTAACGAAGGTTTGGCGGGGAAAACACCTACCGACGATCCGAATGTCGAGCGTACAAAATTGGCAGATTTTAGCAATAAAACCTATGGAGTTCGAATAGGAGGACCTATTGTAAAAGATAAACTCTTCTTTTTTGCACTGGCGGAAATTCAAAGGGATGAAACACCACAGCCGTTTGCGCTTAGTGAGTATCTGGGAGATGCGGACGCTGCAGTCTTGAATTCTGTTGGTGATCTGGTTCGAAATCAGTATGGTTATGAACCGGGAGCATGGGAGCAGACTTCCAATAAACTGGACGGTGAAAAGTTTATGTTAAACCTGGATTGGAATATCAACCGGAAACATAAACTGGCGGTACGCTATCGTTTTACTAAAGCCACCCAGGTTGGCC
>BQJT01000152.1 GCA_021604845.1 Cyclobacteriaceae bacterium
GATTGAAAAGGATAACTTTTATACAATAATGGATCCTGAATTACTTGCGGATAGTGCTTCTGTCAAGTACAAAATATCTCATTTTCGAAAATATTTAAACCTGAATAATTCCGAGCAACCCGTTTTGCTCTGGACAACCGGGACAGCAGCAGATTTGTGGAAATTTAAAGGAAAGCTGATACTTTTGATAAAAGAATCATCCCTGCGCTCACCGGGTGCAGAAGTTAAATTAAAATCCCATATTACAATTGTATCAAACAACGCTATTCATCCTGATCAAATTAATTCTTTGGACACTGACTTGTTGATTATTGACGGTTCAAATCGCAGGGCCTACGCACAAAAACTGGAAAAGCAGGCTGGCGCGCTGGGAATAAACACTCACAATGTATGGTCTGAAGGATATAAGATCATAAACCTGTAAACTATGGAAGTAATTGAGTACAAAATTTCAGACCGGATTGCTCATATTACCTTGAACAGACCACAGAAAAGAAATGCGCTGAATAAAGAAATGGTAAGTCTGTTGACACAGAGAATAATTGAAGCAAATAACCACCCGGAGGTTAAACTAGTGGTTCTCGGTGCCAGGGGTAAAGTTTTTAGTGCGGGCGCAGATCTTAAATACCTCAAGAGCCTGCAAAAGAACACCTATGAAGAGAATATTGCGGATTCCGGCAGCCTCAGGGACCTTTTTCAATTAATTTATACCCTGGACAAAGTGGTTATTGCCAAGGTACAGGGTCATGCTATTGCGGGTGGGTGCGGGCTGGCCTCAGTGTGCGACCTGGTAATTTCTCAACCTGATGCCATGTTCGGCTACACGGAAGTACGAATAGGTTTTGTCCCGGCTATTGTCATGGTGTACCTGTTAAGGCGTCTGGGAGAAGGCAGTGCCAGGGAATTGTTGCTTTCAGGTCATTTAATAGATGCATTAACTGCAAAAAAAATAGGCCTGGTAAATCGTGTGGTACCATCTGAGTCACTGGATGGTGCTGTAGCAACTTTGGCTAAACGCATTATCGAGGATAACTCAGAGCAGTCAATGAAAAGGGTCAAAACCATGATTTCCAAAATTCAGGATCTGGACTTTGAAGCCGCCCTGAATTACGCAGTAAAACAGAATGCCGACGCCCGAAATAGCGAAGACTGCAAAAAAGGAATTCAGGCTTTCATCGAAAAGAAGCCAATTAAATGGTAAACAGTCCTCTTAAGCAAGTTTCCACTCCATCTTACGGGAGCGAGCTTTTAATATCCGTTCCTGAAGAATTCACCTTTGCTCATTGTCAAAAATTCCTCAATCGAAATAAGCATGAATGCCTACATCAGGTTGACAGCCAGCGATGGATCAAGTTACTGAAATTGGACCAGCAACTGATACTGGTAACGGTCAGTATGACCCAAGGGTCTTTGAGGGTTCAGACCCATGATAACATCCTTTCAGAATCACAAAAACGTCAGTTAAAGGCATATATAACCGAGGTCTTTGACTTGAAAACCGATCTTAGCCAGTTCTATCGTGCGGTGAAAAACGAGGAAATCATGGCCCATCTTACTCAACGTTACTACGGGCTCAGACTTATTGGAATTCCTGATCTGTTCGAGGCATTATGCTGGTGTGTGATTGGTCAGCAAATTAATTTAAATTTTGCCTACCAACTTAAAAAGCAGCTGGTTTATAATAAGGGAGAAAGGCTGCAATTTAAAGGAGTTGACTATTATACTTTTCCGGAGGTGGAAGTTATTGCAGAAATGTCGACAGAGGAGTTTGCGGCATGGAAATTTTCAAACGCAAAAGCTCAATATATTATTGGTATTGCTCAGGCAATGCTACAGGGTCAAATCAGTAAAGAAATGCTGTTAGGTTCGAGCAAGGAAGATGCTGTCAAAGGGCTTACTGCCCTAAAAGGAGTAGGCCCCTGGAGTGCACATTATGTAATGATGAAATGCTGCCGGGAAAATTCCGCATATCCCATTGATGATGTGGGATTGCAAAACGCAGTAAAAATTCATTCTGCCATGACCAGAAAACCAACTAAAACAGAACTACTCCAATTGTCAAAACGTTGGAATCCCTGGCAGGCATATGCCACTTTTTACTTATGGCACTCATTGATATGAATTATCATGGTTTCTTATTTAACTAAATGCCATGAATTCTATACTTCACGTCTTGTACTTGAGAAAACAGGTTTAGAGTTTGTAAAGCACCATCAGTTCTACCAAACAACCTGCGCCTATTATCAAATGGAATGCGATGGAACAGCCAATTGACGTATTACAAAAATTCTGGGGATTTACCTCTTTCAGGGACCCGCAGGAAGCAGTAATCCAGTCGGTGCTGGAAGAGAAGGACGTTCTGGCCCTGATGCCTACCGGCGGTGGAAAATCAATTTGTTTCCAGGTACCAACACTCATGCGACCTGGTCTGACCCTGGTTGTTACTCCCCTTATCGCACTTATGAAAGATCAGGTAAAGCAGCTACATGATTTAGGGATTAAGGCGGAAGCTATCCACACCGGAATGAGCTCCCGTGAGATTGACATTAAGCTGGATAATTGCATTTATGGAGCTATAAAATTTCTGTACCTGTCCCCGGAACGTCTTAAGTCAGAACTTTTCAGATCGAGACTGTCCAGAATGAATGTGCAACTGCTGGTGGTGGATGAAGCACATTGCATTTCGGAATGGGGATATGATTTCAGGCCCTCGTACAGGAATATCGCAGAAATCAGGGAGTTGCTGCCAAACAAATCAGTACTGGCACTAACTGCCACCGCCACGGTGGAAGTTAAAGAGGATATTGTCAGGCAATTGGAATTCAGGCAGGATAACGTGCTACAGGTTAGTTTTGCCCGACCAAGTATATCCTATCAGGTAGATGTTTGCGATGATAAGACAGGAAAACTGATCCAGTTGGTAAGAAAATCTAAAGGTAGCTCACTGGTTTATGTAAATACCAGGAAGAAATGCAGGACAATTACCATGGCTTTGCAGCGGGAGAGAATAAAAGCTGCATTCTACCACGGAGGTATGGCACCAGGTGAACGATCCCGAGCCCAGGAGCAATGGTTGAACGATCAAATCCCGGTGATGGTAGCAACCAATGCCTTTGGTATGGGGATAAATAAACCGGATGTAAGGTTGGTCGTTCACCACGATATGCCGGACCACCTGGAGTCCTATTACCAGGAAGCAGGTAGGGGAGGGAGAGACAATAAACCGGCAGCTGCGATTTTACTTTATCAGCAGGGTGACATGGAGCTAATAAAGCAGCGAAAACTTCAGGAGTTTCCGGAATTGGAATATTTGCGATCTATGTATCAGCACCTTGCCAATTATTACCAACTGGCTACCGGAAGTGTGGCCGATGAGAGCTATGATTTTGACTTAGAAGACTTTTCTCATAAATATCAGCAAAAACCACTACAGGCCTACCATGCGATTAAGAAACTGAAAATGTTTGGTTACCTGGAAATGACGGAGGATTTATATCAGCCTGCACAATTTCGATTTACCGCCAATCATCAACAGGTTTATGAATTTCAGATTGCCAATGCCAGGTTCGATAATTTAATAAAGGCGTTGCTTCGCTCATACGGGGGAGAATTATTTTCCTTTCCGGTAAACATCAACGTCAGTCGAATTGGCAGGCTATTGCAGTGGGAGTTGTCACAGGTGAATCAGGCGCTTCAGAAACTTCAGGAATTGAATTTAGGGGTTTACCAACCTGGAAAAGACCAGCCGCAAATAATGTTTACCACGCCCCGAATGGATCCTGATAGATTAAAGTTTGATAAAAAATCTTATCAGGAACGAAAGGAGCGGGAATTAAGCAAGCTTAAGTCAATCTACCAGTATGTACTGAACAATCGCCTTTGCAGATCGATTCAACTACTTGAATATTTTGGCGAAACCAATAATCATAAATGCGGAATTTGTGACGTTTGCAGTGATCTGGTACCATCTCCGGACTTTAAACTCATGGCCAAGGATATTAGAGAACAGTTGACCCGAAGCCCTCAGACCTTAATTGGTCTGTCGAAAAATTTGAATCACCATCCTCAACATGTGGCACAAATGGTTCAACAAATGCTGGACCGGAGAGAGATTGGTTATGATAAACTGGAACGTCTTTGCTTGTTAAACCTGTCGGTTTGATAATCAGCTATCTATTATCTCAATCTCTAAATCAGTTAATTAGGCAATCCGGAATTTAATCTGACAATGCAGCCACACCTGGCAAGGTCTTTCCTTCCATATACTCCAGCAGGGCACCCCCGCCGGTGGAAACATAGCTTACCTGGTCTCCAAATCCCAAAGAATTAACTGCTGCCGCTGAATCGCCTCCGCCGATCAGGGAATAAGCGCCTTTCTTGGTGGCATTGACCACTGCCTGGGCAATACTAATGGTGCCGTTGGCAAAGTTTTGCATCTCGAAAACACCCATTGGGCCATTCCATAGTATGGTTCTACTATCATCAATTGCTTTGGTGAATACCGTAATTGCTTCTGGGCCAATATCAAGCCCCATCCATCCATCGGGAATGGCATAGTTGTCTACTACTTTTCGATTGGCATCATTGGAAAAGTCATCAGCTATAATGGAATCTTTTGGCAGCAACAGATCCACCTGTTTTTCTTTGGCTTGCTTAATCAGCTTTTTGGCCAGTGCTAATTTATCCTCTTCCACCAGGCTATTGCCGATTTGTCCGCCCAGGGCCTTAAAGAAAGTATAGCACATACCACCACCGATAATCAAATTATCCACCCGATCCAGCAGTTTTTCAATGATTAGAATTTTGTCGGAGATCTTTGCTCCCCCCATAATGGCGGTTAAAGGCTTTTCTCCATGCTGGAGTATTTTAGCGGCGTTGTCCAGTTCAGCTTGCATCACAAATCCCGCAACCTTATCGCTAAAAAATTCGGCAACGATTGCAGTACTGGCGTGGGCCCGGTGGGCGGTACCGAAGGCGTCATTGACATAAACATCGCCAAGTTTAGACAGTGCCTGCGCAAAATCCCGGTCGCCTTTGGTTTCCTCGGTATGAAATCTAAGGTTTTCGAGCAGTAAAACTTCTCCCGGTTTAAGCACCTCTGCTGCTTTTTCAGCTTGATCACCAACACAGTTACCTACGAATTTCACTCCTATTCCCAGTTTGCCTGAAAGGTGATTCACTATATGTTTTAAGGAGAATTTGTCTTCAGCTCCCGTCTTAGGGCGACCCAAATGGGACATTAAGATGACAGATCCGCCATCTGACAGAACCTTCTGAATGGTTGGAAGCGCTGCCCGTATTCGCGTGTCATCGGTGATGTTGAAATCCTGATCAAGTGGAACGTTAAAATCTACCCGGATCAGGGCCCTCTTATTTTCGAAATTATAATCTGCAACAGTTTTCATCTAAGACTTTTTAATTTGGTGGCTGCCCGGGTCAATCGATCATTTATGGCAATTCCCAGACCATGATTCGGTACCGGTTCGGCAAAAATATAGCTTATGTCCATGGCATCCAATTTTCTTAGTGATGCAAATAAATTTTGAGCAGCTTGCTTTAAATCTCCTGCTGGAGAAAGTTGGATTTGGTGATCCTCAGGGACTTCAGGATAGATATCCCGATAAGTTAAAATAGCTATTTTTTCATCACCATAATGTCCCAGTAAATTTTTTATTGATCCTAGTATAAGGGTTTTACCCGGGGAGTAATGGTTTTCCAACATCCCTGGAGTTACAGGGTTAGACACTGATGTTTTTATGATCACCTTACCAATTATTTTTTCAATATTTTCCACAGTTATACCTCCAGGGCGGTAAATAACCCCCTTCCCCTGATCAAATCCCACGATAGTGGATTCGATACCCACCTCACAGGGTCCTCCGTCAAGAATGTACGGAATTTGATCTCCAAGCTGTTGTTGTACATGTGAAGCGCGGGTGGGGCTTACGTATCCAAAAGGATTGGCGCTGGGGCAGGCCAGGGGATAATCCAACAGCTGCAACAATTCAAGGGTTATGGGATGGTTAGGCACTCTGATCGCAACAGTATCCAGCCCGCTGGTAACCAGATCCGGAATGATCTTCCGACGAGGCAGTACCAATGTGAGCGGACCCGGCCACAACCTCCTGGCAAGCTCAGCTGCGGCTTCGGGAACTTCATGAGCTACCCGGCCCATAAATTGGTAATCGGGAATATGAACAATTAGCGGATCGAATGCGGGCCTCCCTTTGACTTCAAAAATCTTAGCTACTACCGCTGTATCCAGTGCGTTACCCGCCAGACCGTAAACTGTCTCCGTTGGGACAGCTACTAAACTGCCCTTATCGAGATACTTAACTGCCTCGGTAATATCTGTTCCAACTAAAGCCATGGGGTACGGAATTTAGGGGGCAAATTTAGTCGAAATAGCCAAACTGCCATTTTTTTAAAAAAAATTACATGAATTGGATATCTGTTAAACTCGGATTTTTGTTGTCAGGGACCTGAGCTACATTTGTATAGTAAGTAGTTAGTTTATTATTTAAAATAGTTTGGTTGATTAATAATTAGTGGTTTTTAAGTTTAGTGTTTAATGTTACGAGAGGCTGCCCCAAAAAGGCAGTCTCTTTTTTTTGGCGTATAGAAGCAACTGCGGACTTATCGATGTCTGCTATTCAATTATTATAGTGACTTTATTGACTTTTTTAGCTTCCAGCATATTGGTTTGAACTCCCAGACCGAAATTACTCATATCCCCCTTTTCAGCGGCAACAAAATAGACTTTGGCCTCCAAATTCTTGAAAGTCACCATTCCTTTTTCATTGGTTAGACCTTGCTGTACTGGATTCTCTTCCTTCTTGAAGTCTTCTTTATTACCATAGAGCGTAACAGAAACACCGGCTTCCGAATTTCCAAGGCTGTTTCGGATGTTGATTTTTAAGCTGGTGGGAATTACCTCCGAGGCAGTAAATCCAGTACCTGACAGGAGAAAAATAAACAAAATAAAAAATGCTGATTTTTTCATTGGGGTAGAATTTTTGGAACAGTATAAGATTAAGAATTAAGTATTAAGAATACAAGTGCTTAAATAGCTGCAAAGACACCTGTCAAAACTAAAAACTAAAAACTAAAAGCTAAAAACTAAAAACTCAAAACTCAAAACTATCTAACTACCGCCACCCCGCCACGTTTTTGGAAGATTTCGGGGTCATCGGGAAACTTAAACCGCATTAGGTATGGATAAGTGCCTACAGGTACGTCCTTTCCGCGATAGGTGCCGTTCCAGTTAAAGTTCTTGTCAGAGCTTTCATAGATCATCTCTCCCCATCTGTTAAAGATGAACACCTGAAAATCATCCGCGATATCGTTGGGATTATGGATGTAGAAGGTGCGATTATCCGGTATGTTGCTTTCAGGTCTTATGGCAGTATGAGCAAAAATCTGTGGGGGACAAATATCAACCAGACTGATAGACTCCAACGCACTGCAAGAAACGCCCTGTACGGTATTACTTACCAGCACTGAGAAATTACCTCGTTGGTTTACAGTAATTTCCGTTAGATCGCGGGTACCCGGAATTTCTATACCTGCAGGATCAAACCAAATGAGTTCAACATTGGATTGATTTACGTTTGCCTCAACAATGGTAGCTGCCTGGGTCTCACAGTCAGAAAATGCTTCCAGGGTTACCAGCAAAGGCGGTCTGATATTTACATCCGAAATGGTAGCTTCTGATTCACAGACATTTTCCCTGGTTCCAACCCGTACACTATAGGTGCCGCTCTGAGTAACACTGTGCTGCCGGGCTACTGCTCCGGGGATTCTGCTGCCGGTCACCGGACTACCCTGGTACCATTGATAGGTGTAAGTTACGCTAGGGTCGGGGTTGGTTACCCGGGCAGTGAGTATCCTGGAGCCACTACAGTTTTGAGCTGCAGTGTCAATTTCAACCAGGATGATTTCGGCCAGGTTTACCTGGATGGTGCGCACGGAATCACATAATATCGCATTAGGGTCTTCGGCGGTAATGGTATAAACACCTGGCTGATCAACAGTGATTGAATTTTGAGTGGGTGTAACGTTCGAGCCAGGTGGTCCTACCACACTCTTAATTTGTCCGGAAGTCTGATAAAAGAAAGTTGCTATAGGCCCGCATCCTTCGGCAAATTCCGGCACATCCAGATCAATGTTGTCCGCGTCTGTATCCACCACCAGGCTCGCAAGCGATTCAGTACATCCATTGACAGTAGACATTACCTCCACAGAATAGGTACCGGGAATCAGACTGGTGATTTCAAACCCATCACCACCCGGGAATGAGGACCTGGGCACCGCGTTTACCTGCCTAATCACGGTATTGGTAGTTTGGTCCCTCAGTGTATAATTGACGGGAAATACCGCGATATCCGGTATAAATACCCTAATGATACCATCATCGAAATCACAACTTGTGGGAACAATTTCGCTTCCGGCGATGAAATTACCCCCCTGGTCCTGGATCAGTACGCCGTCTATGGTTTCTCTACATTGGCTGATATTATCGATCAGCGATACCGAATAAATACCTGCAAACAATCCGGGGATGACCACGGTATTGGGTCCGCTAGCAGTATCGGTTACCGTGGTGGTTCCGTCAGTTACTTCAATGGTAAAACTACCATCCGACAGTATATCAACGTCTATGCTGCCACCAGGCAATCCGCATCCGGGAGACTCCTGCCCTGTCGCAGTTAAGGAAGGGGGGGGTAAAACGGTGACATTCACTGAATCGCTGGTGGTACAGTCAGTAACCCGGTCGGTTACATTTACCACGTAAAGATAATCTCCGGCAATGTCGGTACTGACATCCATAATACGGGTAGTATCTGCAGGTGTACTGATGACGGTGCCATCAAGGGTAACTACCCATTGAAATGTTGAGTTTGGATTCGCAGCATTCAGGCTGTCTGCATCATCGTTGATACAATAAATCCTGTCTGGTCCCAGGTTAACTACCGGGTTGACCGGATTAGCCAGGAAACTGCTGGAATTGCTACAACCGGCCTGGTTGGTTACGGTCACGGTGTATTGACCCGCCTGGGTGATGGTAACGGTATTGGTGGTATCGCCGGTGGGAGTCCAGAAGTAAGAAAGCCCTACGGTGTCTGCGGATGCTGCGGTAACGGTAGCTGAACCGTTACAAAGCGGAACAAATGCGGGAATGCTGTCAAGTACTGGTTTGCCGGAAATTTCAATGGTTTGGAACATGGTGGTGTCAAAGGCAAAGTTACAGTTGTGAACCCGCAGCTCCACGTCGTAAAACCCGGGGTTGGTAAATTGGTATTCGTCTTCTTCCTGGAAGGAAGCAAAGATTACAGAGTCAACGCCCTGGGGTTTTACCGTCCATTCATAATTATCCAGTGACTGACAGGGTCCTGTCCCCATAAAAATGGTGGGTTCTTCCAAACAAAAGCCGTCCACAAACATGGTGGCACCGCTGGTAGGAGTTGAAAGATTTTGAATAAAATTGGGTAATCCTAATCCACTGCTGGTACCGCCCGCCAATGGCAAACCGTCTTCCTGAAACCCAACCTGATTATCCGGGGCGTCTGCACCCACAATCTGGCCTAACGATGACTGTCCATCCCTGGCCACCAACAGCTGACCTGTTGGGCTTCGTTGAATGGCGCCAAGTTGTACTGAGCCGTTGAATACTTCCAGGGGTGTGGTATTCTCAATAGCGGCATCGGTGGTATCCATCTTAATTCTCAAAAGCCTGGTGCCGGCGGTTACAAACAGGTGATTGGCACTAAAGTATACGCCATAGGGGGCATCACCAACGTCTACCCGTAATGGATTTTCAATGGTACCGGTACTGTCAATAAAATCGAATATTTCCACCGCATTCTGACCTTGTACTGCTACCGCAATTTTATCTCCGGAACCATTGAAATTAAGGTATCCATGCGCATCGTCCGGGTTACCGATTCCGTGTACCGTCCCGGCTGAAGAAAGTACCGGGTTTCCAATGCCGCTTGAGGCCACCGGATAAGACCTGAAAGTATTGGTGCCCCATTCGTGACCTACTACCCAGGTAGAATCTGCCCCGGTAAAGGCCGCCAAACGTTCGGTACTACGTTCAAACAAGGGCTTGTTTTTGATTACCACATCTCCCAGGCCCATATCTTCTTTAATGTCAACTACCGCATAACCCATAAGGTAACTGTCCAGCCCATCTTCATCGACCACTTCCTCAGTATAGAAAATGTAATAGAGCGTTTCGTCATTAGGATAAGGTACAATCACTGTACTTTGAGTTGAACTCACAGTTCCGGTTGATCCTGCGATTCCACCGATATCTGTACCATTAGGCATCACATTCCCTTCACGATTCCAAACAGTTTCCCCATCAGTATAGAATAGTACATTTCCATTCCGATCTGAAATGGTAGAAGTTCCTTCCGGGGCTACCATGGGCCCGGAAATCGGGTGTTGAGGATCATTGAAATTATAACCGGCATTTTGCCCGAAAAACCATACAGCCGACCGCATATCCTCTTCACCGCATACGGTCACCTCCGCACTGGTATATACCTTGCAGCCTGGATTTAGCTGATCTTCTACTACTACCCAGTAAACACCTGCGGTATCTGTGGTATAAGTTGGGCCCGTCGACTTATCGTGCCAGGCATAGTCAAACAGACCTCCGCCACCGCCGCCGCCGCCACCACCACCGCCACTTTGGGCCATGGGGTCTAATACTACAGACTGACCCGGGCAGATAATAGTGTCTGCAAGTTGTGCCTGAAGGTCATTCTGAACAATAGTGATGGTAGAATCATGGTTGAAAAGCTGGCCATTGAGGGTATATCGCATACTAACCATTATTGACCCTCCGGTAGTAAAGGTAAAACTGGGCGCCAAAAGCGTGGAGCTCGTTCCTCCTATAATCCAGGAGAAATCGGTAGCCATGGGGTCTACCTGGGGAAAAAACTGAGTGGGGATATTGCTGCATTCCCCCATCACCATGAACATTTGAGTTTCCAGGGTCCTTCGCGCAAATGCGAATTCCGGAAATTGCCGGCCGTTGTAATTGATATTGCCGATATCTGCAGGCATGGGGTCGTAACCAATACTATCCAACACCTGGTTAGGCTGGTCGATCTGGCCAATCAGAAACTGCCCGGAATTCACCTGGTATAAATGATAGATACGGTTATCCGGTCCCAGGCGCAGCCCCAGGCTACGGGTTAGGGTAGGAGTGGGTATGGTCTGGATATTGGGTACATTTGGGTCATACTGGTACAATCGTGCGTTTGGCGTACTATTACTTCCAAATCGGCTGATGTAAAGATTTAACCCATTGGCGGACCATTCTGTATCGTACACAGCATATTCACCTCCATCATTATTGCCGGTGTTGGGGACTTCTTCTCTAAAACTGATCAGCCCGGTATTGGCATTGATATTAAGTATCTGAACATTTCGGTTACTATTTTGAGGAGACACTGCAATTTTTCCTCCGTCCCTGGAGGTATAAGCAAAATTAGCAGCTACCAGGGCTGACCCGCCAGTGGTGGAAAGATCGGAAGTTACTGGGGCTCCAATACCTCCTGGTCCAACCTCTAAGGCTCTATAGGTGGTGGTTCCCCTTTCCTGGGTAACTATCCAGCAGCCGTTGAATCCAGGTTTTGGCACCACTACCATGGCTTCCGAAGTATTATTTATGGGTGTGGCGATATTTTTGGTAGTTACGGTCC
>BQJT01000153.1 GCA_021604845.1 Cyclobacteriaceae bacterium
GGTCCGAACTGGATGGATCCACCGGTATGACAGCACTCCTCTCGTTGAACCCCTACCTGCAACATTATAATTTCACTACTCAAATCCAACTGGTCCCCGTCGAGTACAAACCGGCTAAGATTTTGCACGTCTTCATCTCCATTGGGTGAATAATAAAGATAGAGCCAGTGATTTTCGCTGAACTTTGGATCCAATGCCATTCCCAATAAGCCGTCTTCATGGCGGCCGTTCCTGCCCAGTCCAATGTATACGTCAAACTTGTGCACCACTATGGTTGAATCAAGTTCATGCTTGTACATTTTCAGGTTTCCGCGTCTCTCCACGAACAATACGTTTCCATCCGGCAGCACTTCCAATTCCAGGGGTTCGTACAAATTATAATCTAATACAACTTTCTTAAACCTGTTGTCGTCCGGCATGGGCTGGTAACGGGCCAGGGAGTAATCCAATGGCTTGTTTTCCCCAATTGCATATGCGATACCTCCTGAAAGAATTTGCTGAAACTCTGGTTCGGCGAAGGTTTCATCGGTATGACCAAAACCTGTATAAAATGCCCTTCCACCATCGAACTCATGATACCAGGTTATCGGGTGAAAATCTCCATTGGTGCCCCCTTCATAGGTAGTTTCGTCGATAGTGATCAATACATTGAGATCAGGATTAATATTTTTATAGTTATAGAACTCATCTGTCTTGATGAAGGAATCAGATAATGAATCGGTCGCTATGTGGTTGTGATCTATGACATTGCAGGTTGCCTGCCGTACATTGGGGTTATTAGGATGGCTTTCAAAATAAGCGCCCACCAGTTTTCCGTACCAGGGCCACTTGTATTCCGTGTCGGCAGCGGCATGAATTCCCACAAAACCTCCCCCGGCTTGAATATATCGTTCAAAAATAGATTGTTGTTGGTAGTCAAGGACATCCATGGTTGTATTTAAAAAAACTATCGCACTATACTGCGACAGGTTGTCTTCGGTAAACAACCCGGCATCTTCAGTGGTGTCCACCGCAAACCCCTCCTTTAATCCCATATCCATAATGGCTTGTTTTCCGGTAGCAATGGATGCATGTCGATAGCCCTCGGTCTTACTAAATACCAGTACACGCTTCTCACGGTCTTTTCCCTGCTGACATCCCAGGACCAAAACCCCCAGAACCATCATTATTAATAATCTTTGCTTCATATTATTTTATAATGCTCTTATTTTAATATTTCTGAACCACACCTGGTCGGCGTGGTTCTGCAACGCAAATATGCCCGCTTTTGGACTTACCAAAACCGGGCATGTCCCTGAATTTTGCTTTTGTTGACCATTTGCTTCCATTTGGGAGTATGCATTTCAAATTTCACCACCAGATATCCGTTCAACCAAAAGCTGCCGCTGGCGATACTCCAGGTAAAAATTCTGATACCAGCGTTAAGAAATTCAGTCTATATTTATAGGCCAAGAATTTTTTTATTTGTGGCTTCATCTGTTCCTGCATCAGCAAAATCATCAAAGGCTTTTTCGGTTACTCTAATTATATGATCCTCAATAAACAAGGCACCTTCCTGAGCTCCCTGCTCGGGGTGCTTAATACAGCATTCCCATTCTAATACTGCCCATCCGCCAAAATCAAACTGCGTAAGTTTACTGAAAATTGAGGCAAAGTCAACCTGGCCATCGCCGAGGGAACGAAAACGTCCTGCCCGCTCCAGCCAACCCTGATATCCTCCATAGATGCCAACTCTTCCGGAGGGATTGAACTCTGCGTCTTTCACATGGAACATTTTAATATGCTCATGATACAGGTCAATGTACTCAAGGTAATCCAGTTGCTGAAGTACAAAATGACTGGGGTCATATAATATGTTACATCTGGGGTGGTTTCCGGTGGCTTCCAGGAACATTTCGAAGGTAATACCGTCATGAATATCTTCACCAGGGTGTACTTCATAGCACACATCCACCCCGGATTCATCAAACGCATTCAATATTGGCAGCCATCTTTTGGCCAATTCTTTAAATCCTGTTTCAACTATTCCTGCCGGTCGCTGTGGCCATGGATACACAAAGGGCCACAATAATGTCCCGGGGAAAGTGGCATGGGCAGTCAATCCCATATACTTACTGGCTTTGGCAGCGCTGTGCAGCTGCCCCACAGCCCACTCTGTGCGGGCTTTTGAGTCCCCGTGGACACTGGCTGGAGCGAAACCATCAAACATGGTATCGTATGCCGGGTGTACCGCTACCAATTGCCCCTGCAAGTGGGTTGATAGTTCGGTGATTTCTAGCCCGCATTCTCTTACTATGCCCTGAATTTCCTGGGCATAGGTTTCGCTTTCCCCTGCTTTATTCAAATCGATCAACCGGCCATCCCAGCTGGGGATTTGTACACCCAGGTAGCCCAAATCGGCCGCCCATTTGCAAATTGATTCAAGACTATTAAAGGGAGCTTCATCTCCCATAAATTGGGCTAGGAATATAGCCGGTCCTTGTATTGTTTTCACGATTGGTCAAGTTTTTGGTTGGTACTATTTAGCTTCAAAGGGAACCCATTTTTCATTTCCGGCACTGGCTGCCACCACAGTTTCAATAAATGCCATACCTCTTACTCCATCGTGTACATCAGGAAAGTCGGCATAAAGCGGATCGGGTTGCTGGTTATCTAATACGCTTCTCAGGGTCCTGGCAAAATTTCGATAGATGTTGGCAAAAGCCTCCAGATAACCTTCCGGGTGACCCGCCGGGACCCTGGAATGTGCCTGGGCGCTGGGGCAAAGATCTCCCACACCGTTGCGCAGAATTCGTTTGCCATCGTTGGTTTTATGGATCAGTGTGTTAGGCTCCATTTGATGCCATTCCAGCCCTCCCGTTTCTCCATAGATCCTGATGTTAAGACTGTTTTCTTCACCAACACTGATCTGACTGCAGTGCAAGACGCCCTTTGCGCCGTTTTCGAATCGCAAGAGTACATTTCCATCATCATCCAGTTGACGCCCTTCAACAAATGTGGTTAAGTCCGCACAAATCTGTGTGATTTTCAGGCCACTGATATATTCAGCCAGGTTTTCTGCATGTGAACCGATATCCCCCATGGAACCGGCTACCCCAGACCGGCTGGGATCCGTTCTCCAGGCCGCTTGTTTTTGGCCGGATGCCTCAAGCAATGTTGAAAGCCACCCCTGGGGATATTCGACTACAATTTTTCTGATTTTCCCGAGATCCCCGGATTTAACCATTTCCCTGGCTTGTTTTACCATAGGGTATCCAGTATAGTTGTGGGTTAGTCCAAACAGTAAGCCGGTATCTTCCACTACCGATCTCAACTCTCTGGCCTCAGCCAGGCTAAATGCCAGCGGTTTATCACAAATTACCGGAAAGCCGTTTTGCAAGGCTAAAATGGCCGGGGGCACATGGAGGTGATTCGGAGTTACAATAGATACAAAATCCATACGATCTCCTTCCGGAAGTGACTTTTCGGATGCTATCATTTCCTGGTAACTACCGTATGATCTTGTTTCGGGCAGAAAAAACTCTTTGCCCGAAGCCTTAGATCTTTCAGGGTTTGAGCTAAAAGCTCCACAGACCAGTTCAATCTCTCCATCCAGGGCGGAAGCCATCCGGTGCACGGCTCCGATAAAAGCACCCTGTCCACCGCCGATCATTCCCATTCTCATTTTACGATGATTCGACATGTCGTTATGTTCAAATTTAGGTGAAGGACATTTTTAAAGCAGGCGATAATATTAAGAAGATTATCAATTAAATAATAATCTGTTTTGAATAATAAGTGGTGAATGCAGGTTACAGGTCACAGGGTTGCATGCCTGACTGTGGATTGAAACCTGTGGACTGTGAATAGTAAACTGAAGACTGTAGACTGAAGACTGAGTTCTGTTGCAATTGCTTTCATTTCAGTTTAGTACTAATTTGAGATTTGTTATTTTGAATTTGCTATAAGCCTGCAAGTGATGGATTTGCCGGCAAGTACTGGTTTGTTTTAATGAAATTAAACTCTATTTTAGCCCAGCTTATTACCAAAAAACTTTAAACTATGGACCAATCTACCGTTTCACAGAGTTCGCCACAAGCCCCGGATATGAGACTATTTTGGGGCTGTTTTATTGCACTTATAGCAACTGCTTTTGGATTTATCGCCAGGGTATTGACTTCTTCGGAATGGGGTGCGGAGTTCGGGCTGTCAGAAACTCAGGTAGGTGAAATCTTAGGAGTAGGCTTGTGGCCATTTGCAATTAGTATTGTACTCTTTAGTTTTATTATTGATAAAATAGGCTATAAAACGGCCATGTGGTTCGGGCTTTTATGTCATAGTCTTTCTACCGTTTTAATCCTATTAGCTAACGATTACTGGATGATGTACCTGGGTACATTAGTACTGGCACTGGGTAGCGGTACGGTAGAAGCGTACATTAACCCGGTAGTTGCCACCGCTTTTAATAAGGAAAAAACCAAATGGCTCAATATTCTTCATGCAGGCTGGCCTGGAGGTTTAGCACTGGGTGGCGTGGTTATAATCATGCTTTTTACCGGTTTATACTGGAAAGCCAAGATTGCCTTAATCCTGATTCCCACGGTGGTCTATGCTTTAATATTGTGGAAAAGGACTTTCCCTATTCAGGAAAGAGTTGCAGCCGGAGTATCGTATAAAGACATGCTCAGGGAAGTAGGTGCGCTGGGAGCTGCCATCATCGCCTATATGATTTTTGCTGAGATTGGCAGGATTGCCGAACTCGGAAACATATTTACCTATATAATGACATTGCTATCTGCAATAGCATTTTATGCTTATACCCGTTCAATGGGCAGACCACTTTACATTTTCCTGTTGCTAATCATGATGCTCCTTGCCACTACAGAGCTGGGTGTTGATAGTTGGATTACTCCACTAATGGAAGGGGAAATGGGAGATAATGCAGGATGGGTATTAATCTATACCTCCGTGATCATGGTAGTGCTGAGATTTAACTCTGGACCGTTGGTTAGAAAATTTACCCCTCTGGGTATATTGGCAATAAGTGCGTTTTTAGCTGCGTGTGGTCTTTTCTTCCTCTCACAGGCTGCAGGGTTCGCCATATTGGCAGCTGCCACCGTATACGGCTTAGGTAAAGCGTTCTTTTGGCCTACAACACTAGGTGTAGTCTCTGAGCAGTTTCCACGGGGTGGAGCGATGACCTTAAATGCAATAGCCGGAGTCGGTATGTTAGCAGTAGGTACCTTTGGTAATCCGATTCTGGGCTATGTGCAGGATAAAGCCATACAGGACAGGTTGGTAATCTATGATCAGGAAAACAGTACGGATTTGAGCGATACCTATGTTATAGATGAAAAAAGATCCATAATAGGTAAATACAACAGCCTTAACGACGAAAAATTATCACAGGCACCTGCAGAAGATATAGATATTATTACCAGAATTCAAAACGTGGCGAAGAAAGACGCCATACGAGGGGTGGTAATTTTACCGGTGATCATGTTGGTTTGTTATATTCTTCTTTTGATCTATTTCAGGTCAAAAGGTGGCTATAAACAGGTTGAAATTAAAAATGAACCGACGGCACCTTCTCGTTAAACCAAATTGATGTAGTAATCACGATATGAACATTCTACTAACTGCCAGATTAAGCCTTATGATGTTTGTCCAGTACTTTATCTGGGGATGCTGGGCACCTACAATTGGCAACTTCATGGGTACTGAGGCAGTAAATATGGGTGAGCTAATCCCCGTGGCTTATAGCCTGGGTCCGATTTGTGCGATTATCGCACCTTTTTTCCTGGGGATGATAGCGGACCGGTTTTTCGATTCGGAAAAAGTATTGGGTGTCATGTGCATAATTGCCGGAGCCGCTATGTTGGCGATGCCGGGATACGCCGGAACTTCGTTGTTTCTGCCTTTACTTTTTGTTCATGCATTATGCTATTTCCCAACTCTGGGACTGACAGCCTCTCTGGCATTTCATCACATGACCAACCAGGAGAAAGAATTTCCGGTAGTACGGGTGTTCGGAACCATTGGTTGGGTGGTAGCCGGGTTTCTGATCGGTAAATTTCTGATGGCTGATTTTGAGGCTACGCCACTTTATATTGGAGGAGCCGCAGCAGTGTTCCTGGGTATTTATAGTTTCACGCTGCCCTTAACCCCTCCACCTGCAAAAGGACAAAAATCTTCCTGGAGAGAGATCCTTGGCCTGGACGCTTTAAAAGAGTTAAACACTCCAAACTTTATAGTATTCCTTATATGTGCCATGTTGATATTTATTGCATTTGGCACTTATTTCCCATATGCTCCCCGGTATTTGGCCGCTGTTGGATTTAGCAATCCCTCTTTTGAGATGGCCTTCGGACAGGCCTCAGAGATTATTTTCATGCTTTTGATCCCCTTCTTTTTCGCCAGATTGGGAGTTAAATGGATGCTGATGTTAGGAATGCTGGCCTGGGTAGCCCGCTTTACGCTGTTCTCAACTGCTGCTATTAGTGGCACCTATTGGATCATAATGATCGGGATCCTGATTCATGGTATTTGTTATGATTTCTTTTTTGTTACCGGCCAGATTTACGTAGATAAGAAAACTTCTCCTGCAATCAGGGGCCAGGCTCAGGGTTTGCTTGTCCTGCTGACCCAGGGTGTTGGCATGTTTCTGGGAGCGCAGTTTTCAGGAGCATTCGTTAACACATTGGGTGAAGGCGGAAATTTATCATTAGGTGACTGGCAGCTTTTCTGGGGGGTGTTTGCCGCGGTAACAGTGGTATTTGCGGCGATATTCTTCATATTCTTTAAAGATGACAGTAGACAATCTAAGATCTCTGAGCTAAGATCTGAGATCTGAGATCATAAAATCCGCCCCTGGCTGGAGCCAAGCGCGGGTGAGATGCCACGAAATCAGAGATCAGAAATCAGAGATCAGAGATCATAAAAACGCTGCTCCAAATACTCCGGCGCTGTCGCCCAGTTTGGGTTTTACAATGGGGGTTTCGAAATAGGTATTAAATATATGTTTCTCCAGACTTTGCACACCCAGGGTGTACAGTTCTTCGATATTACCTACCCCGCCGCCAAGCACTACCACATCCGGGTCTAATACATTGATGACATTTGACAATCCTCGCCCGAAAAAGTGAAGCAGCCGCTCCATAGTTGCTGTTGCATGTTCATCGGATTGGTTTCGGTACCTGTTGACGATTTCCTTCAGTTTTAGTTCCCTTCCGCTGACTTTACCATAATATTTCTCTAGTGCTGGGCCTGAAATGACCTGTTCGGTACAACCGACATCGCCGCAATAACAGGGCCCTCCCGATTCGTCCATAAAGGTGTGTCCCCATTCTCCTCCCATTCCATGTTTTCCGTTGAGCACCTGGTTCCTGATTACTACTCCGCCGCCCACGCCAGTTCCCATAATCACTCCAAACACTACCTCTGCGTCCGGGCATACTTCGGGTACGATGCCCATACGTGTTTCCGCCAGCGCAAAACAATTCGCATCATTCGCCATTTTGAGAGGTACTTTCAAGGCGGTCTGCAAATCATCAAATAGCTTCATCCCGTTAAGGCAGGTGGTGTTGCTATTTTTCATGGTTCCGGTTCTGGGGTCAGTAGAACCTGGTGTTCCGATACCAATTCTTTCCGGGGATAAACCAGTATCTTTTTCCAATGCGTGCACCAGCTTTTTAATCTGTCCAATAATGTGCTGATAGCCGTGTTCTTGTTCGGTGGGCATCCGGGTGCGGGACAGAACCCGGTGTGAATCTGCTTCCAAAACCGCGCCTTCTACCTTGGTGCCACCCAAATCTATACCCCAAAGATGTTTCATATAATGATTATTACCAGAACCAGCCAACGATCACGGGCTAATATACGATAATTTTTAAACCAGGGTAACCCTGCTAACTCTTTGGTTTCTTCCTTGAATATGCCTGTGGTCCAGGTCATCTTTGCTGCTTTTTCCCGGTGAGGAGCCAGGGCTAAATAACTGATAATTAAACACACCATTATCCCGAAACAGGAACTGCAATGGTTTGCATAAGAGCTGATTAATATCGAGCGGTCCTGTTAAAAGAAAGTTGATAAAAATTTACGCCGGTTTTTGCGTCTAACCAACGGTGAAAATCGTATACAAATAATACCGCCGATGGGAGGGGTACCACCTGATAAATGTCAGTAACAACCCTAACACAGATCTTTTTTTTTAGGCATTATAGAATGTATTTTTAATCAGCTTTTTAAATTCACCATAGAATGAATACCGTTCAAATCCAACCAGAAAGAATACTAAGAGAATCAAATCGCTCTAATACTGACAGACCGGCTGTTAGCCGGCAACCTAAAGCCACCCTGGACTTCAACAGCTGGGAGTTGGATACGCTAATCGATTATATCCTGAATACACATCACTATTTTGTTTGGGTAAACCTTCCGGTGATTAAAGAATTTGCCTTGAAGACTGCTCGAAACCAGGGTGAAGCGTACCCGCAAACAATTGAAGTGAACCGGCAGTTTAAGGAACTGGCATCCTTAATAGAGGATCATCTGATAACCCAGGAATACAAAGTGTTCCCTTCGATCAGGCAGCTGGCATATGCCGGGCGAGATGCGAAATGGATAGAGCTGGACAACCTGGACTATTTATTGCAAAATTTGGAAGCGGAACATCAATGTTTTAAATCCAAGCTAAACTCGATCGTGTCTCTCTTGTCAAGCACAAAAGTCGCAAGGCAACCAGACTCGCTGCCCAATGCACTGCTCGGTAAACTAAAAGCCTTTGAAAGGGATTTTATCAAACTGGTTAATCTGGAAAGTGCCTTTCTTTTTCCTAAGGTTTTGCAGTTGCAGCGTAACATATAACCTGCTGATAATTATTTTTTCCGTTTGGAAGCATAAGGGACTTTTTCATCCAAAAGCAGTGCTTCACTGAGTACCTGAGTTAGCAAGGGAATGTCAAGGTCATTAATATTATAAATTGCTATTCCAGCTACCTGTTTTCGGCCGTTGCTCATTAACAACCCTTGTTCATTGGACAATTCATTGGCGCGGGTGAAGGCCAGTTCAACTCCCTGGTTTTTAATGGGATTTAAATAACAAATCCAACTTTTCTTGTAGTAGAAAGGTATTCCATAGCGGAGTTTTGAAGTGGTTCCCGGGAATCCCAGAATCAGCTCATCCAGAAACAGCATGATAGACCGCTGCTTTACCGGTAGATGAAATATATAATTAGCCGCCTCGTTCATCTTAGTAGCAAAATATCTCAAATCTCACTGCAAGAGATTCACCTAACTCATAACTAAAAACTAAAAACTAAAAACTCGTTTGTTTATACTCCAAATTGAGTCAAGTGATGGTCGAGATGCTTGTATTGAGACCATCCCTTTTCTTCCGGGGTAAGCACGCCAAACAGCGTATGGTTGATCTTTTCCCCTTCCTTTTCCTTCATATTATTCAGCGCATTCAATAACCGTTGCTTTCCCTGATCGAAATCTATATCCGTAGTTTGTAAATACTGCGGGTGTGTTTTAGAATTTTTAGGATAGGGTTTTGGGCCTACCACCATCTTTTTTATATAGCCTTTCAGCAGTCTGGCTATAAACGGCGTATTTTGTAAAGGTTTACCGTTGGAAACCTCCATTACTTCTGCGCAGTGAGCCATCATTTGGGCTGAGGTCATTTTCCCCCATTGAGGAGCACTGTCGGAATTTAATTTGTTGATTCTATCCAGGATTTCGGTATATACATCAGCATTATAAATTGATTTTTTTTCCATGATTATCAGGTTAGTTAGCCGGGAAGACCATATACATCAATACTGGTTTTGCACCTTTAATAAACGCATTTAACAGTCAATGGTTTTACAATTCGAGGTCAGGTGATTTGCACATTGCCATTACATATCCAATATGAAGACCTTCATGGGTGTTGTTGAATTCAATGGCATCTTCAATACAGGTTAGAGATACTCCATACATTGATTGATAAGTTTGATACTGCTTAAAAATCCCTTTCCGGTAATCATCTATGAAGACATCGACCGTTTCCAGAGCAAGGGTCTTCAGATAATCGATATTGGAGGAATTAACTGGTGGACCAGGAATAGTACCCTTTCGAAATTTATTAATGTACTCATCGGAAATGGCGGCTGATAACCCGCAAAATTTATAACAAAGGACCTGATGAGATACAATAACATGCCCCAGGTTCCATATTAGATTATTTTTAAACCCTGTAGGGATGGTGTTTAACTGCTCATCGCTGTAGGGTTTAAGCAAACTCAGCAAATTTTTCCTTCCCTGTAACAACATTTCCAATTGAAAATTCATGGTATAATATAATCATTGTAATTAATGAAACGGAGGATTATCGACTTCAGATCGGAAGTCAACTCCATTTGGTTATGAATAATTCGGAATTGATCAGTTAAATTAGCCAACATAGAGTCAGTTATAATAAAAACCTGCAAGAGCGGTACCGTAAATTTTTGTTGATTTAATTCCTTGGAGTTTTAGATAATCTATCGGGCACAATCTGAATATGAATTGTAAGTCTATCATTGTTACTGTTTTTACTGTATTGGCAATGGTATTCGCCTGTAATAAGCAGCAGAGCGGTAACGGCACTTTCCTTATAAGCGACCCTGCACTTCAAATGCAACTAGTGGCTGCCAGCCCTGAGATAAAAACACCAATTGGGTTAGCCATTGACCATCACGATGACCTTTACGTACTGGAATCTCATACCCATACACCACCGAAAGGTTATACAGGTCCGCGATATGACCAGATCAAAAAAGGAGTGGACAACAATAAGGATGGAATTCCTGAATTCTGGATAATTTATGCAGATAGTATTGAAGATGGAATGAATCTGGCATTTGGTCCTGATCAGCAGTTATTCCTGACCACCAAGAATGCGGTGTGGGTTTTTCAGGATACCAATGGGGATGGGGTAAGCGATTACCGGCGATTGTTGCTTGACATGATAGCTCCGGAGTCACCTTACGATCATGCTGCGATTCTAGGTATAGCAGTTTCTCCGGATTATCAATGGTTGTTTGTCACTCGTGGCAATACGGGCAGCGATTATTGGAAGGTAAAGGGAACAGATGGTGCGGTAATTAGTGGTTACGGAGACGGGGGCAACGTGATGCGTTGTAAATTGGATGGATCCGAACTTGAGGAAATAGCCACCGGGTTCTGGAATCCCTTTGATATCAGGTTCACTATGAACGGCAGACTTTTGCTTACTGACAACGATCCTGATAGTCGCGGACCTAATCGACTAATAGAAATTGTTCCGGGTGGAGACTACGGTTATAAATCATTGTACGGGGGAAGCGGTTTGCACCCTTTTGTGGCCTGGAACGGCGAATTGCCGGGTACATTGCCGTATGCGGTGCCTTTGGGTGAGGCTGCCTGTGCATTACTGGATGCATCGTTTACTTCGTTTGGCCCGAAATATCTGCAAAATATTCTGGTTTGTGTCTGGGAGGAAAAGAACATTGTCAGGGTCCCATTAACCAGCCACCGATCAACAGTTG
>BQJT01000154.1 GCA_021604845.1 Cyclobacteriaceae bacterium
GCGCTATCAATGTGCTGGGGTTAATGGAGCAAGGCGGGGTTACCAGGCTGGGGATCAACATGTATACCACCTTGGAGGAAGTGGCTTATACCGTGGATTGTATTAAGCAATTAACAATTAACAATTAACAATTAACAATTAACAATTAACATTGCTATTTTTTAGGTGGTGAAATCATAATATGCGCTCGATGCGTACCCGGGTCCATGATCCAGGGTTCACCCGGGGCCCGCGGCTTCGACGGCAATCCGGTGGACTCAACAGTTGCGAAAGGAATGTAAACCACATAGCGGTAATAAGCATTGACAACTTTCATGGAATCTTCCGAAAACTCAGTACCGGTAAGAATATGCAAGGTGGAAGGTGTTTCCGGCATTTCCAGCTGACCGCTTTTGGCTTCCTGTTCTCGGCGATCAAAGAGGTCTTGTCCGTCAATCCCCTCAGCTCTTAGTGCTCTACCGCGGGACATGAAAGGTTCCATATTCTTATGGTAACAGGCGGTACTAAATCCTTCTTTGTTGGGGTCGTCAGCAACGCAGACCAGTTCATTTGAGCCCGCTCTTAATTCAACAAGATTCCCCTTATCATCGAATCCAAGTACCTGAGCATTTTCTCGCATTTCTTCAGGAGCAGCTAAAATTGCCCCGGCGATCTGAACTTCAGGGGATGGGATATTACTTGGTTGCGCCTGACAGGAAATGCAGGTAGCGGATAATAAAGTAAAAATGCAAAAGATGCTTTTCATGGTTGACTGGGTTATTTTTATTTAACAATATAGTAATTAGATCTTGGATTTATCATCTCAGACCTCAGATCTAATGAAGATACGAATAATCATATTACAACTTATAACCCTGGCAGTTGTTGCCAGCTGCAGTGCGGTGCGCAGTGAGTATTCTTGTACTCAAACCATACAAAGCTTTGTCAGTAAGTTTAACCAACAGGATGTTCGGGGCATACGTTCCTTGTTTCAGCCCAGAATACTTGGCAGCAAGCAGGTTAAAATGATGAATAACAATCTCATTTATGTTTATGAAGTGGCGGGGAAGATACAGTCTATCAACTATAATGAGCAGGAAGGGAGCAAAATTTCTTACACCAGCATTCATGAAAATACCGCTATGGATCTGATATTTCAGCTGAATGACCGCTGTCAACTGATGTCGTACCTGATAAAAACCCACTACCCTGACAGTCTTCCCCAATTGGTGAGGAATACCACATCATTGACATTACCGTTTCAGGGTGAATGGTATGTGGAATGGGGTGGGTTTACCATAGACCAAAATTATCACAATGCGCATAGGAATATGAAGGGCGCCATAGATTTCTCGATTCAAGACCAGGAAGGAAGATTATTCAGTAATCAGGGCAAAAAAAATGAGGACTATTATGCCTTTAACCAGCCGGTGATTGCACCTTGTAAAGCTGTGGTAGTAAAAGTCATTGATGGTATTGAGGACAATAGAATAGGAAAACCCAATGCTCTGGATACCTATGGGAACCTTATAGTACTTAAAGCGGTCAATGAGGAATATTTATTAATGGCTCATCTAAAAAGGGGTTCCATTTTGGTTAAAGCAGGTCAGACAGTAAACCCCGGAGAGGTGTTGGCACATTGCGGCAATTCCGGCTATTCCACCAAACCTCATTTGCACTTTGTTGTACAAAATGTACCCGATCTTTTCCATCCAACCGGGGCCTATAGTTACTTCAAAAATATCACGGTCGACGGTGAACTAAAGCAAGACCACTCACCGGTTCAGGGCGAACTGGTAAGCAATAGTATGCCATAGCTATTGACCGGGTGGTCTATTTTCTGCCAAACTCTTTCAGCGCAAAGAATAAGTAAGCGGCTCTGGTGAAAAAGTATAGCAGGATCGCTATCCGGTATTGAAAGCTTATGTTAAAACAGACCGGCTGTATGGAATTGGGACTATTCTACCAGTTCAAATTCTCCTGGCTGCCAGGTTTTATCGAACCAGGGCTCCAGCGGACCATAAAGTCTAAACAGGACAAACCAACCTTTATGGGGGATCGTTTGCAGCCAATTGTTGCGCTTATCTTCCGGTGCAAAGTTCTCAGGACCAAAATACAGGGTTACTGAACCATCTTCATTTTCGGTTAAAGCCGTACGCTTACTACTCACACTGGGCAATGATTGAGAGGTTTGCAATTCGGACCTGGTTTGTGGATCGTAAAGCACCACCGACCAAAAGTCCTTTACAGGGACATTGGCCGGAATATTCAAGGTATATTTTTCATGACCATATAAGTAGTCCCCATCCTTATCGCGAGCTGATAAGGCATATTGGGATCCCAAGCCAACCATTTTCAATACCATTGCCGGTGTATTTACTGTAGCCATATAGAAAAATCTAGTTCTTGCATCCAGGTACCTTCCACCTTTTCCTTCATTCTTCAGCCATTGATAACTACCACCGAGAAAGCCCGATTCCCAATGGCCACTGGGGAAAATGTTGGCTTCATCTTCCCGTGATTCAAAGGCTATGGCCCTTGCGGTAGCATTACCCACCGCCACAGCATCCTCCAGTATCTCCTTCATTCTTTCATCAGGTGTAAATGCTTTGTCTTTCTCGATACCAATACTGGCGAACAAACCGCGTAACTCAGGATCCAGAAATGAAACAGGTTCACGATGGATGACCTCGCTTAGTTCACCGTAAAAGTCATAGGTATTGGCATGAATGGTATTGAAGGATTTAGTTGACCCGTCAATAAAAGTCATTGCCGGAGGATTGGCTTTATCCTTTAGCGGATAAATTTTCAGGCCCTCACGATACATTTTATTGGCCGCGTCGGTTTTCCCGTCTACGAGAAATCCTCTAAGTATTAACCAGTTGATATAACTGGTTGATTTTGCTACAAAATAACCCTCGGGAGCTTCGGCGTCGTAATCCGGGGGCAAAATCAAATACTTTCCTCCTTTACCCCTGTCAGGCCCGGGAAAGCCCATATCAACCACAAACCTGAAAAAGGCATCATTAACCGTACCCGGCCCACTGCCTGCGGGTACCTCAACCACCACCGGTCCATGCTTTTGCAGGTCCAGGATGCCTGAAACATAAACGGTGCTGGTATTTCCGGTTAAGAATAATGGATTGGAATCCATCAGGTCATTAAATATCAATACCTGATTTGGTTCTGCCACACCCATTTCCTGCATGCCCAGACGGATACCTTCGATAGAAGTTGCTGGAATTCCGCTGAGGAAGGTTTCAATCCCCCGTATATGATCTAAATTATCATACACCCTGGCCACAGTTTCCCGGGTAGGAAGGCCATCAAAAAATTCCAGTTTACCAATTCGGGTATCGACTTCGTTCAAAGTAAGTATCTTCTCTGGTATCTCAGTATTATATCGTGACTGGATTTCTTTGATTTCCGCAGCTGAATTTTGTTCCGGGTTGCTTTCAGTAGCAGGCACTTCCGGATTCTCACCACAGTTGATCAGAATAATGGCCATTATTCCCAGGGTCAATTTTGATTTCATATTTAATTGAGTTGTTTTGAAAAGTGATTGCGTATATTTTATAAAAAAATCTATGGAGTAATTTAACTGCGCTATATACTAAATCTTTCTTGTAATCTTTCTAATGTAACGCTCCTTTCACTCAAACTCCCAGATTCCATCCGGTGTTACCACCACATCCATGGCAATATCTGTTGACTCGAAGTCGATTTGCTCCACCGGTTCAAAATAACACAGTCCAATCTTTCTGGTATCAGGCCGGCATTTTGCCAGAAATCGGTCATAATACCCTTTACCATACCCAACGCGATGCCCTGCTCTGTCGAAGATGACCATGGGTGTAACTACCAGATCAATTTGATCTAGTGGTATTGCAGTTGCATTTGCAGGTTCTGGTATTCCCCAAAGGTTCAACTCCAGCTTAGTGCGATCAGTCAATAGGTAATGGTCCAGTGTATGCTCCTGAACAACCTTAGGTACTGCAATGCGTACCGCGGGGTAATGCTTTCTTAAATACTCAATGATAGGAAAAGTATCAATTTCCTGATTACGTACGATGGGCAGGTAAAAGTGTACCAGATTAAGATCTGTCCACGACACATAGTTTATTAGCCGCTGACTGATCAACTGGTTTCGGGACTGTACTTGAAATCGGGTTAGTGACTGGCGGTTGGAAAGGTACCTGTGGCGTAACTGGCTTTTATCCATTTTCAAACAGCACATAAAAACTGAAGTCGAATGGATCTAAATGCTCCATCAGGTCTTCTATGAATTGGGGATTATTTATATAGAAATTGAGGAAGTTCTGATGTCTTTCCTGAAGATTCCCATCCGGAAATAATTTCTCTTTTACTCCTAGCAACTGATTCACTGCTATTTCCTGATTTTGCTCTTCCGCCTTTTTCAGTCGTTTTTCAATCTGGTGGAGATTCTTCAGGGCTTTGTTCTCCTCAGCTTTTATGTACCCGGTCAATGACCCGTCGATGGCTTTTATTTTATCATGGATTTGTTCGAACACTAATTTTAGCTGCTGTTGTTCTGCCTGCAGGTCCAAAGTTGCATTGCTGTTTTTCTCGATAAATTTTGATTTAAGTTCCTGATCACTCAAGAATAAATCTGCCACCTTCAGTTCGAGTTTGTCTATTTTCTTTGCCAGAGATTTACTTATCACCAAAGCATTATTCCGGGGTATTAAAATAGGGAAAGGGATTTGATAATGGTCAAAAACCGATTTGAATTGCATCCAGTAGGTAAGTTCGCCTGGTCCTCCGATATAAGCCAGATTGGGAAGGATGGTTTCCTGATAAACCGTCCGCATTATCACATTAGGGCTGAACCGTTCCGGGTGCTGGTCAAGTTCATCAAGCAACTGCTGTTCAGTAAAGCTAATATCGGTGCCGAGAACTTCATACTTTCCTTCAGCTCTCACAATCCTTTCCCGCAACTGCTCCTTCAAATAGAATAAATTGATTTCCCGGGGAGACACCAGCGTCTTATAACCATTATTTGCAATATCCTCAGTGCTGGCCGATACCTGTTGAAAGGTGTTCTGCTGTAATAACTCATCCTTCATTAACGGAGAGAAAGTACTTTTCAAATCCGGGTGATCAGGATCAAGAACTATCAGCCCATAATCTCCAAATAAGTGATTGACAATCTTTCTGGTAGCTTCAGCCAGGTTGCTGCTGTTCAGATAAGCATCCTCAAAGAAGTCGGGACAATCCCGAATCTGCTCAATAATACCGGAAAGCCCATCTAGCTGAAAATGTCCCACTGCTCCATGCTGCGGACAGTCCCACCGGTACTCTTTACCAAAAAGATTGAAATGATTGATTTCAGCATAATCGTGATCTTCACTGGCCATCCAGTAAACCGGTACGAAATCGTATGCCGGATAATGCTCTTTCAATATTTGACATACCCGAATGGTGCTTACAATCTTGTAAATAAAAAATAGCGGCCCGGTAAAAATGTTAAGCTGGTGCCCGGTAGTAACGGTAAAACTTTGATCATTTTTCAGGGCAGTTATATTCTTTATTAGTTTACCTGAAAGCACCAGTCCTGAGTATTGTTGATTGAGCACCTTGACCAGGGACCTTCGGCTTTCGGGCGGGAATTGCCGGTTTTGAATAGCAGCGTCAAAAGATTCAATTGACGGATAGGAACCTACAAATTTCTCCAGTTTTGGATTTTGGTCCAGGTAGTCTAATAAATTAGCAGTAAAGGCACCGGTTTCAGAAAGGGATAATTTTTCTACTTTCAGTTTAAGGGTATCAATCATACGAATGGTGGTAATGCTTCTATCGTGCAACTATCAGAGGTATACGGAAAAGCAAGATTAATTGATCAATTTAATTAAAAAAAGCCTGATGCCCTTGCACCTGGCGTTTTGAGACCATGCGATCTACACACTGTATTTGCTCTTTACAATCATCGCTCATCACTAATAATTTATAACTAGTTTATGGGATGCCCAATCAAATCAAATTCGCGCGCACCTGTGATTCGAACCTGGGCAAAATCTCCTATTCTCAGGTAATTTGTAGAGGCATCGACCAGTACCTCATTATCTACCTCCGGGCTGTCGGCTTCCGTACGACCTATGAAATTTGAACCTTCTTTTCGGTCAACCAGTACTTTCAAGTTTTGGCCGATTTTTGAATGGTTAATTTCTGATGATATTTGTTGTTGTAATTCCATAACCAGGTCTGCACGTTCCTGTTTAACATGCTCCGGAACGTTGTCGGTAAAGTTAAAACTATGAGTTTGTTCTTCGTGGGAATAGGTAAATACCCCCAGCCGGTCAAAGCGGCTTTGCTCGACAAAATCCATCATCTCCTGAAAATCCTCTGCTGTTTCACCGGGATGACCGGCGATCAGGGTGGTGCGCAGTGCAACCCCAGGCACTTTAGATCGAATATTTTGTATCAATGATTCTGTGCGTTCTCTGGTAATGCCACGGCGCATTAATTGCAACATTTTTGATGAACCATGCTGCAGCGGTATATCCAGGTAATTACAAATATTGTCGCGTGCCGCCATCACCTCCAGAATATCTTCCGGAAATCCCGTCGGAAACGCATAATGCAACCGAATCCACTCCAAACCATCAACATCTGCCAGGCGATCAAGCAGTTCTGCAAGATTGCGTTTTTTGTAAATATCGAGTCCGTAGTAAGTGCTATCCTGGGCAATAAGTAGTAACTCTTTAACTCCCTGACTGGCCAAATGACGTGCTTCAGTTTCCAGAACCTCTATAGGTTTGGAAACATGTTTCCCGCGCATCAGGGGTATAGCACAAAAAGAACAGGGGCGATCACAGCCTTCTGAAATTTTCATATAGGCGTAATGGCTGGCGGTGGTGGTTAATCTTTCTCCTACCAGTTCATGTTTGTAGTCAGCATTGAATTTCTTTAGCAAAAGGGGTAATTCCATAGTGCCAAAATATGCATCGACCGAGGGGATTTCCTTTTCAAGATCTTCGCGATAGCGTTGAGATAAACATCCGGTGACAAACAATTTGTCGATGGCCCCGGACTCCCTGGCATCAGCATACCTCAGGATGGTATCGATGGATTCCTGCTTGGCATTATCTATAAATCCGCAGGTATTTACAATTACGATGTTGGCATCATCATGAGGCGACTCGTGAATTGCTGAAATATTATTGCCCTTCAATTGGGTGAGCAACACCTCTGAGTCTACCAGGTTTTTCGCACAACCAAGGGTGACCACATTTACTTTGTCCTTCTTTCTACCGCGCGTCTTCAAACTTTTAGTTTTAATGGTTGGCAAAATTACGAAATTTATAGGGTAATCCTCGCGTATTGTCTGTCACACTGTGCCGGCGTCAGCTGAACTCAACGCTCATGCTCCCCGCTCCCTGCTCCACGCTCCACGCTCCCTGCTCCACGCTCCCTGCTCCACGCTCCCTGCTCCATGCTCCCTGCTCCACGCTCCCTGCTCCATGCTTCCCGCTCCACGCTCAACGCTCATGCTCCATGCTCCACGCTCCCTGCTCCCTGCTCCCTGCTCCCTGCTCCCTGCTCCCTGCTCCCTGCTCCCTGCTCCCTGCTCCCTGCTCCATGCTCCCTGCTCCCTGCTCCCTGCTCCCTGCTCCATGCTCCCTGCTTCCCGCTCCACACTCCACGCTTCCACGCTCCCTGCTCCATGCTCCATGCTCCATGCTCCATGCTCCACACCAGTGTTGCTCCCCACTAAATAATTTAATTATCTTTGCCAGTCGTAATCGAATCTCCCCATGACAAACAGGGTTATTCCCAGGGCACTTCAAAAATCACCACTAATTGCTGTCCTTATAGGATTTATGGCATGTGCCCCGGATGAAATTTGCTTTACTGATAATGGGACTACGGTTGGCATTGATTTTCAGCGGGTAGTTTATCCCGGTACAGACAGTGCTTTTCTTGAAAATGACACCTTGATCTTTTACCAGGTAACAGCTTTGGAAACGGACAGCATATTTCTGGCGCTGGACACTTTGTCAAGCCTGGTGTTGCCAGTAAACACCGGGAAGAACCAGACTACCTTTTTATTTGACACAAATCGGGGTAATCACCAACTGGAATTGAAGTATGATCGTACTGAACGATTGATTTCTGTCGATTGTGGTGCCGAACAAATTATTGGCTTATTAGAGGCTGAGGTAATCGGTTTTGACTCGGCTTCAGTGTTACAGCCGGCTTTAACCCAACCAGCAAATACCAATGTGGAAATATATAATTAGCGCTGGTTTATTAATCTGTGGATTCGACCTTATCGGTCAGGTAGAATTACAGGGAGATACTACTGTGGTTCGACCACCCCGGCCGCCGAAGGTGAAAAAAGAGGCCAAAGAGTTCATTCCTTCGGCAGTAAGATTTGGGGTAGATCTCAATAGTTTTAGCCGTAATTTTTGGGATGACAGTAAGAAACTCCAGGAATATCAGCTGGATATTGATTTCAGGCATTATCTGCTGACATTTGACTACGGGACGTCAAATATAGAAGAGCAAAGTGCTGATATTGCATATCAAAATAAGGGTACTTATTTCCGCATTGGTCCGGAGATTAACTTAATGCACCATCCGGAGAAGCTGCATGTAGTTTTTGTGGGGTTCCGCTATGCAAGTGCCAAACTCGATGACCAGCTCACCTACAATACGGAGGATGCATATGGCACTTTCAACATAACTGCTTCGAATGACAATGCAACAGCACAATGGGCCGAACTGGTTACTGGGACCAAGATCAATTTCTGGAAGGGATTATTCATTGGTTTTACCGTGCGATATAAATTTTTAAAAACTGTGAATGCCGGTGATCTGGAACCTTATTGGATCCCGGGATTTGGGGAGAATAGACAAGATGACAAAGATCAGTTCGGGTTCAGCTACTATGTTTATTGGAGATTCGGCTTCAGGAAGTCAAATAGTAATTTGCTGAATTAGTTGCTGAATTCGCCAACTCACCAACTCACCAACTCACCAACTCACCAACTCACCAACTCAACAACTCACCAACTCAATAACTCACCAAATCACTAACTCACTAACTCAATAACTCACCAAATCACCCAATCACTCCTTAAACAAGCTGTCAACAAATTCCCGATTTACAAACGGCTGCAAATCGCCTACTTTTTCGCCTACGCCGATATACTTCACTGGAATCTTAAACTGATCGCTGATACCAATGACTACACCACCCTTTGCAGTGCCATCCAGTTTGGTAATTGCCAGCGCGGTTACATTGGTTGCTTTTGTAAACTCTCTCGCTTGAATGAAGGCGTTCTGACCGGTACTGCCATCCAGTACCAATAAAATTTCATGAGGGGCTTCCGGAATGAACTTTTGCATTACACGCTTAATTTTTGAAAGTTCATTCATCAGGTTGACTTTAGTATGGAGCCGGCCTGCGGTATCAACCAGCACAACATCTGCCTGCTGAGCTACTGCCTGCTTTATGGTATCGTAAGCAACTGCAGATGGATCGGTATTCATACCATGAGACACTACCGGTACATCTACTCGTTCTCCCCAGAGTTTTAATTGATCAACCGCCGCGGCGCGAAAGGTATCTGCTGCTCCAAGGATCACATTCTTACCAGATTGCTTAAACTGAGCAGCCAATTTCCCAATGGTAGTGGTTTTCCCCACCCCATTTACACCCACCACCAGTATAACATAGGGACGGGTTTCGGAGGGAACGTCAAATCCCATCACATTTTCGGTATCGTTTTCTTCCAGTAAGGCGCTTATTTCTTCCCGAAGTATGTTATTCAGTTCAGAGGTGTTGAGGTACTTATCACGGGCCACCCGTTCTTCAATACGTTCGATGATCTTGATAGTGGTTTCAACCCCTACATCGGAGGTAATAAGAATTTCCTCCAGATTATCCAGTACCTGATCGTCGACCTTGGATTTACCCGCGATCGCTTTTCCCAGCTTGGAAAAAAAATTCTTATTGCTTTTTTCTAATCCTTTATCAAGCGATTCTTTTTTCTCCCGGGAGATGAAGTCGAATATTCCCATACCAATAGAATAAAAAAAAGTCCCATCCGGGACTTTCAAGGTTAGTTGGAATTATTTCCCGAGAACCTCCTTAACCATTTCAACCGGTACCATTTCCTCTTTATAAGAGTAGGCCCCGGTTTTAGGAGATTTCACTGCTTTTATAACTTTCGCGTAACTTTTGCCCCCTTGTTTTCTCAGGCCGGCAACAACTTTCTTAGCCATAATTATTTAATTTCTTTGTGAATAGTCATTTTCTTAAGGATTGGGTTGTATTTTTTTAACTCCAATCGATCCGGACTGTTCTTCCTGTTCTTGGTAGTAATATAACGGGATGTACCAGGCATACCTGTTTGTTTATGCTCCGTGCACTCCAATATCACCTGAACTCTATTTCCTTTCTTAGCCATTGTTTAAATTTTTTAAACCACTACATTACCTTTAGCCCTGGCTTTTTTTAAAACTGCCGTGATGCCGTTTTTGTTAATGGTTCGAAGCGCCTGGGTCGATACTTTCAAGGTAATCCATTTATCCTCCTCCGGAATGTAAAACCGTTTTTTGTGCAAGTTAGGGTAGAATTTCCTCTTGGTTTTGTTGTTTGCATGAGAGACATTATTCCCAGTCCTTGGACGTTTACCGGTAATTTGACAAACTCGTGACATCTTTCCTTGTTTAAAATGGACTGCAAATATCGAAAAAAATTACCAAATCAAAAACCCACTTTTGATTTTAATTGTCTGAAGCCTCGACATTGGTTTCATGATTGCCGAATCCGTACGGGCAGTGTTTGCAGCCATTCTCACAACAATATCCTCGTTTTAGCAGATATTGAGAAGTAAAAACCACCAATCCCTGTTGGTTGTAGTAGAAATCACCTGGTTCCAACCCTGGTTGGAGATTCTTATGTTTATTTTTCGCAGACAACCTAATTAACTAACTTTGGATACCCAAAATTAACCATTATGATTGATACTATAGGAACCAGCCAACAAGCGATAGAGCTTGAACAAAAGTACGGTGCACACAACTACCACCCACTGCCGGTGGTATTGAAAAGAGGCGAAGGTGTATTTTTATGGGATATCGAAGATAAACGTTACTACGATTTCCTGTCAGCTTACAGTGCGGTAAACCAGGGTCACTGTCATCCCAGGATTGTTGCTGCATTAAAGCAACAGGCTGAAACCTTAACCCTAACTTCAAGAGCATTCTATAATGATATACTTGGTCAGTATGAAAAGTATATTACCGAACTATTTGATTATCAAAAGGTGCTACCAATAAACACCGGAGTGGAGGCGGTAGAAGCGGCCATAAAGTTGTGCCGGAAATGGGGATATGAAGAAAAGGGTTTGGATAGCAACCAGGCCTTGATAGTGGTTTGCGAGAATAATTTTCATGGCCGAACCACTACGGTGGTGTCATTTTCCAGTGACCCGGTGGCGCACAATAATTTTGGACCATATACCCCGGGGTTTATTTCAA
>BQJT01000155.1 GCA_021604845.1 Cyclobacteriaceae bacterium
TAATGATTGTGGCAATTACCCAACCAAAATTTATCATGGATAGAATAGACAGCATGGTAAATGTGAGGAACGCCGAAGACTTTCAAAAACTTAATAGAAAAGTGTCTACCCAGGCCTGGGAACAGGCGGTTAATAACTGGCAATGGCATCCCAGAATGTTTTATTCCGAGTGGGAGTACAATTGGTCCGAAGGTTTTTGGAACGGCATGCTGCATCAACAGGGAATTATGGGATTCATGTTCCATATTTACATTTACATTTTTATGTTTTTGCATTATTTCGCCCTATATAAACACAAAAACGAGAAACTAAGCATGTATGGGTTGCTGGGGACTGTGCTGGTATTCCTTATGTTCTTTGCGTGTTTCAATCGAAGGTCCACACATTTCCTTCATTACAAGGGTTTTTTCACACAGGTAAACATCTTGCTTATGTTTGTATTTACCTACATAGAACTGGTAAGGTATGCTGTCAAAAGGCGATTGTCAGATTTGAAATATTTGTAAAAAGGGACTAACAAAGTATTGCTACCAAATTAGTCCCTTTTAAAAATTTAGTTGACGATCAACTTACTTCTCACTATTTCGTTATTCACCTTCACCCTGACTAGGTAGACTCCTGGTGGTAGTGAACTTATATTGATAGATTCATCAATACTAGATCCCACATTCTTGTATCGCTGCTTAAATACAGGCATACCCTGTAGATTAGATATACCGATTACCACCGAATTCGAATTTGGATTCAACTTAAGATCAACATTAACCGTGGTGGTTGCCGGATTTGGATAGATCCGCAAATCAGCAATATCAGTATCACTGGAGGGTTCCTCCACAGTTACATCCAACGCATCAGACTCAGCGGAGCATCCGGCTCCATTCATAATCACTACACTATATTCACCGGATTCGTTGGCCACTATCTCTCGTTCCTGTGCGTTATCAATAGGTGATCCGTTCAGGTACCACTGATAACTATCTGCATCGCTGGCGGTAAGGATATTCCCTCTGGCCCTAATCCTGGGTTTATCTGGTCCTTCCAGTGTTCCTACCCTAAAACTGGTTTCAACATAACATCCGGCAGAGTTGGTAACGGTTACTTCGTATTCACCAGCTTTGAGGCCATCTATAGATTCCGTAGTCTCTCCATTGGACCAAAGATAGGTGAAATCTCCATTCAGGATCAATTCGATAGCCCCATCACCGCCGTTACATGTCTCATCATCTATCTCTGCGCTTACTTCAAATGTACCCTCTCCGGCTATACTCCCAACTACAAAAGAAGCTGTCCGTGAGTTGTCCAAGGCATCAGTAACAGTTATGGTATGTAGGCCAGCGGCCAAGTTTTCAATATTTGGAGTTGTCGCTCCGTTTGACCAGCTATAGTCATATGGGGCAACACCTCCTGTTACTGACAAATCTATGGCACCATCGCTGCTTCCGCAGTTAGCGTCCTGAACGGTGATTGAAAAGGTAATTTCCGTTTCTTCATCTTCCACTACAGATAGCATGAATGTCTCGGTTGATGAATTTTCACCGTCCGAAACTGACACAGTAATCACTGCACTTCCAGATTCGCCGGCATTAGGGGTAACCGTCACTGTTCGACGTGATCCACTACCTCCGAACCTGATATTTCTGTTCGATACCAGTGAGGTATTAGAACAGCTGCCAACCACCGATAAGGACCCCGCATCGCTTTCTTCATCAGCTACCGTGAAGTTAAGTGCTGCCGTAGTCTCTCCTTGGTCAATAGTTTGATCGGGAATGCTGCTAATGGTGGGCGCAGCATTGCCTGTGGCGACCTCATTTACCGTTAAGGTAAAGGTACTGGTTGACTGACTGCTGCCATCCGATACGGTTACTGTAATATTGGAAGTGCCGAATTCACCGGCATCCGGAGTAACGGTCACCGTACGATTTGCATTATTGCCGCCAAAACTGATATCACTAGTCTGGACCAGGGAGGTATTACTGGAACTTGCACTTAAGGTCAACGAACCAGCAGCGCTTTCCGCATCCCCTACGGTGAAATCGATGGCTCCGGTGGACTGATCCTGGTCTATGGTCTGATCAGCAATGCTGCTAATGCTAGGAGCGGTATTTCCTGGAGTTACCTCATTTACAGTCAAGGTGAAAGTACTGGTTGACTGACTGCTGCCATCCGATACGGTTACTGTAATATTGGAAGTGCCGAATTCACCGGCATCCGGAGTAACGGTTACCGTACGATTTGCATTGTTGCCGCCAAAACTGATATCACTAGTCTGGACCAGGGAGGTATTGCTGGAACTTGCACTTAAGGTCAATGAACCAGCAGCGCTTTCTGCATCCCCTACGGTGAAATCGATAGCTCCGGTGGATTGATCCTGGTCTATGGTCTGATCACCAATGCTGCTGATGCTAGGAGCGGTATTTCCTGGATTGATCTGATTTACCGTCAAGGTGAAGGCAGTAGTGGTTTGATCCGTGCCATCTGATACAGTTAAGGTAATTACTGCGGTACCAAATTCATCCGGATCCGGCACCAGATCAATATCTCTGGTAGCCCCTGCTCCGGTAATAGTGATTTGATTATCTCTTACCAGCGTCTGATTATTTGAAGTCGCAGTTACCGTTAATTGATTAGCTGAAGTTTCAACATCCCCAATGGTAAAAGAAATAGGACCAACACTCATTCCCTGATCTATAGATTGATCTGAAATTGATGTAATAGTGGGGGGAGTATTCGGCGGTGGGTTGACAGTAACTCTAAACGCTTCATCAGTGCTTAATTCGCCATCAGACACCGTAATGGTTATTATGGCCTCACCGAATGAAGTAGCATTGGGAGTAACAGTAATTGTCCGGTTAATATCATCACCTATCAAAGTAATATCTGTATCAGCTACCAAAGACTGATTGTCAGACGAGGCCGTAACAGTCAAGTTGGAAGACGCTGTCTCCGTGTCGCGTACTGCAAAATTTAACGGTCCTACTACTTCGCCCTGGTCCACAGTTTGACTGGAAATATCGCTTATGGTTGGTGCTTGATTTGCCGCCTGAGTAACTGTTAACTGGAACGATCCGGTTGTTTGATTAGGTCCATCTGATACAGTGATGGTTATGGTGGCAGTTCCTGTCATATTTGTATTAGGAGTCAGGGAAATTGTTCGGTTTGCACCACTTCCTCCCAGTATCAAATCCCTATTTTCCACCAATTGCTGATTGCTTGAGGTAGCACTGGTATTAATATCATCAACAGATGTCTTATCGTCACCTACAACAAAAGTAATAGGACCCATGGTTGCATTCTGCTCAATTGACTGGTCCGCAATTGCAGATATTGTCGGTGGCGCATTTACTGAAATGGTCACGCCAAAACTCTCGAAACCTTCATCTTCACCATCTGAAACTCTTAAAGTTATTCCTACGGTTCCAACCGCATCGAGCTCCGGGGTAATGGTAACGGTTCTGTTGGTACCACTGCCGCCCAGGACAATGTTGCCGTCTCGCACTAAAGACTGGTCATCAGATTCTGCAGTTACTACCAATTGATCAGCAGGTGTTTCATTATCACCGATTGTGAAATTTATCGGTCCAAGTACTTCATTGGCATCGACCGGATAGGAACTTATTGGATTTATAAATGGCACTGAATTGCCAGGAGGTGGTGGTGGAGTTGAACCATCGAAAAACGAAAGCAGATACGGTTCTATATCAGAATAAGTGTGTGTGGTGCTTGTTTGGTTAATGGTGGGCCATCCACCCAACTGACTGATGGCTTCAATCCCGTCATTAGATCCGGCTGATGCCGGCATGGTTCCATTAGCAATATGGTTAAGTATAGCCTCTTCAATAGGAGTATTCTTCCAGCCAACCTTTTTGTCCATAACCAGCTTGTCATACGATTGCTGTGCTGTTAAAAAGTTGTAGTTATATGGAGTACTGTGAGGGGTTGACATTGAAGTCCAACCCGATCCACTGGTATCATCGGAGTTATTGTCAGCGATATGAATCCTTCCACCCTCAACCAGAATACCGGATTTGGGACCATTCCTGGGCCCCCTTTTAAAGTAATTGCCAATTACGTTTACATCAGGAGTTCCTTCTGACTCATGTGCCTGGTTTAACCAATTGTAAGTTACACAGTTGTATTGGTTGCCTCGTTGTAACACACCCGAGGTAGAGCCGGCAAACCTAAAGTTTCGCATCTGGTTGAACGCCGCCACACACTGAATAAAGTCTACTTTATCCACTCCTTTTCCATTCATCATTCCACCGGCAGCGTGGTGATTATTATTTGCTCCAACCGCCAGATTGCCGAAGAATGTTACATTCTCCATATTAATTGAAGTGGTAGAACCCCCGGCATATGTACTGAGGCATTCATCTGTTCCAAATAGATATGACCCATATGCTATTAATACATTGCTGGATCGGTTAACCTGAATCACATCGCTATCGCCGGAAAAAGCATCCAACCATAGTTTTAAACCTACTACTGCCACATTGTTGCCACTTACTTGCATACTGGCTCCTTTGCAAACAATACCATACTCTCCGGGTGCCGTAAAAGCAGCAACAACCGTATTACTTAGCACCCTTAAGGTGCTACTAAGCTCTATTATTCCACCCACGTCAAATAGAATAATTCGATCCGTACCCGAGAGCGCTTCCCGAAATGACCCCGGTCCGGAGTCATTTAAATTAGTAACGTGAACAACTTGCTTGTTTGTTAGATTCCATGCGGAAGCCCCATATCCAGTGATGAAGTCTTGCGACTTAACCTGGCTTACCTGAAAACATAAAATTAAAAGTGCTAGCTTAAATAATCCGGACTGCGGATATCTAAATCGTAAAATCTTGCCTATCATAAAAAAAATTCTCCTTTTTAAAAAATTGTGTTATTCCTATATCCCCAATTTCTACAGATTTACACTACCCATTTAGCACGAAGCGTGCCATTCTATTAATCAGTGAAAGCAAATGTATATATCACTCATTATCAACCAATTATAATCCAGCCGATCAACTCGATAAATGTCATATTGATAACTAATTTCAAAATGAAACTCTTGTACTTTTCCTATAGAAACTTTACCTATTCATAGCTGTAGGTGTTTAAACAAGAATAAGTGGTAATAGCATCAGCTAGCCCTCTTATGCAGATTTGCATTGGTTTTCAAGGATTTTGAAGCTGACAAGCAAATTTGATCAACCAACTACTCCATGACCTCTTTGTCTGGAGATTGTCAATTACGTATTGAAAAACAGCAGGAAATAATTATTAAAATGAAAAAAACCTCATTTGAACCTTAATAGTATTTTGGAAAGCTTGAGCGGGTTAAATATGTCATTTATTGATCACAGCTGGCTCCTATGAAAAGCCGGTTGCTGTGGTAATATTTTTACTATCTTTGGTGAGTTTTATCAAAAGTTGAATAGTCCAATCCCTGAATTTACCACTAGATGCAAAAAGAAGTTCCAAAGAATGGCGAGCTAAATAAACAAGAAAAGAGGAACATCGCTACTGCTGCTAAAGGTGGCAGTTTCGGATTTATTGGTAAATTGTACGTACAGGGAATCAGCCTGTTCTTTGTCTTCCTGATAACCAGAACCTTTGGAGCGGAACAATACGGACTTTACCGGTTGGCCATTCTAATTGCTACTATAACCGCTGCTATAAGTTTAATAGGCCTGGATGGAGGAGTGAAGCGGTATGTGGCAATAGCAAGGAGCGAGCATAATAAATCTAAACTCTGGGGGGTTATCCAACTTGGTACCCTGGTACCACTGGCAATTGGTTTGTTTCTGTCTTTAGTACTATGCCTAAGTGCTGAAATGGTTGCTGAACACATATTCCATAAACCGGAACTAGCACCCATGCTTAGGCTATCAAGTATGGCGGTGCCTTTTCTAGTTCTGGTAAGCAGCCTATCTGATATAGCGATTGGGTTTAAAAAAATGGAATACAATGTTTATTCCAAGGATCTGGCATTTAACGGTTTTAAACTCCTTTTCTCACTGGTAGTAATACTACTGGGATTTCAGATTCAGTACGTGCTAGTTGCCTTCATTGCAGCCGCGGCATTCAGTACAGGGGTATCAATATTTTTTTTTAATAAATTATTTCCCCTTAGAGAATTACCCTCCAAGGCAGAGCGCCAGAATAAAGAGATCCTGCGGTATTCATTCCCGCTATTCCTGTCATTATTGCTTAACCAGTTTGGAAGAAACTTTGAAGCGCTGGTATTGGGAGCATATGGCATCTTGGCCGATGTGGGAATCTACTCGGTAATTCTGACCCTGAGTAATATTGGAAATATGGGTTTTGTTGCCCTCAGATCTATCTCAAATCCCATTTTTGCAGAATTACACCACCAGAAGAACTTTGATGAACTACGCAGGTACTACCAAACGATCAACCGGTGGTCGGTGAGTTTTAATATTCCAATATTTTTGCTTATTGTCATTTTCCCTGATAATATATTACAGGTATTTGGCGATGAATTTTCTGCAGGTACTACTGGTCTGATTATACTAGCTTTGGGAACCTTATTCAATGCCTCAACCGGAGCCTGCGGTGCTTTACTGAACATGTCGGGTTATTCAAAAATGAATTTCTACAATTCTGTGGTTTATCTAATGACAACCCTGGCCCTGGATTTCCTGCTAATTCCAAAATATGGTTTAGTAGGTGCCGCCTTAGCCGGGTCACTTACCTATGTTATCATTAATTCGTTGATGATGATAGAGGTCTACATTTTGATCAAGAAAATATTGCCCTTTAATCTCAGCATCTACAAACCATTATTGGCTGGACTCCTGGCCGGTGTCAGTGCCTACTATACTAAAAGTATCATTCTTTCGGATTTACCAATTCTGCAACTTATCCTGATAGGATCAACAATGCTTTTGGTTTATGGAGGGGTATTGAAACTACTCAGATTCTCAGAAGAAGATCGATTTATTTTCAAGAAGATATTCAAGAAACGATAGCGCATAACCCCGGCCGCCTGCCTTGAGGGGGAATATACAGAGAACAACAGCGACCGAATAAATTAGCTTGTTGGTAAAAGGGAGTTTAGATAATCTTCTATGTCAGGGTACCCATTACAATTCTGGTCGGACATGACACTATCCTTGGATTCCACATTAAAGCCATTCATCCGTTCCCACTCATCTGGTAAGCCGTCACCATCTGTGTCCGTTGGTGAAACACCTTCATCCAATTCCAGTAAACCTCCAACCTCCAATTCTGAACTGGGGATAGTACCTGTTCCATTTATTACATCGGTTACCACCCTGAGATCATGATAATCACGAGGCCATGCACCACAGTGTCGCAACACCAAATTTAAAGTGCTATCCACAGGTTCATATTCAGTTCCTATGTTAAAGACCATGGTGTCAACCTTCCAATTCAATGGTCCTGAAGCCACTTCCCACTCATTGGTACTAATAGATTCTCTGCCAGGTCCCAGGTTATCCTTTAGATACACTTGCCCCAAGTCTTCATACAGACTTTCGTTGGCTATCAGTACCCCTTTAAACTTACCGTTCCAGTTAGGTCCAGCAATGTAGCGGTTACTTATTATGTTGACTTTGGCATTCGGAGCAATGGTGGTGCTTTTTGTTTCCCAATTATATATCACATTGTTTATAATCTCTGCATAAACACCCATCCCCACCTTCGGCTGCCTGAATTTATTATGCGCAAAAAGGTTTTTTATAACACTTACACTATCCACCCCGCTTTTGTTCAACAACATACCTGCTGAATGAGGTATTCCTTTTGAGTGCTTTTCAGGGTCATTTAATCCTTCGCTAATAATATTGTTTGAAAAGGTAACCCTAGATAAATTTGATTTCCTGCCATTGGTGCTTACATTTTCATCAATACTCCAACTGATGCTGCAATGGTCAACAATAATGTTCCTTACCGGATTACCTTCCGGTGATAATAAGGCGATTCCATCTATATCACCCTTTTTCCCTGTTCCGACCCTAACCCTGATCCCTCGCAAGATTACCTCGGATGTGGATATAATTACAGTTCCACCTGAAAAGGTAATGCCTCCACCTGGTGCAGTTTGACCGGCAATAGTTATATAGGGGTTTGCGATTCTTATATGGGAATCTAATAGGATATTCCCTCCAGTATTAAAAATAACCAACCGGGGACCTTCCGCTTCGCAGGCTTCCCTAAAGCTCCCTGGTCCACTGTCATTTAAATTCGTAACATACAATATTCTGCCCCCACGTCCGCCCACAGTCTTTGCCCCAAATCCCTGCGCCCCTGGAAATGCCAATAGTTCGGATTGTTCAACCACTTCATCACATGGCTGGGCCCCAGACCCATTATTACATGCCATTAATACTGAAAGCAACAGAAAAGCAACTAGATGCATGATACCCTTTTAAAAAATGGGGGTTACGGGTAGATATTGGATATAATAATTGAATTTCAACTTACGTTCCATAAAAGTGGTTTAAATATTCTTCAATATTCGAATAGCCATCATTATCACTGTCGAGTTTGCCGTCAGCGGCGTCATTTGGATTCAAACCGTTTTCTTGTTCCCAGTTATCTGGTATGCCATCCTTATCGGTGTCTATCACTTCTGTTCCCGGATCCATTTCCACCCACCCTCCAACTTCATCCTGAGAATTAATAATGGCACCATTCTGATCATAAAATCCTTGAATTACCCTGCGGTCTATAGGATCTAATGCTGGAATAATAGCTCCGGCACCAGCTAATACAACATCAACCAAATTTTCTACTGGCATTTCTTCAATTCCGGTTTGCTCAACATCGGGAACCGGCTCTAACGATCTGTACTGTTCGCTGTCATCTCCAAAAACTATATCCCATTCATCACTTTCGTTCGAATCTCTTCCGGGTCCTAGATTTCCTTTTACATATAGCATAAAGTCAGAACCACTTCGTGAATCAAGTACAATTCCTTTAACCAGATCTAAGGTGGAGTTTTCCCTTTCGGTATTGGGGCCAGCCATGTAGAAGTTGCCAATTGCGTTTACTCTGGCTCCCGGTGCAAGTAAAGTAGCGGCTGAACCATAATTATAAACCACATTATTAACTATTTCACAACTCACGTCCAAAGCAATTTTTGGATTTCTGGCATGGTTATTAGCGAAATAATTATGATGGACACTAACCCGGTTCACATTGTTCTTGCCTATAAGCATACCCTTCGAATGAGGTCCTTTAGGATGAAGGCTGAATTGCAATCCCTCACTAATTATATTCCATTGAAAGGTGACATCATGGACATTATTATTTATTGAGGTATTTTCATCAATGCCCCAGCTAATCGAACAGTGATCTACAATTACATTATATGTATTATTTGAAATTGTAGCCCCTAAACTTATTCCGTCTCTTTTGCCCGGATCCGGTCCGTTGGGATCATCACCAACGCGTACTCTTATCCCCCTGACTATAACATTGTTTGTGGCGATATCTAATCCTACTCCTCTCAAACATATACCGTCTCCTGGAGCGGTCTGCCCGGCAATGGTAACGAAAGGACTTTGAATGTCCACCGGTGAGGTAAGGTTAATAGTACCCCCAACATGAAATACGATTATTCGTGGTTCATCAGCAGCACACGCCTCTCTCAAACTCCCGGGGCCTCTGTCGTTTAGGTTAGTTACCGCAATTACTCTTCCTCCCCTACCTCCGGGTGTAAAAGCACCGTAACCCTGCGCTCCAGGAAATGCCAATATATCCGCACTTCCCAGAGGGTCACCGGATCCTCCTGGCAGAATTGGTGGGTTCTGAGTTGCTGGAGGTTCGATGGAATCATCGGAGCATCCAATTATCATAGCAGTAACCAAAACTGCTATCAAATTGTAAAACATGGAGTGCCTGGTACTGTTCATCTTTATAAGGTTTCGAATTTAATTGTTTAACCACTAATATATCTCTGTGGTTCCCATTTTTTAGTATTTTTTAGCTTTTTATTAGTAATATATCTACAATTAAATCTTAGACATCTGGTATTGACCATCTATTACGGAAATCCCATGGTCAAAATTAAAAGTATGCACTGATTTAATCTTTTTATCCCAAAGTGGTTCTATTGATGAAACTTCCACTTCCTTATATTCTGTTTCGTTTAAAGTTACGATCTGATTTAATTTTAATCCATACCCATATCGTTTGGAGCAATTCTGTGAGGGCCGGTAAATAAGCCCGTCCGATTTGAAAATTTTGCCTGCAGGCCGGGCCCGTCTTACATCGGAAATAACCGGATTTTTCGGATGTGAAACCCACTGGTCACTAAATGGATGATCTGCGTAAAACAAGAACAATTCATCCCAGTTTGGATAACCGGAATATGCCCGGATATTCACAAACAGCCACCATTTTCCATTATGCTGAAACAAGGTGGTATCAGCAGCCTGCACACCATCAAACAGTGTCTTGTAATGCTCCCATTTATCCGGGAATCTGGTGCACTTATAAACATCTATTGTCTGGTTTTGGGATGACTCCGGAATCATATATAGCTCCCCTTCCCACTCCAGCAGAAATGGATAAGATAAGTGAAATGGCTTTTCTAAGATGGTTATCGGGGGTTTGGTGGTGCCGTCTTTATCAATCTCAATGACAGCTATATGACCCTTCTTAGTTTTCAAGGGGACCTCTTCCATGAATATATAATGTTTGTCATCACGGAAATACACAAAAGGGTCGGCCCAATATCTGTCTTTGGGGGGAATGATCTTCTTGAATTGGGGGATGATTTTCTTGCTGTCCGATAGAATTGAAGATGGATTTGAACTAAAATGATAGAGTAGTATCCAATTTTCCAATACGATCTTTTGTTTTAGCTTTTTGGAGAATGTTCTGTAAGCCTGTAACATCGTCATCTTTAAAGGCTCCCATTGTTGATCCGTTTTAGGTAAATACTTAAACGCTACCTTTGCGCTTTCTGGTGGCAACAGGGCATTAAATTGAGCAGGTCCCAACTGGTGGAGTAAATCCAGTTTCCGTTTGACAAATGCAGATGATTTCCAATGTATTTGAACACAACGGCTTAAGGAGGCGTTATCCACAAATGAATAGGATTCATATAAGAGCTGAAGTTCATTCGGTTGATTTTGTAACCTGAACAGAAAGGTTCCACTATAACCATCGTCAGTCAGGACCTCATGATATCCGGGTGTTGCATAGATTTTATTTTGATTATAATCTCCATAAAAATATTGCCATACACCGTTTTCTGCCAGATCTAATAATTCACCTTTTGGTACCCAATCCGTAAGATTTATTATAACATCCAAATTCAAACTCTTCACCCTGGCAATAGTGTCACTATCCACTAGTAGTGCATTCTGCTCTAACCGGGCAGTACCCAGATATTTTTCACTGCTAATATTAAGTGAGGAAATACTCACAGG
>BQJT01000156.1 GCA_021604845.1 Cyclobacteriaceae bacterium
CGTTTTCGTTTCGCTCTGGGCGCTTAAAATAACTATCCGGAATAGCCCGCTAAGGAGATCGGTTAAGCACCGGATTAACCGGATTATACCCTTGTCAGAGGGCATTGTTTGGCTGGTTTTTATGTTATGGTGCATCGGACAGTTAATACAAAACGAATTTTGGAGTTCGATTGGAGTATTAGTTGTCATTTTCCTGGTAGTGATCCTGCTTTTTTGGCTGGTAATCAGGGACTATCTGGCAGGGATAATCCTTAAAACGGATGGGTCAATAAAACAAAATGATTGGATCAGGGTGAAAGATATTGAAGGTAAAATCACGGAATTAGGCAATCGCACGTTATTGGTAACTGCTGAATCAGGAGAAACCATTAGCATACCCTACAGTGCTATTGCAGGGGAGATCAGCGCGAAGCCAAACCCTGGCGAGAAGCTAATCAATCATAGCTTTGAACTTAAACTCTCCAAGAACAATGAGGTTGAAACGGTCATTAATCAGTTACGCCGCAGTATCCTGAACGCACCCTGGTCATCGATCAACAAGCGACCGGAGATTAAATTATTCGAAGAGGCGCCGGGGTATTACCATTTTGAAGTAAACCTCTATTCTACCAGGATGGTATATTTTCAAAAAATAAAGGGCTATTTATCTGAGTCTCTTAGCAATGCCGGCTATCAGATTCTAAACTGATTTAATTTTAAAGCAGTTAAACCTCTATGCCTTCAACAGCCTTGGGGCTTCTGAAGAACTCCGAATTTTCTTTAGTAACAATGTTTATTGCTGAGTTGTATATTTTTCTGGGCCTTTTTTTGAATAACAGGAATTCAAACATCAACTTAACCCCCATATACCCCTGTTCCATTGGATCCTGATCAATCAAAAAGTCAATGGTGCCGGTTTTCAGGTATTTCAAGTTATTCACATGGGCATCAAATCCTACTAATCGTATTTCTTCTAAATTGTGTTCTTCCAAAAATTCCGCAACGTGAAATGCCATACTGGATGGAACAAAGATCCCCTGAATAGATTTATTTTGTTCAAGTTCCCCTAAAAGCACTTTTGCAGTTTTCTCTTTAGAGAACTCATCAAAGTATATTTCTGTAAAAGAAAATCCCAAATGTTTACTGCCCGAGAAGAAAGACATAAATCCTTTAATTCGGGCGTCAATAGCATTGTGGTTGTTGACATTTCGGGATCGCAAAATAGCCACTTGGGCATTCTTAGTTAGGTTAAGGCTTAACAGTTTACCCGCCATTTTTCCGCCCTGAAAGGAGTCCTGCCCAATGAAAGTCAGGTTACCCTGTGATTCGATATCAATATTGATCAATACAAAGGGAATTTTTCGGTGTTTAAGCGCTCCGATAAACTCAAGAGAAGAGGAATAAAAAAAGGCGGCAAACACCACACCATCCGGGTTCAGCGCCAATATTTGTGCCTGGGCTTTTTCAAAGGACTCCAGGTCCTGCATTTTAAAGTAAAATCTATGAGTCACTACTCCGTAGCTCTTGATTTCATTAATAGCCAGTCCGGCCCCTTTATTCGGTTCATACCAGAAGTCGCGATCCGAACAAAAATAGGGTATAAGTAATGCGATGGTATATTTTCGCTTGTAAGCCAACGTACTTGCCAACACATTCCTTTCAAAATTGTGCTTATCCAGTATTTTTTGAATTTTTGCCTTGGTTCGGTTGGATACACCGGGTCGGTCATGGATTACCCTGTCGACTGTTCCGGCCGATACGTTAGCCTCTTTCGCGATATCTTTTATGGTCATAAAAACTGCAGTATGGCGTTTTTTGAACTAAAAGCTGTTTGAGAGATAAATTGATCTTCCTGAAAAGATAGCTTATTATGATGATAAAATTCAGGAATTATCATTCATTCTGTGTGCGTACACCAAAAATAAGTTTAAACTTTCAATGATCAATATTTAATGAAATATTGATCTATACATCAACGCTCTTTGCCTATTTCCTGGAACGAAAAATATTGATCATTCGCCGAAGACCGCACAATTTGTCTAATCTAAACCATCTATTTTATCAAGCAACCATTGTTCACCGGCTGTACAATGGTGTTGTATCTACTTCCCATTCCTCAGGATCAGATAGATAGAACAGAAGGAGGGTACGAACAAAACTGCGGTTACCCTGGAGCCAACTGTTAGTATTGGATGTCAATTAACAAAAAGCCTGATCTCATTTGAGTTCAGGCTTTTTTTATAGTACAATCTGCTACAGGATAAAATCATTTGTATTAAATATGTACTAACCTGTCTAAGCGAATAAACAAAAAGCATCATGAACTTTAAACAAGAATTTATAGCAGCCATTGAAAGTCATTGGCAGCTTCTCATTCAATGGTCTCCCAGACTAGCCATCGGAGTTTTAATATTGGTAGTATTTTTATTTTTTTCTATACGAATTAAACGACTGGTAATCAATAGGCTAAAAAACACCATGAACGATCCTCTGCTAGCCAGGTTCCTGTCCGGGCTGGCCAAATGGGTTTTTATTGTAATAGGTGTTTCATTAGCCATGCACACCATGGGGTTGGGAGGAATCGCCGGTGGATTGGTAGCGGGTGCTGGTGTATCTGCTTTCATTATTGGTTTCGCATTCAAGGACATTGGAGAAAATTTTCTGGCCGGGATCTTAATGGCATTTCACCGGCCTTTTAGAGTAGGGGATACAATTGAGATTGAGGATACTATAGGAAATGTAGTAGCATTGGATCTCCGTACTACACAGGTGAAAACTCTGGATGGTAAAGATGTGTTTATCCCCAATAGTCTATTGATAAAAAATGAATTGATCAATTATACCATTGATGGGTTTTTGCGGCAGGATTTCACTGTTTCAGTGGATTATCAGACGGACATAAGTGTGGCAATAAGCATTATTTTAGAAACGCTGGATGAAGTATCAGGAATACTCAAAGAGGACAAAAGGCCTTCCGTAGCGGTTTCCAGGCTTGACAGCAGTTCGATTGCTTTACAGGTGTTTTATTGGTTGGATACTTTTGATAAATCGGTGCAAGGATTGAAAGTGAAAACTGAGGCCATTCAAAGAACTCTCAAAGCATTGGACCAGGCAAAGGTTTATATGCCTGCTGATATTGTTGAAATGAAAAATTACCGTGAAGATGTATTTAAAACAGTGGGTGAATAGACCGTTGCGGCAGGCAAACTTTTAAATCTAAGATCTAAGATCTAAGATCTAAAATCTAAGCTCCAAGCTCCAAGCTCCAAGCTCTAAGCTCCAGGCTCCAAGCTCCATGCTCCATGCTCTAAGCTCCAGGCTCCATGCTCCAAGCTCCAAGCTCCAAGCTCCATGCTCCAAGCTCCAAGCTCCAAGCTCCATGCTCCATGCTCCATGCTCTTGCCGCTATTCAATATTTCCACCTACCGGCAGGCCACTGGGAACTCTTTGGGGTATCTCCCGGTCGAAGTCATCGTCGTTAAGCGTATTCAGGAAAGAAATAATCGGAGCCATGTCCCTGACTTTTAAGTCAAGTTCCTCTACTAACGGATCAAATTGGGCCTTAGTCACCATTGGGTGCTGGGATTTTCCAAATGAAATATCTTCATAAAACTCCAGTACTCTAATTAAGCTGGGCAAACTACCATTGTGCATATAAGGCGCAGTGAAACGCAGATTTCGCAGAGTAGGTGTTCGGAAGGCAAAAGTACTGTCTACTCCACCATCGGGTTCAGTGAGTTTATGGTTAGCCGGTGTGCCCAGAACATGGGGCTTGAAATCAGAAAACATGGCGCCATTATGGCAATTCGGGCAGCCAGCCTGCTTGAAAATTTCAAATCCCTCTTTTTCTGAAATTGAAATAGCCTCACGGTCGCCTCGAAGGTATTTGTCGAACCTTGAGTTGGTGGTGACCAGGGTCCGTTCGAATGATGCGATTGCTTTGCCAATATTTTCCTCGCTTATCTCTCCCCCAGTACCAAAGGCTTTTTCAAACAATTCTTGATATTCCCTGATACCCTTTAACCGCCTAACTACTTCGTCCAGCATCTCTTGTTCGCTAAAATGAGCCCCTCTCATTTCTTCAAGGGCTTTGATAGGTTCTAAAGCCTGACTTTCCAGACTACGTGTTCTCAAATCCCAGAACATAGGAGCTTCGACAGGATCGTACCTATTGATAACATCGATTCCATTAAATGCGGTGTTCAATATTGACTGCGAATTCCGTTTAACAAAGGGGATATTGTTTGGTTGGTTGAACCTGCGTCTGCTGCCTAATCCGCTGCCATTTACACCAATGGAAATGTCCAGGAATTCTGCATAGCCGTTGTCCGGATGATGACAGGTAGCACAAGCAACATCTCTATTGCCGGATAGAATGGGATCGTAAAATAGCAGTTTGCCCAACCTGATCTTTTGAACGGTGCCGGGATTATCCATTGGTTCCAATACCTTCATTGGCAGTGCCCGGTTGATGGTAGCAACTTTGTTCTTTCGGGCACCGACAATACTGTCTTCCTTTGAGGTTTCACAGCTGGCAAACGCAACTAAAAGGGAAATCAACCATGGTGTAATGATCAACTTCAGGTTACTACCACTACCAGAGGATAATAACAAAAATATCGAACAGTTACGCTGCTTCATTCACTTTTAAATATCTTCAATTCTTCCACTATTTTTAATTAGAGAATCCGGTGAATCTTTAATATATTCAAAGACGGTCAAAAGATTTAACTGCAACAATAATACTATTCTGTCATGAAAAAAATGATTCTGATCACAGCAACTGCTGGTTTGATGGCGTTGCTGATTACTTCAGGATTTACCAAAAAGTCCTTAAACCCTAATTTTGAGTCACAGGTAATCGATGCTGGCATTGAAATTGGCTATGGTTTGGAAATAGGGGATGTCGATGGCGACGGTAAAGACGATATTTTACTGGCAGACAAGAAGCAATTCGTTTGGTATCGAAATGGCGACTGGAAACGATTCGTGATGGTTGACAATCTGACCGAACATGACAATGTTTGTATTGCTGCCAGGGATACAGATGGTGACGGCCTGGTAGAGGTCGCGGTAGGGGCACAGTGGAACCCCGGAGAGACCACGGACATCGAACAATCCGGATCAGTACACTACCTGGAACGACCTGATGATCCTACACAGAAATGGAATCCGGTGACTCTGCCACATGTTCCCACCATCCATAGAATGCGTTGGGTAAGAACAAGCTCAGGATACCAATTGATAGTGCTGCCATTACATGGGGTGGGTAACAACAGCGGCCAAGGTGAACCGGTTAAAGTATTGGCCTATAATAACCCCGGCGGCTTTGAAGATAGTTGGAAGCAAACGGTCATTGACCAAAGTATGCATATGACACATAATTTCGACGTGATAGATCAGGGAGGCCCTGAATCTTTACTGGTTGGTGGGAAAGAAGGAGCCAGGATGATTACTTACAAGAATGGTAAGTGGTCTGCTGGAAAAACCAAGAATCTATTCATCAGTGGTCACGGGTTTGGCGAGATACGCTATGGAGAAAATTTCATCACAGGAATACAACCTATGCACGGCAACGAACTGGTAGTTTACCACAAGCAAAAGTCCAGGCAAGTGCTTACCAGCGATCTAAAGCAAGGTCACGCCCTGGCACTGGCAGATCTGCTCGAACAAGGAATCGACCAAATTGTAGTAGGGTGGAGGGAAGAGAATGAAGCCGGGGAAATGGGAATAAAATTATTCACAGCCAAGGATCAAAGCTTGAATCAATGGGAGTCCATTTGGATAGATAAAAATGGCATGGCCTGTGAAGATCTAAAACTGGCGGATTTGGACGGAGATGGAAGGATGGATATAATTGCAGCCGGCAGAAATACGCACAACCTCAAGGTGTACTGGAATAAAAGTGATTAGTCTAAAGCAGTCAGTATCCATCCAACTAGCGCGGGCTTTCTTGCTCAAGTATCTGAATAATAGCCGCCCCTGATTGATTATCAGGGTTAACTTTAAGATAGGCTTCAGTCCGATCCTTTAAATAATTCGTAACTTCTTCAGGAAAAATATTCACACACAATCGCGCCAAGGATTCGGCTTCCTCAATACGATCAAGGTACAAGGCCACAGTCAATCCTGAAAAATGCTGTGGGTCAAAATCAAATTTTTCAGAATGAAAAGACTTGAGAGAGTCCCAAAGCGCGACTGCAGTTGGTAATCCATTTAGGTAAAGCTCCTGTGATACTGGTATACTCGCCGGCACCAAGGGAGGTGCTGGGTCAAAGCCAAGCATGATATCCAACGCCAGATTGGTGATTTCTTCAACGGGTGCCGCACTCTGATTGCACATAACTACCACTGCAATTGATTTTTCCGGAACCATAATAAAGTTAGTACTGAATCCAATGTCACCTCCACTATGACCTACAGTGTTTTCACCCCGGTAACTTCCCAGAAACCAACTTAAACCAACATGGCTGTTCTCATCGATTTCGAACCATGGATGCCAGAGACTTTCATAGGATTCAGGTTTAAGTACCTGGTTATTCCTGAAAACCCCGCGATTCATATTGGTGATTGCCCAATTACACATTTCTGGTACATTTGAATGCAGAGTGGAGCTTGGACCATGCATTCGGTTGTATGGATAACCATGCCACGGCACGGATATAGTCATTCTATTGTGCGGTACTGCCCATTCATTTGGTAGATGCAGGGGTTTAAGAAAAGTGCTTTCTATCATTCCGGCAGCTTCAAGAATGTGTTTTTGCTGATATTCAGCAAAAGAGACTCCCGAAATTTTACCGATAACCGCACCCAGGCATTCGAAAGCCATATTACTATAGGCAAAGCGCTCGCCAGGTAAACCAATCAACTGTTCCGAAGATATACTTCTGACATAATTTTTCAAGGCGTCTTCAGTATAAACAGGATTATCCCACTGATAGTCTTCCACGTCAGGCATCCCGGACGTATGGGTTAACATTTGCCTGATAGTAATGTCTTTTGACCCTTCGCCTTGTAAAGAAAAATATGGGAGATAGTGTACTACCGGTGTGTCCAGATCAACTTTTCCTAGTTCTACCAATTGCATAACAGCAGAAGCTACAAATGGTTTAGATACTGAGGCCATGTGAAAAATGTCGTTGATATCCAATGGCTCCTGCGTATCAAGATTTTTATAACCCAGGGCTTTTGAATAAACTATCTCTTGTTCCTTTACAATACCTAATACCAGACCAGGTAATTCGTAAGACTGGTATATCTGATTTACTATGGGGGTGAGTAAACTATCAATATAGGGATCGATAGTAATGTTATTATGGTTTTGATTGAACTCAGGGGTTGGCTTAGTACATGAAATAACCGTCAGATAGAGAGTAAAGGCTAAAAAACAGCTTGTCAAAGAATTAATAAACCTGGTCATAAACAAGTATTATGTGTTGTGATCCTAATTGACAGGGCAATCAGCAATCCATGGTGAAGCTCAGGATAATGACAGTAGGAGTACAAGAAGGTTGCACCGCTACAGACTTTAGACTTAAGATTTTAAATCCAGGATCTCCAAGACTGGTTTTCCTATACCATCCGGAGTGGTATAAAAGGGCCGCCCTTCAACTGTATAGTGCGTTTCAGGATCCATACCCAATGCATGATAGATGGTTTGGTGCACCTGATCGATTACCACGGTATTTTCGATGGAAGAACAGGGTCTTTCATCAGCGGTCTTTCCATATACAAATCCTCTTTTAATTCCCCCGCCCCACATTAATATAGAACTGCCGTCGGTAAAGTGACGATGCATACCGTAGAATTTCTCGTCGTCCATTAAGTCCGGTTGAGGAACCTGGTCTTTTACTTTTTCACCTGGGCGTCCTTCCAGTATGGCATCCCGACTGAATTCACTAGCCAGTATAATTAAAGTCCGATCCAGATGACCGGATTCATCAAGGTCTTTGATTAATTGGGCGATTGGCCGGTCAATTAGTTCTTTCATTTTTCCGGCACGTAAATGCCCATTCTCATGTGTATCCCAGCCCAAAAACGGCTCATATTCTGTGGACACACTAATAAACCGGCCTCCATTCATTGCAAGTCTTTTAGCCATGAGACAACCAAGACCAAAACGGCCGGTGTTATAGGCGTCATAGACTTCCTTTGGTTCTGTAGATAGGTCGAACAATTTTGCTTCGGGAGATCGAAGCAATTGATAAGAACGTTCCATGGAGCGGATCAGGGATTCTTTCTGATAATTACTGCCTTTTTCAAATACCGCGCTCTTATTGGTTAAATCTTTATACAGTTGATACCTGGCCTCGAATCTTTGCAGGGACATACCTTCTGGTGGCTGTACACTTTCCAGGCCCGTGGATGGATCAGGGATCAGAAATGGTCCGTACTCACTTCCCAGAAAACCTGCCGAATGGAATGCTTTTAACTCTTCTGCTTCTCCAACGGTAAATCGCTGCCCAAGGGCTATAAATGGTGGTATTACCGGGTTTAACGGACCTTTTTCCCTGGCAATCCAGGCTCCTAAATGGGGTGCCTGAACAGATTGTGGGGGTTCATAGCATGTATGCCAATGGTATTGATGCCTGGTATGGAGGATGTGCCCAAGATCGGCCGATCTGTAGGACCGAATAATGGTCCCTTTGTCCATTACCTGTGCCATTGCCTCCAGCCCCTTACTAAAATATAATCCGTCAAGTGCCGTAGGAATTTTGGGAAAAGTGCTAAGCACTTTTTTACTCTCAACACCTTTTTCAAAGGGCACATAAGTTTTGGGATCAAAAGTTTCGGTATGGGCCATGCCACCGGCCATCCACAACAGGATCACCGTGTCGGCGGTTGAGGGTACTACGCTGGACCTGGTGCAGGCACTGAGGAAACTGGCAGAGGGAATAGTAGTGGAAATTGCTGCCATACTGGCGCTGCCCATCTTTTTCAGGAAATTTCTACGAGACCGAAAGGCGTTTTCCATTGCTTGTTCTGGTTTAAATCTGCTATCCATTATTTCATGAGCCGATATGTTGGCATTAATATATAAATTGAAATTCCGGTGATAAAACGGTGACCCAAAATACATCCTGAACCGATTGCTGATCTGGTGTATCTCCCAGAGCAGTATTGATAATTTTCATTTCCCTATTGTCTGGTTTTCTTCCGAATGACTTCAAATACAAGTTAGTGGCAATTGTTTCTCCATTTCCCTGAAATTGGTCCAACCAGATGATTGAACCTTCAGCCAATACCTGGTTGAAATAGCTGCCGTTGGTCAACTCAAGGGCTTGTAACAATGTAGCCTGATCATTTCTTGTGGTGGTTACATTTTCCCTGGTAGGCCGGCCCAATGCCTTCATGAAGGGGTGTTGACGAACCAGGCTGGCTCGTGCAAAATGCGAACCTGAGTGATTGAAATTAAGGTCGACCAACTGGTCCCAATGTTTGGAACCGTAGTTTTTTACCGGGATCCAATCAGTATCATTGAATTCCGCAGACAGCCAGTCCGCAACAGGTTCTTTATCGGTGCTTTTCCACTCTTTTCCGGAGTTTATCATCAAGGTATCACCACTTTGAGTAACTACTTTCATGGCTAATAATATCCCTGCCGGGTTAGCTATCTTACCTTCATTGGTTCCTTTCAATGCGATAATATTTCGCCCATTTTGTAAATAATTCGAAACATCGAGTTTAGCTACTTTTCTCCAGTCGGCACCTGAGGAAACGAGTTGCTCATTAATAAACAGCTGATATGAATGATCCACGGAAATAAGTAATGGAGCTTGCTGTATGTCGACATCCTCTAACTCGAATAGGTATCGAAAGTATCGATCCCCAGGTTCCGGGAGCACGTCCCGATCATACTTTATTTCCCTGTGCCAAATTCGATCGGTAGAGAATTCGTTTTTTTCAGGGTTATATGCTACGGCATGATAGACCGGGGCGATCACTTGGCTTACCGCATCCGCAAACTGCTCTGCTGACAGACGGCGAATCACCGGTCCCTTAAAAACATACCGGTTTGAAACCAGCTCAGCCGCCTCCTTATAATTTACAGAGGGTAATTGGTAAGCTCCGGAGGTCATAATCCTCTTAATAAGATGTTTGAGGTCGTAACCTGAATCGATAAAATCACTCGTCAGCCAGTCCAGCAATAGAGGATCCCAGGGCGGGTTGTCCATTTCATCCACAGGCTCCACTAAACCTCTGCCAGTCAACTGTCTCCAGATCCGGTTGGTAATGGTGCGATACAATCGTCCATTTTCAGGTTTACTGATCACACGCGACAGATTATTTAGTCGCTCTCTGACACAATCAGCAGCTACTGTTCCCAATTCGCTGTAAAGGAATTCCGGTTTGGCAAATTTCCCCATTGGTTGATCGCAACGGTTGAGTTCCAGTGCCGAGTCTGCAAATACAGAAGCAAATCCGTATGCCTGCTCCAGGGTTAGATTACTCACAAAACTGTTGTGACATGAAGCACATTTCAGGTTCATTCCCATCAAAGACTGACTGATGTTCTGGGCTGCTTGCATTTCTGTCCTTTGGCTGGCATTTACCACCCCACGCCACTGAATTCCTTTAATAAATCCTTCAGACTGGTCAGAAGGATTTACTAATTCCCTGACCATTTGATCATACGGTTTGTTGGTTACCAGGGATTGATACAACCAATCTGTGATTTGTTTTCGCCCTCCGGTTATAAACCCTGTTCCCGAATAATCATTCCTCAAAAGATCATTCCAGAAGCTTAACCAGTGCTGTGTATATTGGTGATCCTGGTTAAGTAACGCGTCAACCAGTTTTTCTCTTTTATTGGGGTTTTCATCCTGAATAAACGAAGCAACTGCTTTTGGTTCAGGTAATAGCCCGATAACATCCAGATAAACCCTTCGCATGAAAAGACGATCACTCACAGGATCTGCCCAGGATATCTTATGTTCATCGAAATAAACATCAACCAGCTTGTCAACCGGATGATAGAAGCTGGAAGATTTTGGCAATTCCGGTTTCGATAAGGCCAAAGGAGCTTCCGGAAAAATCTCTAATGCCCGGTCGGACCAATGGGCACCATTATCAATCCAAAGTTTAATCAGGGCGATCTGATGATCTTTTAATACCTTTCCTTTTTTGGGCATTACTTCATCATGGCTGGACGGTAAGGAAACACGGCGGAACAATTCACTTTGTTTGGCAGAACCTGCCACAATTATTTCACCGGATTCACCTCCTTGATAAACACCGCGCTTGTGCTCCAGCACCAGCTCTCCTTTCTTTTTGTTTTCACTATGACACTGATAACAATTTCGGGCAAAGATAGCCCTGACCTCCAAATTCAAACGGTCCTGGTGTGTTTCCGTAAAGCTGTCAAGCTGATTTAACTCCGCCAGTAATTCCTTTGAGCCCGAATGATCCTGAGGTTGGTGATTT
>BQJT01000157.1 GCA_021604845.1 Cyclobacteriaceae bacterium
ACAAATTTATTATAATTCTTTGTTTCTTTGCAGAAACAGCAAAATTATAGTTGTTTTGCACTCGCTTAATTTAATCAATAACGAGCCAGCCTGCAATATAGTTTGACCAGCTTGTTTTGGTTAGAGAAAGTAAGTATTTAAGTAAAATTCAACGAAAGTTTTCAGGGCAGTGACCTATACTAAGTATAGCATTTCACAATTAACCTCAGGCGCTGGTTTGAACCAAAAAGTTAGGGTCCAGGGCTGGGTAAAAAGCAAAAGGGAGAGCAAAAATGTAGTATTTATATCACTGAACGATGGGTCAACCATTAAAAATGTTCAAATCGTCGGTGACCCGGAAAAGTTAGGTGAAACACTACTTCGTACCATTAACAGCGGTGCCAGTATTTCCGCGAGCGGGATCCTGCAAACGTCGCATGGAAAAGGGCAAACAGTGGAATTGGCGGCTGAGAATATTATAGTGGATGGTGAAGCTGACCCTGAGATTTACCCTTTGCAGCCAAAGAAACATTCATTGGAGTTCTTAAGGGAAATTGCCCATTTCCGTCCACGGAGTCAAACATTTGGAGCGGTCTTTCGTTTGCGTCATGCGATGATATTTGCTGTGCACCAGTTCTTTAACGACCGGGGTTTTTATAATATCCATACCCCAATCATTACCGGATCCGATGCCGAAGGCGCTGGTGAGATGTTTAGAGTTACTACCCTGGATCCCCTGAATCCCCCGGTTAACGAAGCAGGCGGTGTAGACTACAGCAAGGACTTTTTTGGAAAAGAGACGAATCTTACAGTTTCCGGACAGTTGGAAGTTGAAGCATTTGCCCAGTCCATGGGTCTGGTTTACACATTCGGTCCAACTTTCCGCGCAGAGAACTCAAATACTTCAAGACATTTGGCGGAGTTCTGGATGATTGAACCGGAAATGGCCTGGTACGACAATAACGATAACATGGATCTGGCCGAGGCATTCCTGAAATACCTGGTAAACTATGCCTTGGACAAATGCGCTGATGATCTTGAATTCCTGGATAAACGGGACACCCAGGAAGAGCAGCAGAAACCACAGCACCAACGTCAGGAATTAAGTCTTATAGATCGACTTAAATTCGTTAGCGAACACCAGTTCGAACGAATTACCTATACAGAAGCCATTGAGATCTTAAAAAATTCCAAGCCAAATAAGAAGAAAAAATTCCAGTTCCTAATCGATGCCTGGGGCAGTGACCTGAAATCCGAACATGAAAGATACCTGGTGGAAAAGCACTTTAAAAAACCAGTTATTATTTACAACTACCCTAAAGACATCAAGGCTTTCTATATGCGTTCAAATGGCGATAATACGGTTGCTGCTATGGACGTACTGTTTCCGGGTATCGGAGAAGTAATTGGCGGGTCACAGCGTGAGGAACGACTGGAATATCTTCAAAAGCGTATGAAAGAAATGCATATTCCTGAGGAAGAATTATGGTGGTATCTCGATCTGCGTAAGTTCGGAACCATCACTCACAGCGGCTTTGGACTGGGCTTTGAACGATTGGTACAGTTTGTTACCGGAATGAACAATATCCGGGATGTAATTCCTTTTCCGCGCACACCTGGAAGTGCAGAATTTTAGCCCTATCTTTTTCCGAATTTGAAGATTTGCCGGTAGCGGCTGTAAGGATCTTTAACGATCAGCATGTAATACCCCGAATGAAGATCACCTACCGGAACCCGGTATTTATTGGTGGTTAGTTTTTCAGGTCTGACCTCAATGGAATTCCCGATGATGTCGTATACTTCGAAATCCACCCGGACCACTTCTTCACCTTTAACATCAATATTTAAGAAATCAACTGCAGGGTTTGGGTATACTTCTACGGTCTGTTCTAAATCCAACGATCTCTGGATCAGGTCATTATTTTCTCCTACATACCCCTCCCCTTCGCTGGATTCCTGAGCGAATCCAATCACGACTGTAATTAGGATGGTGGTAGTTAACAGTAAGAGTCTCTTCATATACCTTAATATAACAAAAATTAAACCAAATTGTTCCGTTTTTAATTGTAATATTCCAGTTTTTTATTAAACGGTAAAAAGAACCTGTTGGTTGGTGTTCTCTATACAAAAATAAGAAATAATAATCCTATACTTTGTTCGTTACCGTTAATTTTTGTTAAAAACATTACAACTGTAGGTTCATTTTTTTAATTACTGCGCCAATATGGTCGATAATGTCCCCTGCGGTCATTGAAAATGCCGATCGATCTTCAGCAGCCAGGTCACCTGCCGCACCATGAAGAAACACGCCTACTACTGCTGCCAATACCGGATCACGGGTCCTGGCCAGTAACCCGGTAATTATTCCGGTCAATACATCACCGCTGCCGGCGGTAGCCATTCCGGGGTTTCCGGTGGTGTTAAAGAATAGTCGACCGTCCGGTGTGGCTACGGTGGTATAAGCTCCTTTGTAGATCAATATCACCCGGAATTTTCGGGCAAATTCCAGCTGTATCTGCAGCCTGTGGTAATCATCCTTGACCTCACCGGCCAGCCTGGTAAACTCTCCGGGATGTGGGGTTAATATTGAGTCAACCGGTAGCGATGTCATACCGGCTGCCTGCCTGCTCATGATATTTAACGCATCCGCATCAACCACCAGCGGGTAACGGGCCTCTTGAATCACTTGCATCACTGATTTAACGGTTTCGGCCTGCTGACCCAGCCCCGGGCCGATGCCAATCACCTGGTATTTGGCCACCTCCTTTACCTCTGTAATTACTTCCTGATCAGCATCCACCTGGCACATTGCCTCTGGTACTGAAGTCTGCATAGCCACATAACCACAGTCTGGTATATGTACCGTAAGCAACCCCAGTCCTGATCGAAGCGCGGCCCGGGCAGCCAAAATAGCCGCTCCAACCTTTCCTTTGGAACCGGCAACCAAAAGCGCATGCCCAAACACACCCTTATGGGCAAACCTGTTTTGCTTCCTTTTAAAGGCTGACACCAATAATTGATCGACCGATTCCCAGTTGCTCTGCAGGCTATCGATGAAGCGCCTATCCAATCCTATGTCCACCACCTGCCAGTCACCTGCGTATTTATAATTTTGAGGAAGAAAGAAAGCCAACTTGGGTACCTGAAAACTTATGGTGTGATCAGCCCTCACAATTTCCCCTTTGGGATTCGGTTGATCAGCAAATAGTCCGGAAGGCATATCTACTGAAATCACCTGGCTGGCTGACTCATTGATAAATTGAATCACCTCCGCAAGCAGGCCTGATATTCCCCGGCTGATCCCTGACCCAAATATGGCATCAATAACCACTGGCTTAAGGGTCAGTTCCTTAAGTTGCTCTGCTGAATTGATTTCTATGGTGGTACCGAAATCACGCCATCGTTTTAAATTTAGTTTACAATCTACAGATAAACCGGAGCCGGTTTGTATCAGCCATACTTCAACCTCAAAATTCCTTTGGGAGAGCAGCCGGGCAATTGCCAGACCGTCCCCGCCGTTGTTTCCCGGACCACATACCACAGTAACTGGCGACTGACCCACTGGAAGATCCAAATAAGCTTCCACAAATGACATTGAGGCTTGCTCCATCAGCTCGATGGATTCAATAGGCTGGTTCTCTATGGTGTAATTATCAGCCAGCCGGATCTGATCAGTGGTCAGAATTTTCATAGCCCCAAACTACAAAAATTCCTGCTTTTAGAAATCAAGTGAATCCATATGACGGAAATGACCGTTCATCCTGATCCGGTCGCGGATTTGAGCTGCCTGATTAAGCTTGGGCAGCAATTTTTTCAGATGCTTTATCAGAAACTTTACCCGCTGGCTTTCACGTGCAATCTGAAGTAGCTGGTATTCCTGAGCTTTGCTCAACCCCACTTTGTGTGCCAGGTAATAAACAGGAGTTTCCATATCATACTTTACCTCCCTACCAATATCCAGCTTTCCATATAATTGGTCCAGTAAATCAAGCAGCTCAAATTTAGCAGACGTTTTATCCCAAATAAGCTCTATGGTTTCTACCTGTCCTCCCGCATATTGTTTTTCAGCCCAGGGGTTGGAATATTGTTCTACTTTAAAAATACCCTGCCCAACAGTTTTGATATCCAATCTACCGTCATCATATATTTTAAATATCTCAATGACCTCCATTTCTGTTCCATACTCTATACGGTTGGTAACATAGGATGGAATACCAAAATGCTTATCGTTTTGCCAACAATCGTTTACTAACTGCTTATAACGCGGTTCAAAAATGTGCAGGTTCAACTTTTCCTGTGGAAATGCGACCAGGTTGAGTGGGAAAAGTGGAAGAAAGTAACTCATATATTTTAAAACTGCTTCAGGTTGTCAAAGTTCAACTTTTGTTGAAATATTTTCATTAGTCATTTATACATTTGGTGGTTAAGGGAATTTGGAGATAATTTTATTAATATGGGTAACCATATTCGATTTTTTGCAATTAAGTAGTGAATATCAGCCCAACCGACCCTGAGATATTAGACGGTATCAGGAGCAGGGATAGAACCATTCTGGTATATGTATATCAACAGTTCTTCCCCATGATTAAGGAGCTTATCCTTAAGAACTCCGGAAGTGAAGAAGATGCGAGTGATATCTTTCAGGAAAGTTTGGTGGTGATATTTGAAAAACTAAAAACCGATGAGTTAAAACTCACCAGTAAATTTAAAACCTACTTATATGCTATCAGTCGAAATAAGTGGCTGATGGTGTTGAGAAAACAACGAACCAAACCCAAAATGGTGGTAGACACCCAGCTACTCGAGGAAAATCATCCTGTTTACATGGATGATCTAACCAAACACGAACAATATCAATTGTATCGTCAGCACTTTAAAAGATTATCAGATGACTGCAGAGAACTCTTAAGTTATTTTTTGAAAGGTCATTCCTTAAGAGAAATCGGGGAGTTGATGGGTTTTTCGGAGAAATATGCAAAGAAACGGAAGTTTATGTGCCAAAAGAAACTGATCTCTTCAATAGAAACAGATCCGGTTTTCAATGAGTTAAAGGTCAATTAGCGTGGAACAGGACATTAAACTTATAGAAGATTACCTTAACGGAGATCTGTCCCCTGAGGACAGGTCCATGGTAAGTAACCGATTGAAAGAAGATTCCGTATTTGCCCGTCGGTTCGAAATCATAAGGGGTTCCCAGTTGGCACTGGACCCTGAAATAGAACTTTTTGAAAGTGACCTGAAATCGGTTCAAAATGAGTACCAATCAGCATCGGAAACATTGACCTGGTGGCGAAAAAGTTATGGGGTAGCCGCCGTCCTGTTGATCGTATCCACCACATTCCTGGGCTACCTATTTTGGTTTCAAAACCCCAGTTCGGAATCGCTTTACCTGTCCTACCTGGAAGCCCCGCCAAACAACATTAGTGTGAGAGGTCAATTGACCGATGAACAGTTGATAGAAGCTATGGAGGCGTATGACCAGCAAAATTACGCGTTGGCCCTTGAGCATTTGCAACAAGTGCTTGAAGTGGAACCGGATCATTATGGGGCGTTATTTTATACGGGTGTTTGTTATCTATTGCTTGAACAGTATCAAAGTTCCTTGTCGCTATTTCAGTCACTTACCAAAACCGACTCAAATGAATACTATACCGCCGCAAAATGGTATCTCAGCCTCAACTTGCTGAAACTAGACCAAATTGCAAAGGCCAAATCAGAACTGCAACAGCTACAACAAATGGAAAATGGAAACTATTCGAGGTTAGCAGAAAAACTGTTGAACGAAATAAAATAGGTTCTGATGGTGTAGGTAGCATGTATGAGCAAATCAATATAGTCTTAACCGGATATGCTATCAGGAATCTGATGGTGTTGTTTTTGATGACCATTTCGGTCTGGGACTGCATAGGTATGCCGCCTGCAGAAATACGCTCTGGCGCTATTCTAACTAACACCGATACTGTCCGGACCAGCGCGTACCGCGATTCCGCCAGAGTAGCCTTGAAAGCAGGTGATTACCGGAAATCAGGATACTATTACGCACAGGCTGCCAGGTTATTTTTTGAAGGAGGTAACTTTAAAACCTATATTGATATGCTCAGATTTGAAGCCGACAGCTATCGTCGGGCGGGAGACTTTAGCTTAGCTGAACAAATCGCGCAAAGGTCAATAGAAGCTTGTGAATCCTATCTTGAAGGACCTCAGTTACAGTCTGCCAATGCCTATCACCTTATGGGTATAATAAAGGATTACCAGGGGCTACAGGATGAAGCCATACAATTTAATGAGAAAGCACTGTCGATACATTTACAGTTGTCCGGCAAACCGAAGCAGGCACTTGGTGATGTATACAACAGTCTCGGGGTAAACTATTTGAACAGGGGGGATTATAAAAGGTCACTTGACAGATTTTTTGAGGCGCTAACCATCTTTCAGGAAATACTGGAAGCGGATGATCAAAGAATCGCGGATATGTATTTGAACATAGGAACGGTCTATATCGACCTGGGTAAGTATCAACTTGCACAGGAATACATGGAGCAGGAATTAGCGATCACCACTAAAAACATGGGACAAGATCATCCATATGTTGCTGAAACCTGTACAAATCTAGGTTCCATCCATGCCCAATTAGGAAATGTTGAATTGGCGAAATCCTATTTTGAAAGATCCCTTGACATAGCGAGCCGTCACTTCGGGGACAACAGCCCCTATACTATCGACGCACATCATAACCTGGCAGTTCTTTATAGTGATATGGGTAACAATCAAAAGGCCATAGATTATTTCACCAGTGCCAGGAAAGTGATAGCGCATAATTTCGGAAATGAGCATGTTGAAATGGGTAAGATATACTATGACATTTCACAACACCATTTAAAACTCCATCAATTGGAAACCGCTGAAGACTATGCCAGGCAATCTCTGGGTATATTTCGCAACATACTCGGTGATAAAAATCTGCTGGTGGCGAGAAGTTATTTAGTGCTGGCTGAATGCGCCAAACAACAGGGAGACCAGGAACAGGCTTTGGTGCTTTGCCAACAGGGTCTGGTAGCGTTAGTTAATGATTTTTCCTCCGATCAGGTGAATCAAAACCCTACCTCTATAGACTCATTTAACCCTGGTACTTACTTAAGCCTGCTAGACCTTAAATCAGATCTGTTCTATCAACGATATCTTGAAAATGATAATGTGGGGCAACTGGAGTTGGTTATGTCAACTTTGCGATTAGCTGACCAACTAACTGATGCCATTCAACGTGAACAGGTTCCCTTTGAGGACAAATTGAACCTGGCGGAACAAACTGACTTTGTCTATGAAAAACTAGTTAAGACTTCCTATCAACTTTATTCAGTCGAAGGAGACGACCAATATTTGCTGACGGCACTTTATTACGCGGATAAAAGCAAAGCCTCAATACTCAAACAGGCTATCGCGGAAGATGCTGCGCAAAACTTTGGAGACATACCGGATTCGTTGCTACAGGTGGAAAGAAACCTAAAAGCAGACCGAAATTATTTCCGCACCAGGATCGCAACCGAACAAAGTAAGAAGCAACCGGATTCCTCCGCACTCAGAAAATACCAGGGAAATCTTTTTGTCGCAAATCGGACTTATGATTCACTAATTTTATCCCTTGAATCACAATATCCAAGATATTTCCAACTTAAACACCATGAACCTGAATTGGATTTGGACCAATTTCAGGCAATGCTTAGCGGGCAGACGGTAGTCGAGTATTTTTATTCTGATGACCTTTTGTACACCTTCGTGCTAAACGATACGGGCTATGATGCAAGGTCCACTCCAATTTCTGAGAATTTTCAGGAACTAATCATTAGTCTTAGGGAGCAATTAAGTAGCAGCGGGTCACAGAACGAATTTATCGCGACATCAGAAACGCTCTACAAACTTTTAATATCACCGGTGGAAAATCATTTTAGAGAAGGAGACCGTCTTACCATCGTCCCGCACGGGTTGCTGGCGGTAATACCTTTTGACGTACTGATCAAGCCACCTAGGGAGCCCACGTTCAATATACTTGAAGCTGATTATTTATTAAATCGCCACCCCGTAACCTACGCTTTTTCAATAAGTTCGATGGAGGACTACCAGGGCCAATCAAAACAGTGGCAATCCCATTTTGCTGGTTTTGCTCCGAGCTATAAACAAGCGCTTCTGGTTAGATCTGAAGAGCTGGAACCTTATGGAAATCTAAGAAATGAACTGGCTGAACTAGCCTATACAGAGGATGAGGTTAAAGCTGCAGCCACCTACTTCAGTCAAGCTGAAACTTTTTCCGGGGAAAAAGCTACCGAAACGAATTTCAAATCCATATCAGGGAATTTCCAAGTACTGCATTTGGCAATGCATGCTATAGTGGATCAGCAGAACCCACTCCACTCTAAACTTATATTTAGCCAAACTCAGAGCTCCTCCCCGGATGATGGCTACCTACAGGCCCGGGAAATTTACGACCTGAATTTAAATGCTGATCTAGCAGTTTTGAGTGCATGTAATACAGCCTACGGAAAACTTATTGGCGGAGAAGGGATAATGAGTTTGGGGCGTGCCTTTGCCTATGCCGGGTGCCCCAGCATAGTAATGAGCTTATGGCCTGCCCAAGACCAGGCTACTGCTAGATTAATGTCTTTGTTTTATGAAGGCCTTTCATCCGGGTTGTCGAAAGACCAGGCACTCAGAAAAGCTAAAATGGAATACCTGGCCACCACCGATGATCTGTTTGCCCATCCATTTTACTGGGCAAACTTTATTGTACAGGGTGACCCGGAACCACTACAGCAGCCCGCCAACCGGAATCTGATATGGGTGTTTTCAGTATTAATAATTCTTCTATTTGGTTTGTATATAATCTTGAAAAAATGAAATGTTAATGCAGTTGGTGGAACGGAAATGAACAAAGGAGCCGGCAATTGTTTATAGTGAGCAAATGGTAACCACTTTGTTTTGAATGAAAAAATGACAGTAACAAAAGTTGTATTCCAGATTATTTTAGTGATTGGAGCATTTACCGGTCAAGGCCCTCCTTTGAAATCGGCCCCTGTTTATATACAAAAACCCAACAACGATACCATTCAAGCACGAATCTGGGAAGAAACTGCCGAGAAAAGCAGACGGGAAGGAAGCTATAGTGAAGCAAGTCGATACTTCCTGGATGCTGCCACTATTTATAGTAATACAAATCGCTGGGAAGACTACATTGATGCTCTAAATGGTGCAGGGGATTGCTTCAGGTTTGCCGGGGATTTGCAAAGAGCCCAGGAAACTGTAAAGATGGCAATAGATACTTTTAATGATCATTTTGAAGCTCCCGACCAACGGCTTGCTGGTTGCTATCACACACTGGGTATCATTAAGGACTATCTCGGTCAATTTGATCAGGCTATAGAAATAAACCAGAAAGCACTGAACATCTTTCTTGAAAATGATGGTGATTCAGTATCCATTGGTAAGGTATTTAACAGTTTGGGAGTTAACTATTTACACAAATCCGACCATTACAGATCTTTAGAAAACCAACTTAAAGCACTGGAAATTTATAAGCAGCACCTTGAACCACGCGATCAACAGATAGCAAATTTATACTTGAATCTCGGGGCTACCTATTTGGACCTGGACAAGTATGATCTTGCACGTGAATACTTTGAACAGGAGATGTCAATTACCATGGAAAATTTGGGAGGGAATCACCCCTATGTCGGAGAGACCTCCAGTAACCTGGGGGTAGTACATTCACGGTTAGGTAATTTTGATCTGGCGGAAGAATACTTCCTCAGATCCGAGAAAATATTTGTGGAGCATTTCGGCACTAAGAACCCTAGTCTAATAGAAGTCTATCATAATCTGGGGCTGTTAAACAGTAATGCCGGCAAATTTGAAAAAGCCATCTATTATTTCGGGGAGTGCGATCGGGTGATTAACCAGAACCCGGGGATGGGAAATATTGATATCGCCAGATTGAATCTTAGTTTGTCTTTGAACTATCTTGAAATGGGCGAACCATTACAGGCACAATCTTATGCAAATAAGGCAAAGGAATTACTCGAAGTACAGGTTGGGCACAAGAATCCCCTGCTGGCCAGATGCTATTTGTCATTGGCACGAAGCGCGGGAAAATTACAAAAAATTGATCAGGCCTTAGAATTCTGTCAACAAGGATTGATCTCCAATACTGCTGATTTTTCTAATGTTAATATCGAGACCAATCCATCGGGTATGCAATCGCTTAGCCACGGCACTTTCCGTAGATTGCTGGAAATAAAGGCTGGCTTGTTCCAGCAACAATATCAGGAGTATTTACAGATTGAAGCCTTGGAGAATGCGTTGCAAACCCTACGCCTGGCTGATCAGCTAATCACAGAAATCCGCAGGGAGCGGTTATCAATCGAAGACAAACTTCAACAGGCTACCAGGACTAATGAAGTCTATAGCAAAGCGGTGGAAATATGTTTTACACTGTTTGACCTCACCAGGGATAGAAAGTATCTGGAAGAGGCATTCATGTTTTCTGATAGAAGCAAAGCAGCAGTGCTCAGGACGGCTATTGCGGAAGAAACAGCACAGAATTTCGGGAATGTTCCACCCGAATTACTGAAATTGGAAACTGAGATAAAAGCGGACCGAAATAGGTTTCAATCAATACTTCAAGATGAAAAAAGCAAGGGAATAAACGGAGACTCAGCCTTAATATTAAAATACCAAAATGAATTGTTTACTACCAACCGCACCTATGATTCCCTGGTGACAGATTTAGAAATTCAGTATTCACAATACTTCAATCTCAAATACCAGGAAGATTCCATTTCCATCGATCAACTACAATCAAGCCTCCCACAGGGTACCGTTGTTGAGTACTTCTATACGGACAAAAAGTTATATAGTTTTATCCTGACCTCGGATAGATTCGAGGCAACAGCTATACCAATTTCGGTGAATTTTTCAGACTCAGTTCGGGCATTAAGGAATAAAATCAATACAAAAGCTTCAAAGCAAGACATTCAACCTACATCCTGGCACTTATATTCAAAATTAATTACTCCATTGGATGATTATATAAGGACGAACCAGCAGTTAACTATTATACCGCACGGAATTTTATCAATAATTCCTTTTGAAGTACTTCAGGATAGTGCATTGGACCAAAGAAAAGGCAATACCAGTAATTATCTACTTGAAAAATACCCAATTAGCTATGCCTTTTCGGCAGGCTCGCTTGGCAATAGCAAAACAAATACTAATAAAATTTCATCGCAATTCGCAGGATTTGCTCCCAGCTATCAGCCCGATCTGCTGGCGAGCGCCAAGGAATTAGAAAAC
>BQJT01000158.1 GCA_021604845.1 Cyclobacteriaceae bacterium
CCAGTTCATGGTCATCGGACTTAGGATATATTCGCAATTCCGGCTCACCGGGCCGGTCGATTCGCTGGTTATAAAAAATGGAAATTTTGTGGTCTTCGCTCAATTTATATCCAAGGCGGATGTTGGGAAATAGCCTGAAATAATCATAGGTGTCGTCTTGCTGGTAGTAGGTGTTGGACGGGTCCATATGGTAAAATACTCTGGTATATTCGGTCCTAAGGCCTGCTTCAATATCGTATTTTTGTTTTTCATGGACCCAGTTAAAATAACCAGCATAAATCGATTCACCCCATTTCGACCAGTTTCCCAAACCGGGATATAAAATAGTGTTTTCACCCTGTTCCTGTTTATATTCAACAGGTAAGCGTCGTATTTGAATCTTCATGCCGGTTTCGACCCTGCCCGAAAACAAAGGTTTGGTATAATCTCCGCTAAGGCTGGTTGTGTGTTCGGTCCCTAAAACATGGGTGATGTCCCTGCCATCAGGTCTTATTTCAGAACTATCATTAATAAAATAAGACTCATCTTCCCATCCCTGCGAATATTGGAGGTGCGTGTTTAAGGAATGCCCGGTCTGCTTGAATTTATGTTCATAGTGAAGTAGGTAGTTCATATAACCGGTGATTTCTTCTTCATGCCAGCTGATAAACCGACTCCGGATATCGTCGTCAACATCAATGTATGGAACCTGTGCAGAATCTATATGTGATTCCCAATCATATATACCGGAAAATGATATTATATCATTTTGGCTTATTTGATAATCAATACCGCCTTTTACTATATAATGTGTTTGCTTGCGATTTTCAGGCACCTGTGAAGCGATGATTCTGCCATCATCATAGTAGCGGGTGGTAAACTCGTTGTTAGGTAGTCTCTTTTGAAAGAGTACTTCTGATTGTAGATAAAAACTATATTTACTATGCTTATAGTTCAGGTCCAAACTTGGGATATACTTAGGTGTGGGAGAGAAACTACCCAATTCCGAAGGCAAATCGTCTGTTCGCCTGGTTAAAGCACCTAATCCATAAGTGAACCCTACGCTGCCGTGTAAACCAGTTTCCTTATTTTTTTTATAAACTATGTTTACGATTCCTGCCATCCCGTTCGCATCATATTTTGCCGAAGGATTGTTTATAATCTCAATCCGCTCAATATTGGCTGCAGGTATATTATCCAAGCCTTTCTGATTGCCGAAACCGGTAAGACCTGACTGCTTACCATCAATTAATACAATGACTTTATCGCTACCTCTTAAAATAATTTTCCCATCCTGGTCAAAAGAGATACTGGGCATGGATTTCATTGCGTCCATTACTGAACCACCTGATTGAGCGATATTTTGGTCCATATTAAAGGTTTTTTTGTCCAGGCCGGAGCTTATCACTTCTCTGATTCCAGCTACGGTTACTTCGTCCAGATTAGTGATGGAAGGCTTAATTTCGATTTTTCCCAAATCATAGTTTTGGTTGAGTTTTCCTATTAGAATTTTGCTCTGGTATGGGTCATAGCCAACGAAAGAAACGGAGAGGGTATAGGTCCCGGGTGCTAATCCTTTGATTTCAAAGTGCCCGTTTTCATCTGTGATCACACCATTGACAAAATGGTCATCGGCTAGTGATAGGGTGACCGATGCGAACGGAACAGGTTCATTCTGCTCCAATATCTGGCCGGCAATGGTTGCATCCGATTGTGCAAAAAGCTGGAAATTTACCAGAAACAGTAAAATTGCTGCCCTTAAATGTCCCTTCATCTGGTGGTAGCTAGCCCTTTATTTGACCAAATATAGTCTTTTATTAATTTCTGAACGGTCAGATAAATTACCCGCATCAATCTTTATTCCTTCATGGTGTAACTATTTGGTTTTTGAAGCGTATATTATTATGATATCATTATGATATCACACCTAAACTTAAATAACTACACAAAATGAACAACGAAAAATCTTATCAGCCCAGTAACGGATACCTGCTTTTGGTCCTGGTGCTGGCTCTTGCAGGTACCGCTATCATGGGCATAGCTGTATGGAAAAACCCCTGGTTTACCGCCTTGATACCATTGGTTATCTTTCTATGTGTGGGATTTACCATCGTATATCCTAACAGCAGCAGGGTGCTTACGTTATTTGGCAAGTACATGGGTACTATCAAAAAGAATGGATTTTTCTGGGTAAACCCATTGTTTTTAAAAAGGAAGATTTCATTACGGGCCAGAAACCTCGACAGTGAAAGAGTTAAGGTTAACGATAAACTAGGCAACCCGATTTTAATCAGTGTAATCCTGGTATGGCAGGTTCAAGATACCTTTAAAGCGGCCTTTGAAGTGGATGATTATGAAAGTTTTGTCAGGGTGCAAACCGATGCGGCGGTAAGAAATCTGGCCGGCAGCTACCCTTATGATAATTTTGAGGATGAAGAGGCTGAAGTTACCTTACGATCAGGTGTCAGAGAAGTAAATGAAGCATTGGAAGCACAGCTGCATGACCGTTTGGATATTGCCGGTATAAAAATAATAGAGGCTCGTATTGGCTATTTGGCTTATGCCAGTGAAATAGCCGGGGCCATGCTTAGAAGACAACAGGCCACCGCTATTGTAGCAGCCAGACATAAGATAGTGGAAGGAGCGGTTAGTATGGTGGAAATGGCTCTGGAGGATCTTTCCAGGAAAAACATCATCCATTTGGATGAAGAACGCAAAGCGGCCATGGTTAGCAATCTGATGGTAGTGCTTTGTGCTGACAAAGATGTATCCCCGGTGGTTAATTCAGGCACTCTGTACCCTTAGTATGTCAAAAGTATATTTTACTGAAAGTCAAAGAATAGACCAGCTTTGGATGAAGTTGCTAATGGCGGTGGTTGCTGCAGGTACTTTGATTCCATTCCTGCTTCTGCCTAAGGAAGAACTTTGGCAAATTGAAATTATGTTGTCAATGACGGGAATCTTTTTAGCCTTACTATTTGCCAGCATCGTGGTTTTTGCAGTAAAGTTCGAAACCAGAATAACCTCGGAAGGAATTTATTACAAATACCCGCCAATGCTTTGGAAATGGAAGCTTGCCACATATGATGAATTGAAAGAATTTCATATACGGAAGTATAACGCCTGGAGAGAATTCGGTGGATTAGGATACAAAACGAAGCCCTTTAGTAGGTCAAAGGCAATTATTATCAAAGGAAATAAGGGCCTACAGTTGACGTTCAAAAATGGCAAGAGGTTGTTATTGGGCACCCAAAGACCGGAGGCACTGCGGATAGCCCTTAAAAAAGCCAGGGGAGAGGATTTAGATTTATGACCAAGAAAAAGGCATTCGCGTTGCGAATCAACGCGGAAACATTGAAGGAATTGGAGCAATGGGCACAGCAGGAGTTTCGAAGTGTCAATGGGCAAATTGAGTACCTGCTACAAAAAGCATTAAATGAACGCAAAAAAGGGGGTAGGGGCCAACTGCCTGAAAATTCGTAATTCAAAAATCCGTTTCCAGAGCCTCCAGAATATCCGCCAGTTCATCAAAATTTTTAAACCCTGGTTTTATTTCCTGCCCACCTTTCAAGGCAATGCCACTAAAATTTGATAATAGTTGATCCAAATTATTTAATTCGATGTTACTGCCAAGAATAATAGGATAGTCACCCGCTTTTTGTTTACACCAATCCAAAAGCGTGGTTGACATCGGAGATGGCGGTTCCAACAGGTACCATTTTGGATCCGTACCATACTGATCCAGCACCTCTGCAATAAAGTTTTGTTGGCAGTTTTCGATCTTAATTATCACCGGAATAGGTAACTCTTTTAAGGGCACCTGGCTGGATGAGGCATTTATCTGGATATAGTCCAGGGTGTACTCACGGGTTGCATAGGCTACTTTTTCATCCTGGTACTGATTTAATTCTCCAACGATTTTAACCCCTGAAATCCAGGAAGTTATCGCATGGAATGACTCGGGGTTCAGGTAATTATCAGAATCTGGATTGAGGTCAAACCCCATGAGTTCAACCCCCATGCCGGCCGCATATCTTGCATCGCTGAGGTTGGTTACCGAGCTAATTTTAACCAATGATCTTAAAGCCATAGTCGGTTGTTTGTAAAATGGCAAAGTTATTGTGATCCGGTAAACTTATGACTTTATACCAGCAAGATTTATCTTTGTACTAACTATTTCGCAATGGAATCAAGAGAATTAGAGCGATTGGTTGAGACCCTGTTGGTGTCTGATTTAGAAAAAGCTGAGCAAAAGCTAATAGAAGCAAAAGATGTAGATATGGTTCTTCCCGGAACAACCCCGGGGGAAAAGCTGTCCTATATCGCTGCCGCCAAGTGGATTGGAAATAAGATCAGGCAGGAAAAATGTGAGTTTAGGGCAGCCTATGAGGCGTATTTAGAAGTTATAAAGGAAAAATAGCATGAGCAAGAAGGGAAGGGTGCTGGTAGCCATGAGCGGGGGAATTGATAGTTCCCTGGCTGCGGTATTATTACATGAGCAGGGATACCAGGTAATTGGAATGACCATGAAGACCTGGGATTACGCCAGTGCGGGGGGATCAAAAAAGGAGACCGGATGCTGCAGTCTTGATTCAATAAATGATGCCCGTAATATTGCGGTTAATCTGGGATTCCCTCATTACATTCTGGATATCAGAGATGAATTCGGTGATTATGTGATAGATCATTTTACTTCTGAGTATCTAAACGGCCGCACACCAAACCCCTGCGTGCTTTGCAATACCCATATCAAGTGGGAGGCTTTACTGAAACGTGCCGACCAGCTTGATTGCGAGTTTATGGCCACCGGCCATTATGCGAATGTCAGACAGGAAAATGACCGTTACGTTATTTCCAAAGGGAAAGACGATTTGAAAGACCAATCCTATGCACTTTGGGGAATTTCCCAGAAAAACCTGGCCAGAACACAATACCCATTAGGCGGTTACACCAAAAATGAAATTAGACAAATGGCTGCTGACAGGGGATTCAAAGCGTTGCTCAGTAAGCCTGAATCTTACGAAATTTGCTTTGTACCCGACAATGACTATCGCGGTTTTCTGAAAAGACGAGTTGAAGGACTGGAGGAACAAGTACATGGCGGAGATTTTGTGTTGGAAGATGGCACGGTAATCGGCGAGCACCAGGGTTTTCCTTTTTATACCGTAGGTCAGCGAAAAGGTTTGGGTGTTGCTTTAGGTTATCCGGTTTATGTTACTGAAATTCAAAAAGATAAAAATAGAATAGTTCTTGGAACATTTGACGAACTTGCACGTGATGGGATGTATGTTCACCAGCTCAACATGGTGAAATACCAGCAACTCAGCCAGCAGAGAATGGATGCTGTGACAAAGGTTAGATACAACGATTCAGGAACGCCCTCGGTACTGGAGCAGGTGGGAGATACCATCAAGGTGTTTTTTGGCAAAGGGGTGCATGCAATTGCTCCTGGACAAGCTGCGGTATTTTATGAAGGCGAGGATGTAATAGGAGGTGGTTGGATTGCTTCCAGTTTCAGTCAGAATAACTGATATGCGTGTCACATGGTTTTGTGCAGCTTTTTTGGTTTTAGTCGCCTGTGAAGATCCACAGCAGCCCGATCTCCAGGCAATAGGTCTCAGTTACTTTCCTCTGGAACTGGGATCTTACCGCACGTACCAGGTAAACAGCATTACATTTTCACTTTTTACACCTACTGATACCGCCGAATTTCAACTTAAGGAAGTGGTTGCAGATACTTTCTTAACTCAAAATGAACCAACATTCATACTACACAGGTTTAGCAGACAACAACCACAAGATAATTGGACGCTGGATTCGGTCTGGACTGCCCGGAAAAACCAAAATCATGCAATTGTGGTGGAAAATAACGTCCCGTACTTAAAAATGGTGTTCCCCATTCAGGTGAATAAAGTATGGGATGGTAATCTATTTAATGCACTGCCAGAGGATGAATACGAGATTACTGAGATCGGAGGGAGTTTGGAAACCCCGGCAGGCGATTTCTCCAATTTACTTACAGTTTTCGAACATAATGACCCGGATACACTAATCTTTCAGGATATAAGACAGTCTGTTTATGCCAATGATGTGGGTTTGATTTATAAAAAGTCCAGTATATTGAACTTCTGTAATGACGACCCGGATTGTCTGGGAACCTTGGAAAACGGCATAAAGTTTGAACAGATCTTGATTGAATATGGAAAACAATAAAATTTGGCGTTTGGTACCAGTGCTATGGATACTCTTCCAATCGGCCGTTTTTGGTCAGGATCACCGATTTATGGTTTTTTTCCAGGATAAGGACAACAGTTTTAGTATTGAAAATCCGGCTGAGTTTCTATCTCAACGGGCTATTGACCGGAGGGCCAGACAAAACATCCAAATTACCGTTGAAGATCTCCCGGTGAACAGCGATTATCTTGCTTCATTGGAATCATTAAACGTTCTGGTCCAATACCCCACGAAATGGTTGAACGGGGCACTTATCCAGACCGACTCCTCTAAATTAGCCGATATTGAAGCGCTGCCATTTGTTACCTCGATTGAACTGGTAGCTGCTGGCCCGCTAAAAAGTGTTAATCGGAATGCATACAAGGTAAAAAACGGAACTGAGAATGGTCGAATTCAATCGACTGAAGTTCAAAATCACTTATTGGGAATCGACGTGATGCAACAGGATGGCAACACTGGTCAGGAGCTATTAATAGGGGTCTTTGATGGCGGCTTTATGGGTGTTGACCAGATTCCGGCGTTTAGTCATCTGTTTCAGAACAATCAGGTAGTTATGGTTTATGATTTTGTGGGTAAATCCCCGAATATCTACCGTTATGCCGATCATGGCACTAAAGTGTTGTCGCTAATCGCGGCAGACGACCCGGGAATGTTTTCAGGAAGTGCTGTCGATGCCGATTTTATCCTGTGTGTCACCGAAGATGTTTCAGGTGAGAACCGGGTAGAAGAATATAATTGGCTGTTTGCAGCAGAACTGGCAGACAGTGCAGGGGTGGATATTATCACCACTTCTCTTGGATACCACCTATTCGATGATCCACGGATGGATTATCAACTCCAGGACATGGATGGAGTGACTGCGGCGATCTCTAAAGCTGCCGGTAAGGCTGCCACGAAAGGGATCGTGCTGGTCATAAGCGCTGGTAATGAGGGTAACTCTTCCTGGAAAACCATTACCGCCCCAGCCGATGTCGAGGAGGCAATAACTGTCGGGGCCATAGATGAAGATACTGTCAAAGCGTCATTTAGTTCCACAGGACCTACCGCCGATGGCCGTATTAAGCCGGATGTGGTGGCACTGGGAGCGCGGACTGCAGTGATTAATCGCAATGGAAATGTAGTATTTAACAATGGGACCTCCTTTGCCGCTCCGCAAATCGCCGGGTTGGCAGCTGGGGTATGGCAATCAAATCCAGAGTATAATTACCTGGAAGTACTTGAAGCAATCCGGCAGGCGGGGCACCTTAGCCAGGAAGCAAATAACCAGCTTGGTTATGGGTTACCCCATTATGCGGCGGCCAGAAAACTGGTGCTGACGATAGATGACCCCCCTGAAGATGAGCGTTTCCTGAAGTTGTACCCCAATCCGGTGGAGAATCGACTGTACTTGTTGAGTGAAACACCCATTTCAAGCCTTACTTTATTTATTCATAATATTCAGGGTCAGAAATACCTTGAAAATCAACTGAATAATATTCCGGCTTTATCTGAACAGGCCATCGAGTTACCCTTGTTACCCGGTGGCATCTATATAGTAACTGCCCTCACAGAAGATACCGCCGATTCCTATCGGCTAATCAAGCAATAAAACCCTGAAATCCAGCGAGCACGGTTTATCCAAAATATGTATATAATACTATATTTGTGACATGACACCAATAATAGCTCCATCATTGCTGGCCGCAGATTTTGCTAACCTGCAGCGGGACATTGAATTGATAAACCGCAGTGATGCGGACTGGCTGCATCTCGACATCATGGATGGGCAGTTTGTGCCTAATATCTCTTTTGGTATCCCTGTATGTAAGGCCATTGCCAGACATGCTCAAAAACCGCTGGATATTCACCTTATGATTAATACCCCGGAAGCCTATCTGGAGGCTTTCCAACAGTGTGGTGCTTATAATATCACTGTGCACCTGGAGGCTTGCAATCATCTGCACCGGGTGGTTCATCAAATCAAAGAGCTGGGATGCAATGCAGGGGTTGCATTGAACCCGCATACCCCGGTTTCTTTGCTGAAAGATTTAATTAATGATATCGACCTGGTTTGCATTATGTCGGTTAATCCAGGATTTGGCGGTCAAAAATTTATTAACAAAACTTACGATAAGGTTCAGGAGCTAAGAGATATAATAGCAAACTCTGAAAGTAATGCTTTAATTGAAATTGACGGCGGAGTTAATCTTAAGAATGCACCTGCTATTTTAAATGCCGGTGGGGATGTCCTGGTTGCCGGCAGCTTTGTTTTCAATGCACAGGATCCTGCACAGATAGTTAGCGATCTTAAGAACGTTCCCGTTTGAATAAAGCTTTCTGGTTAAAAATCTTTTTTTTATTGTTCTTTTCAGGATCAATTTATCAGGGATATGCTCAGGATGCGATTATTTCAGGAAAGATTGTAGATGATGCCCAGCGGGGAATTCAGGGTGTTAATGTAATTACCGGCCGGGGAACAGGCACCAACACGGATTCTCTGGGACATTTTGTCATTACCGTACCACCAAATGTTCCCATAAACCTCACCATTAGTCATGTTGGCTACCAAACCATCCGTCGTATATTTTCCTTAGGGCCATCTGGAAGCTTACAGTTGAATCTGCAGATGACCAGTGAATCCCAATTAATGGAGGAGATTGAAATCAGGGAGAAGAGGCAAGAAGACGATTTTGTACCCAGTTTGACTACTGTTGAACCGGAAACTGCGCGTTTACTTCCCACTCCATTTGAAGAATTCAACAAAATACTTTCAACCTTACCCGGAGTGGTGAGTAATAATGAGCTTTCCGCTACATATTCGGTACGGGGTGGTAACTATGACGAGAACCTGGTAAATATCAACGATACTCCGATATATCGCCCTTTTCTGGTAAGGGCAGGGCAACAGGAAGGATTGAGCTTTGTAAACCCCAGCCTGGTTGAGAATATTGAATTTTCATCCGGCGGCTGGGCTCCGGAATATGGCGATAAGCTCAGTTCAAACTTAAATATCACCTACAAACGACCTACCAAGTTCGCTGGCAGCGCCAGTGTCAGCCTGTTAGGCGGTAATGCCCACATTGAAGGAGTTACTGCAAACCGCAGGTTTACCTATTTAGCCGGAGTCCGTCATAAAAGCGCTCAGTATTTATTTAACACACTGGATACCAAAGGAGAGTATCTGCCCAGGTTTACCGACGTCCAGGGCTATCTGACCTACAATCTCGATCCGGATGGGAATAGAACGGAACTTTCACTGCTGCTCGGATATGCCAATAATCGCTATTTGGTGGAACCTGAAACCAGGGAAACCAGCTTTGGAACTTTTGGACAACCTTTTCGATTCATCGTTGGGTTTGACGGACAGGATCTTTTGAAATATCAAACTTATCAATCTGCATTGCGGCTTAACCACAGATTCAGCGATAGATTCACTACCAGTGTAATCGCTTCAGGTTTTTACACTCAGGAGCGGGAGTTTTATGATGTTGAAGGTGCCTACCGGTTATGTGATATTGATAGAAATCCAGGATCGACAACGTTTAATGAATGTGCAATAACCCGGGGACTGGGCTCGAATTACCGCTCGGGCCGGAATTTGCTGGATGCTAAAATCTTTAACCTGCAAAGCAGATCTGAGTTACAATTTGGCAGCCGAAATCAGTTAAAATTTGGGTTTGGATACGACCGGGAATTGATTGAAGACAGGCTTAATGAATATGAATTTACCGATTCTGCCGATTTCGTTTTGTTCCCCAATCCACCAATCAACTCCAGTATTGACCTGGATACTTATCGTTTACAGGGGTATATTCAGCATAATTACTGGATTGCTTCCAATCAAAAGCTAACCTACGGGGTGCGGTTTAATTATTGGAGTTATAGTGCTCAGTGGTTGGTCAGTCCCCGGTTGCAGTATGCCTACCAAATGTTATGGAAACGGCCGGTAACCTTTACCGCCGCTTTCGGCTGGTATCAACAACCGCCTTTTTACCGGGAGCTACGAAATTTTCAGGGTGAAATTAACCCAGACATCAAGGCGCAATCTTCCATTCATGCCATCCTTGGGGCCGATTACAATTTCCAGATGTGGGATCGAAATTTCAAATTCGTTTCAGAGGTTTATTACAAGCACCTTGACCAGGTAATTCCCTACGATGTAGATAATGTCCGTATTCGTTACTACGGCGATAACATAGCAACCGCATATGCCGCAGGCCTGGACCTTAGGGTAAGCGGTGCTTTTATTGAAAATACCGAATCCTGGTTTAGCCTGGGAATTTTAAAAACAGCAGAGGATTTAACCATAGATGACCAGGGGCCGGTACGACGGCCTTCCGATCAGCGCATTACCCTGGGTATTTATTTTGAAGATCACATGCCAACTGACCCATCGGTAAGAGTGTATTTGAATTTGTTGTACGGCAGCGGCTTGCCGTTTGGACCGCCAAATAATCTTGAATACCGCAATCAATTTGATGGTCGTGCCTATAACCGTGTGGACATAGGATTTAGCAAACTGGTAAATATGAGAGCAGGCAAGAGTAGCAGTAAAGGAATAAACACGGTATGGCTTAACGCAGAGGTGCTTAACCTGCTGGGAGCAAACAATACTATTTCTTATACATGGATTACCGATTTGCACAACCGTCAGTTTGCAGTACCGAACAACCTTTCGCAAAGATTCTTCAATTTCAGAATTCGGGTAGACTTCTAATGAAGTGCTGGTTTTTAATGTTTAGTGTTTAGTTGCCCCTGCAATTCCTCAACGGTTTTCTTCGCGCTTCCCACAAACAGCTGCCCTTGATAAATTACTACCGGCCTTTTCAGAAAGGTGTATTCTTTCAAAATCCATTTACGGTAATCTTGTTCGGTTAACTGCTGACTACCAAGACCAAGGGCCTTGTACTTCATGGCTCGGCGGCTGAAAAGAGATTCGTAGCTACCTGATAGATCCTTCAATTGATCCAATTGAGGGGGAGTTATTGGATTTGCTTTTATATCCTGAAGTTCAAATTTTTCCAGTGGCATTAGACTCATAATGCGGCTACAGGTACTGCAGGTTGAGAGGTAGTAGATTTTGTTCATTTGTTTAGACAAG
>BQJT01000159.1 GCA_021604845.1 Cyclobacteriaceae bacterium
TATCCTGAATGATTATACGCCGGACCTGATGTTTGAGGAAATGATCGGATTCATCGATCAAAATAAACATAATCCATTCTTTATGTATTGGGCTTCTCCCATTCCCCACAACCCCATACAAGCTCCACAGCGTTGGGTAGACCATTATGTTGAGAAATTCGGTGAGGAGTCACCTTACCTGGGCGATAATGGTTACTTCCCGCATCCAAATCCTCATGCCGGTTATGCAGCCATGATTTCATACCTGGATGAAAACGTGGGCCGGCTGATTCAGTACTTAAAACAAGAAGGTCTTTACCAGAACACACTGATCATGTTTACCTCAGACAATGGGCCTACCTTTACAGGAGGTACGGATGCCGTATATTTCAATAGCGCCCGGCCGTTTGAAAATGGTTATGGCCGCACCAAAGGCTTTGTTTATGAGGGAGGCATTAGGGTACCCATGATTGCCAGTTGGCCGGGAAAGATCGCGCCTGGTAGTAGTTCAGACCTGGTTTCGGCTCACTACGACGTATTCGCCACGCTGGCCGACCTGCTACAGCTCGAAAAACCTGTTGATACCGATGGCATCAGTTTTTTACCCATCTTGCTGGGCCTGGAGACCCAGCAAAAACATCCGTTCCTATATTGGGAATTCCCGGCATACGGCGGCCAGGTAGCCATCCGAATAGGTGACTGGAAAATAGTGCGCCAGCACTTAAAGGACGGGGAACACGAACCAACTCTGGAACTGTATAACCTTAGCAATGACCCTGCGGAATCAAACAATGTGGCAGAATCCCATCCGGAGATTATTCAGCAAGCCGCTGAAATATTTGACAGGGAACATACCACTCCGGAAACGGAAGGTTTTAGGATTCCGCTGATTGAAGGTGGATTATTGGCTGATAAGTGAGTTTGCTCAGGGGTTCCTGAAACCCCTAATTACCACTTGCAATATTGCACCTACCGTTCCATGGCCGTATCCAAAACATTTTCAGTCGAAGTTGTGATTGTCGGTTATCCGGTTCTAAGTATTCGCTGGTTAATTTGACACTATCACAGTGGCCCTGAGGTGTATACACCAGGTAATTTAAAAGCCTGATTATTAATTTATGCTTATCAGTGTTACTTCGAATGTTAAATCTTTACCTGCTAGAGGATGATTGGAATCAACAATAATGCTATCCTCTTTAATCTCGGTAACAACCAAAGGAATTTCTTGTCCATCAGGTGCTTTCGACATAAGCTGTAATCCAACTTCAGGTTTAATTTCCGGAGGTAATTGTTCTTTTTGAACTTCTTGTCTAAGCTCTTCCTTTGGTTCTCCATATGCCTCAGCTGCTGGAATATTAATAGTTTTTGATTCTTCCGCCTGCATTCCTATTATGGCGTTTTCGAATCCTGGTATGATTTGACCTGCACCCAAAGTGAATTCCAATGGATCCCTACCCTCTGAAGAATCAAACACTTCACCATTATTTAAAGTCCCTTTGTAGTGAACTTTTACCTTATCATTTACTTTTGCTATCATAGCTCTCTATTTGTTTAGAGGCTTTAGGTAATATTTTTTAGGTTGCCAAACAAGTGCAAGTGGGAATGCTGTGTTAAAAAATATCATCCTTCCTTGCTATTCAACTTTTGAGAATTTCAGGTGGGATGTCCCACTTGATGCGATTTGTAATACCATTGAAATTGATTTGCTTGAAGCAATCGGCGCAGCTGAGACACCTGATAAACTTGTTCCAAATGAAGACGGGATATTGATGCGAATTTTCTGAGACCTCAGGTCTGCCTACCCTTAATCTCTCCATAGACTCAGTGAAAGCAAATGGAATTGCCTCGAACTGCTCAATAAAAAAATGATGGGCAATATCATCAAAGAATGATTATATTTAGAAATGTCATCAATTGCCATCCTTGAGTCCTGGTTCCAAAAAACACCTAAGGTGTTGGTGGCCCTTTCGGGCGGTGTAGATTCCTGCCTGGTGGCATTTCTCTCCCGAAGGTTTCTTGGAAAAGCTTCAGCGCCTGCAGTAATTTCGGTTTCTGCCAGTTTAAAAAGCAGAGACCTGTTAATAGCTCGCGAATTTTGTGATAAATACGATATCTATTTGGAAGAAATTTCCGGACAAGAAGTCCATGATGAAAATTATTTAAGCAATCCGGTAAATCGTTGCTTTTATTGCAAATCTGCTCTATACACCTCCTTACGGGGTATAACAGACAACGGAAAATATTCCGGATATACCATCATTAACGGCAACAACTTAAGCGATACCGGGGATTACCGCCCAGGTCTTAAAGCTGCTAAGGATTACAGTGCCAGGAGCCCACTAATTGAATGTGAAATTACCAAAGAAGAAATACGAGGACTTGCCAAATCATTCGATCTTTTTGTTTGGAACAAACCGGCCAGTCCTTGTTTGAGTAGCCGGTTCCCATACGGTGAAAGAATTTCGTTGGACAAATTGAGGCAGGTGGAGCAAGCAGAGGATTATTTGATCCGCCTGGGGTATCCGGACTCCAGGGTCAGGTACTATGGAGAAATGGCCAGAATAGAAGTGGCATCCGATCAAGTGGAAAAATTGAAAACTGATATGCCAGCCATAAGCAATTATTTCAGTGAGATTGGCTTTTCCAAGTGTGAGGTAGATGAAGAAGGCCTGGTTTCAGGCAAATTAAACAGGAATGTGGTCCTATGAGACATCATAATTACAACATTGATGTTCAACGTACGGAACGACTGGGTTTTCCGGAAGTTGTTTTTGGTCAAAACAAGGATGTAGCTACCCTGCATTCCATTATTAGCGCTCATTTGGAAAATGGTGAATCCATTTTGATCACCAGGCTTCAGGCTAAAAAACATAAATTTTTATATAAAGATTTCCCTGGTATATTTTATGACCCGGTATCTTCGGTCTGTATTGTGGGGGAGCACCGGAAATCTAATCTGGTTGGTACTGTGGGGATAATTTCTGCAGGCACTTCGGATGAATATGTGGTCAACGAAGCCTATTATTGCCTTCAATACTTAGGTGTTGGGACAGCCAAGATCCAGGATGTAGGGGTTGCCGGAATTCACCGGTTATTCGACCGGTTGGACGATATTAAGGCATTTGATGTGCTTATTGTAGTTGCCGGATTTGAAGGGGCGTTGCCAACAGCCATTGGAGGGTTGGTTCCCCAGCCCATCATAGCGGTACCTACCAGTGTGGGAACCGGTGTAGCCCATGACGGTACGGTAGCACTGCATTCCATGCTCAGCAGCTGTGCTAATGGGATCAGTGTGGTGAATATCGACAATGGTTATGGAGCGGCCATGGCCGCTTTTAGAATTTTAAATTCCGTTAATAACAAATAGATGGCCATCCTTAAATTAGAAACTTTTGCAGGAATAAGCGGGGATATGTTTTTAGGGGCATTGACCGCATTGGCAGATGCTTACAATGACATCATTGAGTTGCCGGAAAAGTTGGGATTGGAAGGTGAGGTAGCGGTTCAAATTTTGAATGTTAACAAAAATGGTATTGCCTGCAAACATGTAAATATTGTAGAAAACGAAAAAGCCGAGCACGCACACCGGCACCTTTCAACAATCAATAAAATAATTGATGAATCCACCCTGTCAGACAACGTCAAGTCCATTGCAAAATCTATTTTTATGACCTTGGGACAAGCGGAGGCCAAAGTGCATGGGGTTGATATTGAGAAAGTGCATTTTCATGAGGTGGGCGCACTGGATTCCATTATGGATATTGTGGGGGCGGCTTATTTAATCGATCGATTGAAGATAGATAAAACTTACTGCACCTCTGTCAACACCGGTTATGGCTTTGCCAATACCGCCCATGGCAAGTTACCGGTCCCATGTCCGGCAACTCAGGAATTACTAATAGGACTGCCCACCTATCAAGGGGAAATTGAATCAGAAATGACTACCCCTACCGGAGCTGCAATCCTACGATACTTAAAGCCATCCTTCACCATACCAACATTGACAGAACTTAAAATTGGATACGGTCCGGGACAAAAAGATTTTAAGATCCCCAACACATTAAGGGCATCATTATGTCAGGGGGAAACCAATGAAAGCCAAATGGTAGTGATTCAGACTAGTATTGATGATATGACCGGGGAATATCTGGGACAGGAGTTCCAAACTGCTTTGATGGGAAAAGGGGCATCAGACTTTTACTACGAGCAGGTTATAATGAAAAAGGGCCGGCCGGGAATTGTGCTGAATGTGTTTTGCCCGCTAAAAGGATTTGAGGAAGTTTCCGACTTCCTTCTAGAAAACACCACCACTATAGGTTTAAGGTACTATTTCGTAAACAAAAAAAAGTTGGACCGGACATTTACTAAGGTAAGTCTTGAGGACGGTCAAGTCCAGATTAAAAAATCAAAAACACCATCCGGCAAAAATAAATTCAAGCCGGAAAGTAGTGATGTTTTTAAAGTAGCAGAACAAACAGGGGAAACACCTTTGAATATAGAGTTAAAATCAAAAATTATAATTGAAAATGAAAAAGACTAAAAAGTACCTTCTAACCACAATTATTTTGTTGGCTCCCGCTTTATTGCTGGCGCATCCAGGACATGAACACCATGGAACAGGAATGGAATTGCTTTTGCACTCCCTGGTTTCTATAGTTTTGATCACTGCACTGGGGGCAGGATTGTTCTATCTGGTTAGGTCTATTTTACGTAGGAAGAAGTCAGTCGGCCAAAACCCCAGATAGATGAAAACCAGGCGTTCCACTCTAAAGACTTTGGCAGCATTGACTGCCGGACTATTGGTGCCTGCCAAGGGAATAAGTGGTGACTTCTATCCACCAAATGATAGGTTTGGAGAGTTATTACCCTTAAGGTTACTTGGCAAGACCGGTGAAAAAGTAACGATGCTTGGGATTGGGGGCGCACATATTGCGCATTGTGACGAAAAAACGGCAGAGGCACAGATAGAATGTGCCATTGATGGGGGTGTCAGGTTTTTTGACAACGCTCACTCGTACGGAAGTGGTTTGGCAGAAGAAAGATATGGTAAATTCCTGGTGCCCAAATATCGGGATGTTTCTTTTATCATGACTAAGTCTACCGCTACTAGTGGAAAGAAGGCTTTAGCAGAACTTGAACAATCTCTAAGCAGGATGAAACTCGATTATGTTGATTTATGGCAGATACACAGTATAAGAAGTCCTGGAGACGTGGATGCCAGAATCGAACAGGAGGTGCTGGAAGTATTCAGGAAAGCCAAAGAGTCGGGAAAAACCAGGTATATTGGTTTTACCGGACATACTGACTTTAATGCCCACAAGCATATGCTCAAACGCACCAATATCTTGGAAACCTGTCAGATGCCAATTAACTGTTTCGATCCAAATTATAAGAGTTTCATTAACAATGTGATGCCATCGCTGGTAGAAATGGAAATTGGAATTATAGCCATGAAAACCCTGTCAAACGGAGGTTTCTTTGGTGGCACCACCCACTTTGAAGGTGGAAAAAATCCCAGAATTGTTCCAGGTGTAGCCACCGTGCAGGAAGCCATTCACTTTGTTTGGTCCCTTCCTGTCAGCACTCTTGTTACCGGGGCCAACGATGTACCGATGTTACAGGAAAAAATAGACCTGGCTAAATCGTTTAAAAAAATGAACGAGCAGTCCCGCATGGAATTAGTAGAGCGGGTAGGTAAAGCAGATTTAGACGGAGCTAAGGTTGAGTTTTACAAAGCCTGATATCAATTATGCTGCTTTGAGCTAATTAAACAATTACATCGATACACTAAAAAATTAAAACTTATGAAAAATGACTTAACCCGACGAGAATTTGTCAAGGGAAGTGTGGCCGCTTCTGTGACAATTGCCGGAGCTGGTAGTCTACTGGGATCGTGTGTTTCCCCAAATTCGAATCCACAGGGGTTGGCCATGACCACGCTGGGAAAGACCGGAGCAAAGATTCCCAGAATTGCTTTAGGTCTTGGCAGTAGATGGTGTTCTATTGACGATGAAGACCAGGCATTAGATGTTTTGACCTATGCCTTGGACAAAGGCTTGTACTATTGGGATACCGCTGGTTCCTATGAAAATGAGAAGAATGGTGCCATTAGTGAGGAGCGAATAGGAAAAATACTCAAGCATCGCAGGAAAGAGGTATTCATTAGCACTAAGGTTAGTTCCCGGGATCCGGATGAGGCTATGCGCGAGATAGAGCGAGGCCTGAAAAGGTTGCAGGTGGATCAACTGGATATGCTTAAAGTGCATAACTGTTCTTCAGAAAACCTGGAGAAGATTGAAGCCAAAGGAGGCCCGGTGGAAATTGTTCACCGAATGAAAGAAGAAGGAGTTACTCGATTTATCGGCTTTAGTGGGCATACCGAAGCAACGGCATTGAAGCATCTTGCTGTCAACTATGATTTTGATAATATGCTAATGGCTCTTAATCATTGGTCAGCTGAAATGGGATTTAAACGACAGGAGGAAGCCATGCCTGCCGCGGATAAAAAAGGTATGGGCGTGATGTTGATGAAGGTAGTTCGGCCTATTGAAAATGATGCATCTTTGAAACCCACGGATTTGATCCGCTATGCCCTTTCACTGAAGCAAGCAGATGGTGTGGTTTTAGGTACGGATAGTAAAGAAGTAGTGGATTCTAATGTCAACATTTTGAAGAACTTTAAGACCATGTCTCAAACGGAAATGGATAAGATCACCATGCGGCTGGCTCCATTTTATCGCCATAAGAATATCCCATGGATGGAGCCTGGCTATGAAGACGGAAATTGGGCATAATCTTTATTTCTACTTTTTAGATTGTAACCTTGCGACGATTGTTGACCAACTATCAATAATCACGGGTAAATCCCCAAGTGTAATTTATATGATTGCGAAGTGATAGTAGGTCAAAGCCCTGCGACAACCGTGGTCCATTTTTTGGGTTTCGGTACCTTAGTATAATTCATAGGGTCTCCTAAATCTAAAAAATGGGAGTGAGTAAACAGCTTTTATCTATGACAGAAAGCACATTAATAGATTATGTAGAGAAATTTGTGAACCTGAATGAAGAAGAAGCTCAACTGTTTCTTGCCAGCTTTAAGCAGGTTTTTGTTAAGAAGAGACAATTCATAACTCAACCAGGTTTTATCAATAAGCATAGAAGTTTCGTGGTGAAAGGAGCATTTAGAAGCTATGCAGTAACCAATGAAGGACAGGAATATACACTGCAATTTGCCATTGAAAACTGGTGGGTTTCAGACTTAAACAGCTATATATATCAGCATCCTGCTACGCTATTCATTGTGGCTCTGGAAGATAGTACTATCCTTCAGGTCGACTATGAAAAGGAACAAGAACTTAAACAAAGCAGCCACAAATTCGAAACATTCTTTAGAATAATAGCCGAAAAAGGTCTTGCTTTTGAGCACCGAAGAATCATATTCAACCTTGCGCATTCTGCAGAAGCCCGTTACGAAAACTTTTTATTGAATTTTCCAAATTTCATCCATCGTGTGCCTCAGTACGCCTTGGCGTCCTATTTGGGAATGACTACTGAGTTCCTGTCACGCATTAGGAACAAAAAAGCACGTAAAAAAAGTTGAACCAGATCAACCACTTTTCTTAGCGTACTTCATTTTCCACGGTCCTATAGTACCCCATATTTGCATGGTATTAACATATAAACAAAATGCAATTATGGAAAATTCGTTAAATGAAATCCTCTCGGCCAAGAACGAGATGGTAAAACAGGGACAAATTGTTGAAGCCACAGAGAAGTACTTTTCTTCTCAGGCAAAGACCGTTGACTTTGACGGAACAGTAACCAACTCAAAGTCGGAAATGATTGGAAAAATGAAGGGCCTTTCTAATGCAATTGCCAAGGTTAACCGCATCGCATTACATCATGTATCCTTAAATGAGAATGTGTCGTTTGCAGAATTTACTTTCGATTTTGATATGATAGATGGAGGTAAGGTTTTATGGCACGAAATTGTACGGTCTGTTTGGAAGGGTGGCCAAATCGTGGAAGAACAATATTTTAAAGCATAAGGACATGAAAATCATAACAAAACAGATTCATGCGTACCTGGACTATCCAGTGGCCGTTGCTTTAATATCGTTGCCCTTCGTTTTGGGTTTGGGAAGCTCAAACCCCGCCGCCTTTTACTTATCAGTGGTAGTGGGAATAGCTGCCTTTGTATTGACAATACTTACAGACCACCATTTGGGGGTAATTAAAATTATACCCTATAAAATCCATCTATGGGTAGATGGGCTGGTGGGGGGTGTTTTCTTAATTGCGCCTTTTCTGCTTTCTTTTGAAGGCTTGGATTTTATCTACTACCTGTTAAATGGGGTGGCAGTAATAGCAGTGGTAAGCCTGCACAAGCCGACACTCAGTGTTCCGCAAGTTTAGTGCGGACCACGTAAAATGCAAAACTGCTTGAAGATATCAGGCGCTACACGCTGTGCCGAGGTACCCTGCCCAATGAATCAAATCCTATTTTGTAAGCAAGTTCGGGCTCCAAAATATTGATAATTGGTCAGGCTCCCGGGCAGCGTGAGTATTAATGTTAGATAAATTCTATAGGTAAACTAAAAGACCTACTGAATATTATTCATCACATTATAAACAATTCTATCGCAGCGGCTATTTCCGAATTCAAAAACCGGAGCCTCTGAAGACAGCTTGTAGAATTCCTCCTTTAGCAAGTTCTTTGCCCTGTGAAGGCGTACCTTCACGTTACTATCACTTAGGTTAAGGCAATTTGCAATCTCTGAGTTTTTAGCGCCTTCCACCTCATGTAACATGAAAATGATTCTATATTTTTCTGGCAAGCGGTCAATAGCTTTTTCGACCAGGAGTTGTATCTCGTGCTTGATCATGTGTTTTTCAGGATTCATTTTGTCCGTCTCCGGTAACTGAAGGATTTTGGTCAAGTCTTCATCATGCCCATTTGCACCCGGATTTCGCTTATTTTTTCTAATGTGTTGTAAGGCCTCATTTATTCCGATTCTGATAAGCCAGGTGGAAAATGTAGCATCACCCCTAAATTGCACAAGCTTCTGGAAAGCTTTTATATAAGCGTTTTGCATAACGTCTTCCACATCGTTCTCAGATTGAATATAACTTCGAATAACCCGGTAAAGGGTTTGGTTATACCTTCTAAGCAAGATCTCAAATAACTCCTTTTCACCATCCAAAATACGCTTGATAACTTCCGTATCAGGAATATTTCCGGTTGAATGGTTGGTTGTCCTTATGGTTTTCATCAACTGCATTTTTACCTATTAGATACAAAGTCAATCATAAAGTTACATTATTGTAACTAAATGTTGTTTTCGTCATCAAAGGAGTAGAAAACAAAAATTTAGAAAATGACAACTTCAAATAATATCATCGAGTTTAAGCAACTGCAGAGCATTCTTAAATATACCTATGGACTCGTGCCCATTGTAGCAGGTACTGATAAGTTCTTAAACCTGCTTACTCAGTGGGACTCTTACTTGGCCCCGGTAGTCACAGATATGCTTCCTTTTGATGGAGCTGTTTTCATGATGATCGTGGGGGTAATTGAAATTCTTGCAGGAATTTTGGTGCTGACTAAGACAAAAATCGGCGCTTATGTTGTATCAGCATGGTTAGTGGTTATCGCTTTTAGCCTGGTTTTATCTGGTCATCATTTGGATGTAGCCGTTAGGGATATTGTGATGGCCATTGGGGCTTTTATATTGGCCAGGTTAACCATTATTCTTCAATCCAATTTGCAACCTGAATAATGGGAACCTTAAATTATTCCGTTCGAATACTAGAGAAAGAACCGCTCACTCATGATGTGATAAGGTTCGTATTGGAAAGACCCGAACACTTTGAGTTCAGCGCAGGTCAGGCGATCGAATTAACTATCAATCAAAAAGCATTTATCACTGATGCCGCTCCTTTCACCTTGACCGGGCTAAACTCAGATAATAACCTGGAGATCATATTTAAGGTTTATCCATCGCATAATGGTATGACACTGGGTATGTCCAAACTCAATAAGGGAGATCAGCTGTTTATCGGTGATGCCTGGGACTCTTTTAAGTATAGATCAGCAGGAATATTTATGGCAGGAGGTACCGGGATCACTCCATTCATTGCCATTCTGAGACAGTTAAATGCTGTAAATAAGTTAGGGGGTAATAAGTTGCTTTTCGCCAATAAAACTGCTAAGGACATTTTTTTGAGGGAGGAACTGACTACCCTGCTGGGCAGCAATTTCATCAATATTTTAAGTAGAGAAGATAAGGATCATAACTCCTACGGTCGCATTGATCAAAGGTTTCTTAAAGATTGTATTTACGATATCAACCAATCATTCTACCTCTGTGGGCCAGGTAGTTTTTCAATGGATATTAGGTCTCATCTGATCAACCTGGGCGTCGATGAAAGCTCCATTATAAGTGAATATTAAACTAATGAATTACTGAAGATAAACTGGATGGGCACGGATGAGGTTAAGGTTTCGAAACGATTAGGTTATTCCGATGCAGAAAACTTCCTTAGTAACAAACGATACTGAGAAAGTATTTCAGATTTACTTACAAACCCAATAAATCGGTTATCAGAATCTAAAACCGGTAACTGCCAGACATCAGCCTCATCCAGTTTTTTAATAACATTTATCACCTTGTCATTGAGAGAGATTTTAAAAGAAGGATTGGTGGCTATGGCAGCAACCGTCAATTGATGTGCGGGTTTCTTTCCACTCAAATAAGGGATTAGATCTTCTCTTCTAATGACGCCCCATAACCGGTGATCTTCATTGATCACTGCCATTGTGTTTTGGGTAGTGTTGCGAAATATTTGTAGTACGGTTTCTCCATCAGCGGTAATGGAAACATATAATGGATCATTATTAACACAATCTTTGAGCTCTATTTGTGAAAGTATATTTTGGTCGTGTCGTGTGGTAAATATTTGTCCGTCGTCGGCCAATTTTTTCAAATCGGGGTTAATAGGAGAAAAGGACCGGTTTATCAGATAGGAAATTACTGCAACGATCATTAGCGGGATAAAGAGATCATAGCCTGAACTGGATTCTGCGATAAGAAATATGGCGGTGAGGGGGGCATAAAGTGCTCCGGACATAACACCTGCCATTCCCACAAGCATTAGATTGGTACTAGGAACATCCTGGAATCCTAATAGCTCGGCCGAGTATCCGAACCAGTATCCCAGCAGCCCACCTGCGATCAAAGTAGGAGCAAAGTTTCCGCCGTTACCT
>BQJT01000160.1 GCA_021604845.1 Cyclobacteriaceae bacterium
TGGAAATTCAGGTAAACTATCCACCTTTAAACAAGGAAGAATCACCAGCAGTCGCATTAAGGAAAGCGGCATTTCTTAGAGTAACCAGTTACTCCGTTTTAAATATTTAGTATGAGAAATGAGCCCGCAAGCTGCTGGCTCATTTTTATTTGGTGGAGACCGGCTCAATCATTATTCGAAAAATAATCGTCACCTGGTGTGTAAATAATTGCACAAATCTAACAATTTTTCCAATTGCAATATCACCGTAGATATAAGTTAAATGATTGTATTACAGCCTTTTGCAGATAGAATATGAAGTTTGGAGCGATCTTTTATCTATGTAAGGCAAGCACTAATATGACAGATCGAGCAATTAATAGCTGTCATGACAGATCCCGGAGGTAATTTCCTGGTAGATCTATTTCAATCTGATCCTGCACAGGAGTTAATAAGGACGGCCCAGAGGCCAGTTATTACCATAAATATTGACGAATCATAATTAATCTATTTCTTAAAATAAAAAGACAACAACAATGACTAAGGTTAAAGGAAAAAAGACTTTTGTAAAACTTGGGTTCAGGCCACTGGAAGCGGCAGAACTGGTCATCAAATTGAACCAGTTGCTGGCTAATTATCATGTCCATTATCAAAAACTGAGAAACTTTCACTGGAATGTAAAAGGAGGAGATTTCTTTGATCTGCATGAAAAATTTGAAGATCAATACAATCAGGCCAAGTTAAATATTGATGAAATCGCAGAACGTGTTCGGGTTTTTGGCAAAACTCCATTGAGTACCATGAAAGAGTACCTGGAACAAAGTGTCATTAAAGAGGTCGGAACAGAATTATCCGGTACAGAAATGGTTGAAGAAGTACTATCTGATTATCGGATTCTGCTGGAGCATATGGTGGATGTGGTGGATTCCGCGGTCGATGTTGGTGACATTGGTACCCAGGACCTGGTCAACACTTTTATCAAGGAGATCGAAAAAAGCCACTGGATGTTCACCGCCTTTAACCATAAAAATTAACCAGCCTGCATCGCACTCATAATCAATATATCGACTAAGTAAAAAAGAGATGTTAGAACAATTTACCGATAGTATAAACAAGTTGACCGACAAATTAGCATCGTGGGTAGACCAATTAATATTGATGTTTCCCAATTTTGTGCTATCCATATTGCTCATCATAACTTTTATATTTCTGGCCAAGTTGGTCAGACGGTTATCAGCGAAAACATTCCGGAGAATTTCTGAAAATGTTGCTATCAATCAACTGCTATCCAACCTTATATACATTGGGGTGATAACCATTGGAATATTTGTAGCATTAGGTGTTTTACAACTCTCCAAAACAGTTACCTCCTTATTAGCAGGCGTTGGTGTACTGGGCCTGGCGCTGGGCTTTGCCTTCCAAAATACCGCCGCAAATTTTATTTCAGGGATATTTATGGCCACGCGTCATCCGATCAATGTTGGAGACCTTGTTGAAGCGAACGAACATTTCGGTACGGTTGAAATCATTGATATGAGATTCACCAAAATCAGGAGTCCCCAAGGTCAGGTCATAGTAATACCAAATCGCACCATATTAGAAAATCCATTGATAAACTACTCCTCCAGCGGTGAACGAAGGGTCGATCTGGAATGTGGAATCAGTTATGGAGATGACCTCATAAAAGTCAGGGATGTTGTGATGTCTGTTTTACAAAACGAAGTTGAGTTTAATCATGACAAGCAGATTGACTTCATGTATACAGAGTTCGGGTCCAGCTCTATTAATTTCGTACTCAGGTTTTGGTTAAACAGTACTTCCCAGAAGGAATACCTGATGGCTAAAAGCGAGGCAGTAATAGCGATCAAACGGGCTTTCGACAAAAATGAAATTTCTATTCCATTTCCAATCAGAACGCTGGATTTCGGAATCAAAGGTGGTCTCTCCTTAGAAGATGCATTACCTGCAAACATTCTGGAGTAATTAACTGAGCTCGAGTGTGGAAGACATTGCACAAAGTGTGGTAGATATCCTGACCAGTTCTTTTCTTAACTACCTACGTTTCCACTTAAGATTCTAAATGTCACGTCTTTAGTCTAATGCACCCGCATTGGCATGATTATTTCAATTAAATAGACATCAACATTTGTTAAGTACAGTAGATAAAGTAGTGCGTTATGAAATATATTTTAGTTCCCATCAATTTTGACGATAAAGGTGCTGCGGTGATATCATACAGCGTATCACTTGCACAAGAATTAAACCTGGAACTAAAGCTATTACACGTGTTGGCTATGGAGGGTGTTCCTGCACCGATTGATGCACATGCAGGTTCGATATCTTACAACGGTCCGTTAGGAGAGCACCTGAACGCCAGATTAGAACGTGCAGAAAACAAAATGAAAGCATTGGCTAAACGGGTAAACAGTGAAAGCAATATTAATTGTGAGTTCACCATTAAAACCGGCTTCGTTGATATCCAGGTATTGGAGCAAAGTGAAAGCGAAGATATTGCAATGGTGGTAATGGGAACACCACAGCACCATAATTTATTAAATCAATTGCTTGGATCCAGGTCACTGAAAATCCTCAACCACAGCGAAATTCCCGTCTTGCTTATACCCAATAATACCTCCTACTTTCCGATCAAGCATATAGTGGTAGGTGCCAGCTATGAAAATCCTAAGGACATTGAAGCCAGCTGGTTAATCCGGATGGCTTGCAAGCTAAAAGCACGGTTGCATTTTATTCGAGTAACCAAAGAAATAAACAGCGAGGAACAACTGATGTTTACAGGGTATAAAGAGCAACTAACCAAGTTGCTGTCAAACCATGTAGCATGCTCATTTAAATTAGTTGAAGAAGAATCAATTGATGATGGGTTGACGAGTTACCGGCAAATAAACCAGGCTGATTTGATCGCGTTGCAAAGATCAACCAAGTCGGGATGGGATCATTTGTTGTCAGAAAATGTTTCAAAAGAAATGGCGCTGGGAACAAGTGTCCCACTGCTGATTTATTGAGCATAGCTAATTCAACTTACACTATGCTAGATGTAATGATTTACATATTTTAAACTTAAAAACTGAAAATAGTCATGAATAGAGAAATGAAAGTATTATCCGGGTTTGTTCTAGGTGCAATTGCCGGCGGCGCAGCAGGTTTATTATTAGCACCTGCCAGTGGAAAAAGAACCAGAAAGAAATTGAAGAGAGAATCACAAAGAATGGTTAATGAGGCTAAGAATACCCTGGCCGATGTAGCTAACGAAGCGGCAGTAAAAGTAAATGAAGGGCTGGAGGATTTCTCCGTTAAAGGCCGTGATTCAATAACCAAACTGAGAGAGAAAATCTCCAATTAGCATTATCCTTAACAAACCATGCAGTTGTGTTTGGAGCCCAAAAGACTCTGAACACAATTGTATGGTTCGTTAAATTGTTAAAGAAGATATATATGCAAATTGCGAAAAACGAAATTTTATTTATCTACAATTCCAGCGATCTGCAGGACCGGCAGGCCCTTGGATATGCAAAAAGTCTGCCTGATCATATAATTAAGGAGGTCGATTTGCAAAGAAATAAATTCACCGAGTTGCAGGTTCAACAAATTGCAGAAATGTTAGATGTTCACCCTGCCGGATTAATAGATGAAAAGTCGGATATTTATAAAAAAACCTATTCCGATGTAGAACTTACCAGGAAAGGGGCTCTTAAAGCCATGGCTTCAAAGCCGCAGCTCATGAAAACACCCATTGCATTATACAATGATAATGCAAGGGCTATTGAGTCTCCGTTTGAAGTTATTAAGTGGCAGATGGCCTCCTCAACCGTTAAAAATCCAAACCAACCGCAACCTATGAGCAAAATTCAGCACGACAAAAGTAAGCAGTTATTTTATGCAGATCTTGGAAGTGATAGAATGAAACTGGAATATACCAAATCAGGGCGGGCGATCGATTTCACATCGACATTCGTTCCGCCATCCCACCGCAATCAGGGTTTAGGGGGTCAATTGGTGAAGGCGGGCCTGGATTATGCAATAGACAATAAATTAAGTGTGAGCGCCACATGCCCTTTCGTAGCAACGGTTATCAGAAATCACCCGCAGTATGGTGATTTGCTGAAATCTTTAAACGGAGATTAAATAACATAGACTACAAGAAACAATTTGTTACAAACCACTTTACCATAACTGAAATTCTCCTTACTTTTGCCACCTCGGTTTGAGTAGGTATGTAGTTTTACAAGAGTGCAAATTTAGGTCACACTCATACCCCAAACTCACACGCAAACTCTAATAGCCCAGGTGGCGGAATTGGTAGACGCGTTGGTCTCAAACACCAATGTCTTCACGGACGTGCCGGTTCGACTCCGGCCCTGGGTACAAAAACGGCTTCTGATGTATATTGGAGGCCGTTCTTTTTTGTAAGTTTTAAGTAGAGATACGATTACCGGAAGAAATGAAATTCTAATAGTTATTATTGTTTAAAAAAATAATTTAATGCTACTCCATAGACTCGGTTTTTCCATTCATCGCCAGGTGTTCTAACCAGATTTGTAAGTCCATGATAGTAATTTACTCGTACTTCAATCGCTTCCGAAAATTGCAATCCGGCACCTACATTAAGCCCGGTGGACCCGGTCTTGATATCTTACTCACCACTTCCTATGACTAATTAGGTCAAGGTCCAGATCTCAATACCCTAAAAGGAAATAGCAGCACTGCTGAAATAAACTTGAAAATGAGTTCCAGGGTAAATCCCAGGATACGGAATGGAAGCAGTATCAACCACACCAGTGGAAGAAAGATCAACATCAAAATCGCCAGCGGCCAGCATAATACCAGCAGAATACACCAGAGTACAAATCCTGCAAATGTCATTGTAAATGTTTAACTCAATTAGTCGCAAAACACAGGCCATCTACCGCAAGCTATTGATAGCCTGGTAGTTATATATAAATCAGTTACAACGTGTATCCGGTATCGGACAACTTTAGAGGATAATTGTTCGTATTAGGTCAGCGTTTGAAGTCAGCAGGAAGTGTCTTTCCCGGTAATTCCCCTGTTGAAACTGACAAGCGCTAATTCGAATTTTGCTGATTTTGGTAACCAAGTTCCTATGATGGCGTCATACAAAGAAAAGCTTGTGGACTTAATCCTGGTAAAAGATATCTCAATTTTAATCAACGGAATGGGGGCCGGGGCCAGCCTTTTACTCTCTGTGCTGTATTATTCCACAGTACGTGATTCCACCAAAACCGGCAGAATCCTGGCAGCTTTATTCTTTATTTTGGGCTGTACCATTCTGAATACGGTCATCAACCTATCCGGTTATGGCGCTCATACCAAAGGTTTCGAAATATTGACCAATGCACTGGTTTTTTCTATCGCCCCATTGCTATACCTGTTGGTGAAGGTGCAACAGCATCAAGAGGCAACCATCAGTTTATGGCATTTTAGTGGTACCATCATTTATTTTCTTGCTTCAATGGCCACGCTTGTCGGTGCTAATATTTGGGAAATCAATCCGACAATACCAGTGCAAATACACCATATTTTCAGGATAACCTGGAATGTGCACTTTTTCATTTATCTGATTATTTTGTTCTTCCAGATATACAAATCAAAATATCTCCTGCCGAAACTGCATAGATTACTGATATTAGGGATCACTTCCATCTGGTTGACAAACCTGGGATTATCTGTTTTTTCCGAATGGATAAGCCCGTTACCTGAGGTCTTCCGGCTGAATTGCACCCTGCTTTTCACATTGATTGCCTTGTGGGTCAGCTATCAAAATTTAACCGTAGCCGGATCTAACAAACAAGTACAGAGGGGTGGTACAAGCAGAATAAAACCTCCAACGCTTGATAATGCCGCCGAAGGGTTGGAACAACTGGTTAAAGAAAAGAAATTCTACCGGGATCCTGACTTGAATATTAAAACCCTGTCAGTGCATTTGGGCATACCATATTATCAGCTGAGCAGTACTATAAATCGGTATTATCACCAAAACTTCAACCAGTTCATAAACAGTATCAGGGTCAAAGAGGTTATAAGCCAACTGCGCAATAACCAACTTGAAACATATAGTGTAATTGGGCTTGCTCAGAATGCTGGCTTCCGCTCCAGTTCCGCATTTTACGCTGCCTTCAAAAAAGAGACCGGCACTACCCCCACGGACTTCATTGCAGAAGGTTATTCGCAGGATAGCAGGTATCCTGATTTGCAAATCCGCACACACGAAGGTTGAAACATTTGTTCAGGCTTTGCTACCATTGTATCCTAGCGCTTTACCAAATAAAGAGGATTTGCATGATGACAAAAATTATCTTAGTGTGTTGGCTGTGGATATTAAATATCACCCTTTGTGCTGCTCAAACCAGCCTGGAAGGAAAATTACTTTCACTTGAATCATCTCAAATTGAGGCTTCAGATGGTAAGACCTATACGGGGGAGTGGGGCCGACTGGAAATCCCCGAATTTTCAAAAGATCCCAATAGTAACCTGATCCAGATATCATTTTTCAGGTTAAAGGCAAAGCACAGCAATCCGTTGCCCCCGATATTTATTTTAGATGGTGGGCCTGGTGATACGCCATCAACCATCCAGAATATGAATCGTATGGTTCCAATTTTGTCGATGTTCAATCAGCGGAATGATGTAGTGGTGGTGGAGCAACGGGGGAATGGAATTAACACTCCAAATCTAACCTGCCCGGGATCCTTCAATCTACCGCTGGACCTGCCGCTATCAATAGACCGGAGTATGAGTTATTACAGGAAGTACGTGGCCAACTGCCGGGATTATTGGGAATCCCAAAACGTTAACCTCAAAGGCTATAATGTCATTGCCCTGTCAGATGACACCGATATGGTAAGACGTATTTTGGGATATGAAAAGATAATGCTGTTTGGTGGGAGTTTCGGCAGCCATCACGCACTCACCTACTTAAAAAAATATCCGGATCAGGTGGACAGAGTGTTGCTGACACTCCCCGAGGGAATGAACCACACGGTAAAATATCCGATGGAAGTTGACAAGGTCTTACGGCAGCTCTCTTTACTATCAAGTGATGGCCATCCGGCATACAAGGGGCCATCGGCATTCTCAGATTTAGTAGAAAGTATCATTAAACAGCTTGAACAACACCCTGTAAAGGCCATCGCTGAACACCCCGAAACCGGGGAGCCTACTGAGATTGTCTTAGGCGGCTATGACTTACAACTGGTTACTGCCCTGGAGTTAGGCAGGATCGGATATCGATCATTGCCACAGCATTACCAGGAGATGAATTCAGGTGATTACTCCTGGCTGGCAAACAGTGCCATTAATCTGAGAATAAACCAGACCAGGAATTTAATGGCGGTCTTGACCGATTGTGCTTCAGGAGCTACATCCGATAGATGGAAAGCAGTAAAACAGCAGGGCAAAAAAGCAATTCTGGGCGATGCTTTAAATGATATAAATTTTGGAGCATGCGACCTACTGGGATTTAGCGACATCGGAGATTTATATAGAGTAAACTACTATTCTACCGTTCCTATGTTGGTCATTTATGGTACTCAAGATGCCAGAACGCCAAAAAGCAATGCACAGGAACTCAAACCGTACTTTAGCCATGCCAGATTTATTGAAGTGCAAAATGGCTCCCACGATCTTTTTCAGGAGGCATTTAGCATTCTGGCTCCTTACCTGATTGATTATCTATCGGCCGTCAATATTGCATCATTCGAGGCACCAGAAACACTAACCGTTCCGCTGGATCTAACACAGAACTGATGGCCTCTATGTTATTCAAATGCAATATGAATTGGAGAATCAAATTGCAGACCCAGTAATTCAGAGGCATTACCCTTATTGATTCCTACTTCCAATAGTCCCAGGCTGTTGAACATTACGTAGCAATCCCCGCTGCCGGTTTCGTTGATCGAATTATTCAACCGTTTAAACTGTTCCCTGCCAATAAGGATGTTAAATCCTTTGCCCTGGTCCATTTCACAAAAAGATTCCTGCCGGATATTCGTTATCAGGTTACCATAATGGTCAACCCTGATGACGTGACCAATGATTTGATTTTTGTTGATTCGCATCTCCCGGCCCATCATTTTATGATAATCTTCGCGGGGTGCTCCCAACTTATCAATCGGTGTGCCGGAAGCCAATGCAACAGCCGCCGGTACCAGCACTTCCAGCGCCGGGAAGGCACTGGGACGTTTATCAGGTGCAGGGAGTTCAATCACTTTCCTGGGTTCCTGATCACCGAGCAATCCCAGCATTCCATGGTTGGCCAATAAAAAGAATTGATCTTCCAACTCAACTGCCAGATGACAATTTCCACTATTGCCAATAGTATCTACTGCTATCAGGTGAATGGTGCCATTAGGATAAAAAGGAACCATGGATTTTACCACAAAAGCTCCGTGGGCCAGATCGAAGCTATTAATTTGATGACTGATGTCTACGATTATCTGGGAATCACGTTGACTTAAAATGGCACCTTTTAAAGCCCCTACATAGTGATCACTTGCTCCAAAATCTGAGGTAAGGGTAATTATGGCCATTCCACCGGGAGGGTATCATTTGACTGGCAAAAGTAGGTATATTTTCCTTCTTTTGAATAACTTTGGATAAATAATCAGGTATCTATTGGTAGAAAAAGTAATCACTCTTGACAATGTCTCTCTAATTGATTTTCTGGGAGTAGAAAACAGAAATATCAAAGAAGTTGCTACTGCTTTTCCAGAAAGCAAGATTATTTCAAGGGGCAATCAAATACGCATAAAGGGCACGCCTCCGGAAATTGTCAAGATTCAGGATATCCTCAAAGCGCTGCTCGAGCACTATCATCAGTATGGTCAACTGACCCAGGATAATGTACAGGACTACCTCAAAGACCGGGAGGACCCTCAAGGTACTACCGCTGATCAGGGAAAGGATGAAGTACTGGTTTTTGGGTCAAAAGGTGCACAGATCGTTCCCAAGACCAGGAACCAGAGGAAACTGGTAACTGCAGCACAAGAGAATGATGTAGTTTTTGCAATTGGTCCGGCTGGTACCGGTAAAACTTACATCTCAGTAGCCTTGGCGGTACAGGCTTTAAAAAACAAGGAAGTCAAGAAAATTATTATTACCCGACCGGCAGTGGAGGCAGGAGAAAACCTTGGTTTCCTACCCGGAGACCTTCAGGAAAAAATTGATCCCTATTTGCGGCCCATCTATGACGCCCTGGACGATATGATCCATTATGAAAAGCTGCAATACTATCTTGATAATCGGATCATCGAGATTGCACCCCTGGCGTACATGCGTGGAAGAACTTTAAATAAGGCATTTATATTGCTTGACGAAGCTCAGAACACCACACCGATGCAATTGAAAATGTTCCTGACACGAATGGGCCCTCAATCTAAAATGATTGTCAATGGAGATAGGTCCCAGATAGATTTACCCAAGAATCAGGAGTCCGGTTTAATAAACGCCGCCAACGTTTTAAAAGATACCGCAGGTATCGCCTTTGTTGAACTTGATGCCCGAGATGTGGTTCGTCACCGGATCGTAAAGGATATCATTAACGCCTACAACAAAGCACAGGAGCGAACCCGTTAGTTACATTTTGATTTGATACCACCAGGTGTTACCCTGTTATTGTCGATCTGATAACTATGTACAAGTGGCTGGCTATTCCCATGGTGCGGGCCTCCATGGCATTTGGCCTGGGGGTGTTTCTCGGCTTACCTTCTGCACTCAACATACGCTTTCTGGAATCTTTGTGGCTGGGAATATTTTTAATATATTTTCTATCCCTGAACCTAAGCAGGTGGCGGTACGGATGGGAGCGTGCGGTATTATTTTTATTGGCCTTTATATTGGTAATGATCGCAGGGGTCATTCGGTCGCGGGCCGTTCATAACGCTCCCCAACAGATAGTTGGTGCTGCAGATTGTTTTTATGCCACCGTGTGCAGTCCTACAGTGCTTCATGGTAACTATTATCGAACAACTTTGGTCATCAGAAAGGTGTGGGTTGAGAGTATAGCTTATGAGATCGACAATAGAATACTGATCTATCAACCTTCAAAAGAATACCATAATCTCAACTATGGTGATCGGTTATTAATTGCAGGATCTCCGCGACGAATCCAGGCTGCAGCCAACCCCCGGGAATTCGACTATGGCCGGTTTATGGCTAGAAAGAATGTGTTCTGGTACCATTGGTTGGATAGTGATCAAATTTTTAATCACATGGTCAGTAACACTTTTTCGGTTAGCAACTGGTCACACCAGATCAGTGAAGTTCTGATGGGTAAATTAAAAAAGTACCTGCCCCCGGGTGTTTCTCAAGAAATTACCGGGGCCATGCTGCTGGGAAACCGTGCCGGTGTGGGCGATAGTACCGAAGAGGCATTTGCTCGAAGTGGAACCATCCATGTACTAGCAGTTTCAGGATTGCACCTGGGAATTCTATACTGGATTCTGTTGCAAGGTTTTGGAAGATGGAGACGCCGCCGGTTATTCAAATGGCCTTTCATAGCTGTTTGCCTGTTGGTACTATGGACGTTTACCATAATCACCGGTATGGCTGCTTCCACCCAGCGAGCAGCCACTATGTTTTCTATTTTACTGCTTGGAAATGCCCTCAACATACAGAGCAATACAGTAAACACTTTAGCAGTGGCCGCTATAGTTATACTTTGGTTCGATCCCTATCAACTCTGCTCGGTTGGATTTCAGCTGTCTTTCATGGCTCTTGGGGGAATTCTTTACCTGCAGCCCTGGATTTGTTCCTGGTGGACTGTTAGTAACAAAGTGCTCAACTATTTTTGGCAGCTTTCATCGGTAAGTTTGGCAGCCCAGATAATGGTGTTACCGTTAAGCGCATACTATTTCCACCAGCTTCCTGTCTATTTCCTGGTTTCGAATCTTGCATTAATTCCACTAACCTTTGCAATTATTATGACCGGAATGGTGTTTTTTTTAACCAGCATGAGTCATTTTCTATCAGGTCTTACTGCCCAGCCATTAGACTACCTGTCTGATATTGCAGCTTACCTGGTACAGCTGATTGCAGACCTCCCAGGCAGCACTTTACAAAACCTGTATATTGAATACTGGGAATTGTTTTTATGGTATGGATTATTGATAACCCTGGTATCGTTTCTCAGGACCAGGGTGCACCTTTGGTGGCATTTGTTTTTGTGTTTAACCTTAATCTCCACTACCAATCATATATATCGGCGGGTGAAAG
>BQJT01000161.1 GCA_021604845.1 Cyclobacteriaceae bacterium
CAGAGACCGCCCCCACATTGCACACAAACGAGGTCAAAAGCGAGCTCACCACCAGCAATGCAGCAAGGATACCTGCATTACCCCATGGGCTGAAAAGATCAATAATACCAGCTGACACCATATCTCCGGCTCCTGATTTCACCACTGCAGTACCAAGTGATAATGAAAATACTAGAATGGCAAGGATATTAAAATCGATCTCTCTTTTGATATCCTGCATTGAAATTATTTTAAACCCGGCCATGATAGCAAAAATTATCAGTAGAGAAAGAAACAGAGAAAACTTACCAGTGATTAACAGGGTAAGTGCTACAATTCCAATTATGGTAAACGCAAGCGTTCTGTTTGTTGCAGGTTTCTTTATTTCCTTTGATTCTGATACCACAAAAATGTCCCGGTAGAGGTCCAGCTGATTCTCGAACTGTGGGCCGGCAAATACCAGTAACAAGTCCCCGGCATGGATCACCTGGTCGCCAATTTTCCCACTTAACCGGGCACCGTTACGATGAATCGCCACAATGGCGGCATTGTACCGGTTTCGAAAATCGCTTTCCTGAACTTTACTCCCAATAAGATTTGACTGATTACTGATTACTAACTCGATCAGCCTGGGATTCGCTGGTTGCATCACGGAAGCATGCTGAGGTAGTACGAGTCCCAGGTTGGAAGTTACCAGGTCCATAATTTCCTGGGTATCTCCGGCGAATATTAGTACATCATTGGCCTGGATAACCTCGCTGGGCTCAACCGGGGTAATCACCTGTTCGTACCTGATTATTTCTACCAGATATACCCCGGTTAGATTTCTAAGCCCTCCCGCAAGGATACTTTTGCCAATTAATACCGACTGATTGGTTAAACAGGTTTCAGCCAAATATTCCCTTCGGTTCCTCTTAAAATCTTCCAGTAGATGTGACTTTTCGGGTAGCAGACGATGACCAAGAAAACTGATGTATAATACCACCACAATGGTTACAGCAATTCCAATATAGAAAATATGCATTATGTTTAGTGGTACCAGTCCATTCTTGATCAGAAACCCGTTCAATACCAGCGTAGTTGAGGTACCGATCAATGTAATCATACCACCACAAATTGTGGCATAGGAAAGAGGAATCAACAGTTTCGAGGGGGCTATATTGTTTTTTCTTCCCCAATTGAAGACATAAGGTGTCATGGCAGCAACCACCGGAGTATTATTTATTAATGAACTTATAATTGCAACTTTAGTCATCATTGCTAATAAAAACGGCCGGTAATTTTTAATATTACGATAGACGCGATCAAACAACATTTCAATTCCAAAGCTTTTCCGAAACCCCGCTGTGAGTAATATCAGCAGTAGGATGCTGATTATTGATTCATTGGCAAGCCCTCCCAGTAATTCCGGCACAGTAAGAATGCCGGTAAGTACGAAGGCCAGGTTAGCCAATAACAGGGTAACCGGAGGTCTTAAGACCTGACGGTATATAAGTATGAATGACGAAATGATAATAGCAATTACCAGGTAGGCTTGTAAGTATTGGGGGATCATTCTAACTTAGCAAATGTTGACCGGCAAATATATGATAGCCTTCTTATTAAACAAGAACCTGATTCCAGATTAATCGCGGTATGATAAAGCTGAATCTACCGGATTACCCCCTAAAAACCAGGTGCCAGGGAAATCAGGATTTCATATTTGATCAATTCAGAAAGAAATACGTACTACTAACTCCAGAAGAATGGGTACGCCAGCATTTTCTTAATTATCTGGTTAATGATTTAGGCTATCCTAAATCCCTGGTAAAGGTAGAAAGCGGGCTATCGGTAAACAGGATGGGCAAGAGAACGGACATATTAGTTTACAGTCAGCAGATTAAGCCCTTCCTGCTTATAGAGTGCAAAGCTGCAAATGTGCCATTGAGCGATAAAACGTTTGATCAACTATCTCTGTATAACCAGGCGATCAGGGCTGAGTACCTGGTAATCACAAATGGTATAAAGCACTATTGTTGTTTTATGGACTATGAAACCAACAGCTATCAGTTCCAGTCTCAGTTACCTGCTTACAATTTACAGAGCTAGCGCCGGTTCCACGAAAGGTAAATCAAACGCTTCTGCCACTCCTTGATAAACTATTTTACCTTTTACAATATTCAAACCTTTCTTCAATTCCTGGTTTTTGCGACAAGCCGATTCCCAACCCAAATCGGCTAACTGCAAGGCATAGGGCAGTGTGGCGTTGGTTAGTGCAAGTGTAGAAGTATACGGTACTGCCCCGGGCATGTTAGCTACACAATAGTGTAAAATACCGTCGATCATATAGGTGGGGTTCTCATGCGTGGTTGGCTTACAGGTTTCGATACAACCACCCTGATCCACCGCTACATCCACCACCACAGTTCCAGGACGCATGAGTTTCAGCATTTCACGGGTGATTAAATGAGGCGCTTTTGCTCCTGGAATTAATACCGCACCCACGATCAGATCATGTGAACTTAGGAGGTCTCTTATATTGAACTCCGACGACATGAATGTGTTTACATTTGCCGGCATGATATCGGCGAGGTATCGCAACTGGGGCAGGCTGATATCAAGTATGGTAACGTCCGCACCCAAACCAGCAGCCATCTTTGCCGCTTGTGTACCTACTACTCCGCCACCTAAGACCATTACTTTCGCTGGTCGTACACCGGGTACACCTCCTAGAAGTATTCCTCTACCACCCTCTGGTTTTTCAAGGTATTTTGCGCCTTCCTGGATTGCCATGCGGCCGGCGACTTCGGACATTGGTATTAGCAGGGGCAAGGAACGGTCCTCTTTTTCAACCGTTTCATAGGCAAGACATACCGAGCCACTGTTAACCATAGCTTCAGTAAGCGGCTGATTTGAGGCAAAGTGAAAATAAGTAAAAACCAACTGGTCGGGTTTAATCAGGTCATATTCGATTACAATTGGCTCCTTTACTTTCATAATCATATCCGACGACTGGTAAACAGATTGAATATCGGGTAACAAGCCGGCACCGGCTTCCTCATACATGGAATCAGAAAATCCACTGCCTATTCCTGCGGTTTCCTGGATATAAACCTGATGGCCGCGTTTAATAAATTCTCTCACTCCTGACGGAGTGATTGCAACCCGGTTCTCATTGTTCTTGACTTCTTTAGGGACACCTAGAATCATGGGGTTTTTGATTGTTTGTTTGGTTTATAAATATACCTATTATAGTTTTTAGTTTTGAATTTTAAGGGTTGAGTTAGGTGAATGAGATGCTTTTTTGAAGCAGGGACTTTCCGGATGCCATACAGGCAGTCGAATAAATTATCTATTACTGTCAGCGTATGTACAGTTTAGAAAACTAAAAACTAAGAACTAAAAACTGATTTTAGATGGCGCTTCCTTAATTACACTGGATTTGTCCTGCTTTGGAATAATTGTCGCAGTAACGTAAACCTGGTATTTGGGTTGTACCAGGTCATTGGTGAGTATGTAAGCACCGTAGGTAAATTCTCCGGTAGTACGCGGTGTGAAAACCAGTTCCAGAATATCTGAGGCTCCTGGGGCCAACGACAGGTTTTTACCTGGCATCAGGCTTAAGCACTTGCAATTGGAAAGTATTCCTCGTACTTCAAGCTGGGATTTGCCCTGGTTCTCAATGTGTAACTGTACCGGTATACTGCTTCCAAGCGAGACCTTGCTCAGCTGCATGTGAGACTGAGGAATAAATGCCACGGGAGCACTTTTTAATTCCTCTTCTGTAAATAATGGTTTTTGTGTCAAAGGTTTTACTGCTGAACCTTTGATGTAAACCACCTGGGTGGGCTTAAGAGCATTTGAAGTAACCGTAATGCTTTTGTGAAATCCTCCGGGCCTGTTCTTACTATTATAGGCTGCTTTAATATGCCCGGTTTTACCAGGCAGGATCGGTTCTTTGGTCCACGAGGGAGTAGTACAGCCGCAAGATGCTTTTACCGAAGAAAGAATTAGTGGTTGGTCTCCGGTGTTGGTAAAGATAAATTCATGCGTGGCAATGGTTCCTTCCTCGATCTCTCCAAAATCAAAATTAGTTTCAACAAAATTGATCTCGGCTTGTCCATAGCAACTACCTGCCAGTATAAACAACCATAATGATAACAATGTGCGATTCCACATAATGATTCACAACTAAATAATCCAATTCAAATATAGCTCATATTTAGATTATATTTTTATGGATTATGACCAGGTAACTTACAATGTACAGTAGATTCTTAAACTTTGAAAAGAGGCGGTTTTTGTGTATTTTTGGGCACATTTCTTTTGGGCATATTGTGTGAATTAAACCATTCCTGTTTTATTGAGTAGTATCAAACCCATACAAAAAACCAAGGCGACCATCGAGGAGATGTTACAGGATTACCGCATCTGCTGTGAAAGTCGAGAAGCCAGTTTATTAGGAAGAAAGGAAGTTTTTATGGGTAAGGCCAAATTTGGGATATTTGGTGATGGAAAGGAGCTCCCACAAATTGCTATGGCAAAGGCGTTTCAACCTGGGGACATTCGATCTGGATATTACCGGGATCAGACTTTTATGCTTTCATTGGGAGAACTGAACCTGGAACAATATTTTGCACAACTTTATGCACACACCGACGTCAACGCGGATCCAGCAAGTGCAGGGAGGTTAATGAATGGCCATTTTGCTACTCGCTCATTGGATGACCGGGGGCATTGGAAGGAACTTGCCAGTTTAAACTATGCAATTTCAGACGTCTCACCTACAGCAGGGCAGATCCCCCGGATTGTTGGCTTGGGTTATGCTTCTAAGTTGTATCGAAATAACCCTCAACTACATAATCAGAAGCAGTTCTCCAACAAAGGGAATGAAGTGGTGTTTGGCACTATTGGCAATGCAGCCACTTCAGAAGGGATGTTTTTGGAGGCGATAAATGCCATGGGGGTGCTACAAATTCCGGTAGTAATGGCCATCTGGGATGATGACTACGGCATATCTGTGCCAAACGAGTATCACACTACCAAAGGAGATATTTCCGAAGCACTTCAGGGCTTTCAAAGAACAAATACTAAAGAGGGTTTTGAGATTTTCAAAGTGAAGGGATGGGATTATCAGACCTTGTGCAATACTTTCCAGAAAGCGGCAGATATATCCAGAATGCATCATGTACCAACTTTGGTTCATGTTACTGAATTAACTCAGCCACAGGGCCACAGTACTTCCGGATCACATGAACGGTATAAATCAACTGAACGTCTTCAATGGGAGCAGGAACATGATTGTATACTCAGATTCCGCACGTGGCTGCTGGCGGAGGGGTATGCCAATGAATCAGAGCTGGATTCAATTGAATCCGCCGCTAAGGTTTCGGCTAAGACTGCCAAGAATGGTGCTTGGAAAGCGTTTAATGCTTCAATGAGGCCCGACCTTGACTCCGCGCTGGCCTTATTTGATAAGGCCCTGCTTCAAAGTAGTAATAAAAGACCTCTTGCCGACCTGCAGAACGAACTCCAAACTACACTAAACCCTTTGCGGTCCGATGTTATAAGCTGCGTAAAGCGAGCTTTGCGTTGTATGCGAAACGAGCGGATACCTGTAAAACATGAGGCTATAGAATGGGTAAAAAGAACCACCAAGGAGAATGAAAGCAGGTATTCTTCGCATTTGTACAGTGAATCAACTGCCAGTGCATTGAGGATAAAACCAATCAAGCCTAAATACTCAAGGGATCGAAAACCTGTAGACGGACGGTTGGTACTTCAGGCCTGCTTCGATCGTGCATTAGCCAGAGATCCTTTAGTAATCGCTTTTGGAGAAGATGTAGGTTTGATCGGGGACGTAAATCAGGCATTTGCCGGACTTCAAAAGAAATACGGCGAAATGAGGGTGACGGATACCGGCATTAGAGAAATTACCATTATAGGGCAGGGTATAGGAGCGGCGATGCGCGGATTAAGACCAATCGCTGAAATCCAATACCTTGACTATTTAGTCTACGCATTGGCTACTATTACCGATGACCTGTCAACCCTTCAATACCGTACCCGAGGCGGACAAAAAGCACCGTTGATAATCAGGACCAGGGGACATAGATTGGAAGGCATGTGGCATGCGGGGTCGCCAATTTCAATGATCCTTGGCAGTATGCGAGGAATATATTTGCTGGTCCCGAGAAATATGACCCAGGCGGCTGGATTTTATAATACTATGTTGCAGTCGGACGACACCGCCCTAATTATCGAATGCCTGAATGGGTATCGACTTAAGGAACAAATTCCTGATAATATTGGTGAGTTTACTGTTCCGCTCGGTGTACCTGAGGTACTAAGAGAAGGAGTGGACGTTACAATCGTTACTTACGGCTCTATGTGTAGAATTGTGATGGAAGCTGCAAACCAGTTACAGGAAGTAGGAATTTCGGCCGAGGTGATTGATGTACAAACCCTGTTGCCATTTGACCTGTCACACCGTATACTGGAATCTGTTAAAAAAACAAACAGGGTGCTATTCACCGATGAGGATGTCCCGGGAGGCGGTAGCGCATATATGATGCAGCAGGTTATTGAAGGGCAGGGCGGGTACAGGTATCTTGATTCTGAACCAACTACTCTGTGTGGAAAGGAGCACCGACCAGCATATGGTTCGGACGGGGATTACTTTTCAAATCCAAATGTGGAAACAGTGTTTGAAAAAGTTTATGCGATGATGTCCGAATCTGACCCTATCGCATTCCCGGACTTATATAAGTGAAACTTTACTGGCCAATTATGAAATCCGGACTCTCTACGGTGTTGCTGGTATTGAGTGCCCGATCCTTGATTTGAATGCGTAATTGGAGGGTGTCGTTCCCAAATAATGGTAAGAAGCCACTGGAAAGCATACTGTAGCTGAGACTTCCCGCTAAGGGGCGTTCAAATTCCGCGGAATTAAGCGGTGGATAACGACCATCGAAAGTTATACAGCTAAATGGTCCGAACTCTCTCCGCCATTCGAATTCCTGGTAGTTCCCGTCTCGCTTTAGAAAAAAATCCACTTCTATGTTAAAGCTGTTTTGATTAATCTCTACATAAACAGTATCTAGTATTTCATCCCCGGTAACGTCAATATTGGTTACAAAATCACACACATTAAAGTTTGAAGGGGCCTCTGGGTCTCCGAAAAGAATGAAGTCTCCCTGACCATTTTTTGGGTAATTTAGCGGTTGATAGGGTGGGCTGTTTTCAGATCCCTGAAGGCCCAGATCGCCATTTCCATCTTCAAATCCAATGGAAACAATCAACGAGTCAAATCCACTGGGACCGGGAGCAAAACGCACCGATTCGAAGGTAATGGTCGGACTAAATGGTAACTCAGGAGGCTTCTCACAGCTTATGATGACCACTCCTGAAATCAGGGTTAATAAAAATCTGAGGTTTTTCAATTCTCTAATCAATTGATCAACAAGCCGAAATTAGCTAAACATTCGCTCTGTAAAGTTTAAATTTACTATTTTTTAACGAATCTTTTTCCATTAGATAACGCATGGAACTCCTGAATGGTTTGCAAAGTAGCATTATTAACCTTGACGGTAAAGAGTTTGACCAGGTTGCTTTGGAGGTTTTTCAATTTCAGTCAAAGCACAATCCAGTCTATAAAACCTTTATAAGATATCTGGGAGTAAATTCAGATGATATTAATCATCTGGATCAGGTGCCCTTCCTGCCGATCGAATTATTTAAATCCAATCGTGTGGTAAGCGGTAATTGGCAACCAGCGGGAGTTTTTTCCAGCAGCGGAACCGGAGGCACCGGCAGCAGTAATCATTACATAAATGATTTCAGGTATTACGAAAAAATTTCTTTAGATATTTTTCAGCGTTTTTATGGCTCGGTTGAAGATTATCATATTATGGCCCTGATGCCTTCATATCTGGAACGTCAGGGATCTTCTCTGGTCCACATGCTGAATTATTTTATTCAGAAATCTAATTCAAACCATTCAAATTTCTATCTGAGAAATTACCAACAGTTAACCAGTAAGATCAACAGCTTAGTCCACTCGTCCGAACGCCAAATCATGCTTTGGGGTGTTTCGTTTGCCTTATTGGATCTGGCAGAAAGAGGTAAAATAAACCTTGCTGATGCGATTATTATTGAAACAGGGGGAATGAAAGGAGAAAGGGAGGAGATAATCCGCGAAGATTTACACAATAGGTTAAAGGATGCATTCGGGTGTGACCAGATTCAATCCGAATACGGTATGGCAGAGCTCACTTCCCAGGCATATACAGTAGACGGCAGGTTCCACACTCCTCCCTGGATGAGTGTGATGATACGGGACATACATGATCCGCTGGACAAGATGCCCGCCGGCAAAGTGGGAGGAATAAATGTAATTGATCTGGCAAACATACACAGCTGTGCTTTCATTGAAACTCAGGACCTGGGTGAAGTAGATGAACAGGGTACATTCCAGATTTTAGGCCGGATTGACAATTCAGATGTTAGAGGGTGTAACCTGATGGTCAATTAACAATGAACAATTAACAATTGACGATTTGAGTTTGTCAAGCGGCAACTAAAAACTAAACACTAAACACTAAAAACTAATCAAGAGTATACTTATGCACGTCATTTACGTCTATTTCTGCACCGCACATAATCACCAGCCGTTCGGTTACATTGCGTAATTCCCGGATATTGCCTGTCCATGGGTGTTTTTTCAGCTCTGCAACGGCTTTATCGGAAATACTCTTTTTTGCGGATCCGTATTCCTTGGCGATATCATCAAGGAATTTATCAACTAAACGCGGAATATCGTCCTTTCGCTCCGAAAGAGGCGGTACTTGTATCAAGATTACACTTAACCGGTGATACAGGTCTTCACGAAACTTCTTTTCTTCAATTTCTCTTTTTAAGTCCTTATTAGTAGCCGCCACCACCCGGACGTTAACCTTGATCTCCTTATCTCCGCCAACTCTGGTTATTTTGTTTTCTTGTAACGCCCGTAAAACCTTGGCCTGTGCCGACAGGCTCATATCTCCAATTTCATCAAGAAATAGAGTACCTCCATTGGCCTGTTCGAATTTCCCTCGCCTTTGTTTCACTGCAGAGGTAAACGCTCCTTTTTCATGCCCAAATAGTTCACTTTCAATAAGTTCGGCCGGTATCGCAGCACAGTTCACTTCAATCAACGGGCCTGATGCCCGTTTGCTTTTTTCGTGAATCCACCTGGCGACCAGTTCTTTGCCAGTACCGTTCGCTCCCTGAATAAGCACCCGGGCTTCTGTTGGGGCTACTTTATCGATAGTGTCTTTGACCTGTTTAATGGCTTCTGACTCACCAATTATATCATAGGTCTTACTTACCTTTTTCCTGAGCACCTTTGTTTCCGATACCAAAGTGGATTGATCCAGGGCATTTCTAACCGTCAGCAGTAGTCGGTTAAGATCAGGAGGTTTTTGAATGAAGTCATAAGCTCCCTTTTTAGTAGCCTCTACCGCTGTTTCAATAGTGCCATGTGCAGATATCATGATAAACGGAGTCTCTTGACCCATTTCATGCGATTTTTCCAGCACCTCTATTCCATCCATTTTAGGCATTTTGACATCGCACAGCACCACGTCGAACTCTTGGTTTCCCAATAATTCAAGTGCCAGTTCACCGTCCTCTGCTTCTTCAACCTGATACTTTTCATATTCCAGTATTTCACGCAGGGTACTTCTGATACTCTTTTCGTCGTCTATTATTAATATTTTGGCCATAATAAAATAAATAAAATGCAAGCCTGTAAGCCGGATTCTGTATCACACTGAAAGCGCGACTCTTATCATTTATCTGGGACCTGCATCACTACAGGCCTCTAGCGACCTACCCTCTGCTCTTTGTACTTAAACAAAATGGGCGAGCAACCCATGGCGCTTGAACGCCCAACAGTTTATTTGGTCTTTCAACCCGTAAGGTTTACCCTGCCCCTGACGTCACCGCCAGGGCGGTGAGCTCTTACCTCACCATTTCACCCTTACCACGCAATAGCGCGGCGGTATATTTTCTGTGGCACTGTCTGTTCACGCCAGGCGTGACCTTCCCGTTAGGAAGTACGGTGCTCTGTGTTGTCCGGACTTTCCTCCCCGGTGTGCTTACGCATACTACCGGAGCGATAAGACGGCTTGCATTTTGTCAAATGTACAAATTAAATGTACGTAACCCTGAACCGATCGTTGCGGCGGTATAATTAAAATTTCAGAAAATGGAACTTGACACCATCCTCCCGGTTAAACTCCAGTGCAGGGGCCGGCAGGTGAATTAGGTCCACCATATAAAGCAGTGTATTGAGGAATTTGTTTTTACCTGCCAGGTAGCTTAAATCAAAATCAACGGCTAAATAATATTGCCGGTACCCGTGGTAGCCTGCCAGTTGGTTTTGCCTATCAGAAGCGTAAACCATATTATTAACTCCATATCCTAAGGCTAGGTTTATCCATTTAGGAAATTTGGTTTGTGAAGGCATAAACGAATAGATGTCAAAGCTCAACCAGTAGGTTTGACCGTTGTAATCCTTAATTAATTGTTCATGATACCCGTTTCCCAGTACATTTGGCCTTTTACTGGCAAAATCTGTGGGGGCGAAACTGAATTTGGGTTTAATTCGTGCCTCATTCCAAATCATATACTGAGCCATTGCAGTACCGGAACCAACAGCATTGGCAATCAGATCCCCCCAGGAAGCACCGTACTCCGCTGAGAATCCATCAAGAATCTCTATAGGGGCAAGGATCAAAAAACCCATCATACCACCCCATAAATTCGACTTTTTAGCGGTCATTCCCGCATGCCTGAACAAGTGAATGCTTGCTTGGCTTATATGGAATGCAGAATAGAAATGGCCAACTTTATCCAACTGTTTCCATTCTTCATTGTCATTAAAAAAGTGGAAGCTGGTCCTTGGGGAATCCTGGTACCAGGTCTGATTTAGCCCATAAAGGCTGACGCCGTATACCACTGTGGAGGCTATTGCCAGATTGCGAACACTCTTATTTGAACCCGATTTGCTCCCCGAAGTAGTATCACTTTTATGTTCCTGGGCAGCTAATACCGTCCAGGATAGGGTATAAACAATAACTAAACTTATAACCTTACTTAATATCTGAGGCCCCTGATGGTTGGGGGCTTTCCGTATTGCGCGACACATCCTGCAGACTGCTGTTCTTATCTTTGCGACTAAAAAGTTCATCTACAGTGTTAAAGGTTTGGGTATGAATAAGG
>BQJT01000162.1 GCA_021604845.1 Cyclobacteriaceae bacterium
TGAAAAATGCACATAGGTAAAGCATTCCGGAACATGCGAATCCCAAACCCCGTGCGGACTCCAGGCCCAGCCTCCGGAATCATTGGCTGGTGGGGCCTCCTTGTATTGATTGAATCTGGAAAAATCCATTCTCATAACGTCATTGTTGTCAGGGGGTAAACTGAAGGTGTCGTCCCCAGTCAATACCTCTAGTTTCTCCCAGGGTATGGCGATTTCAACCGTCCACCCCCGGTCGCGATCACTATCATCATTGATAGTACCATCCAGATAGACCGCGCTACGCAAGCCTTCCAAATCCCAATTCCAGTAGCCAATCCTGTTACCCCGGGGATGATTTTTATAACCCACCCCTCTAAAAGTTCGTACCCCTGGCTGCTGTCGGTTAAATTCTTCCATCTGATTGTAACCCTTTTTTACATAAGACTCCTCCCAAATAAACAGCACCTCGTAAATGGTGCCATAGGCATTGATTTCAAATTCATAATAAGCGTCCTCGCCAGCGATAAACAATTCAACGTCGTTATCTTTATAAATTGGTGCATCGCGCTCGGTTAGGGTGGCCTGTAGATTCGGCTCCTCAATCCAATATCCTACATAAAGAAACTCATCATCCCAAAGCACTGCTGCCTGGGTATCGTGAATAGTGCTTGCTCCGGATACCAGATCTCTGAAACTGGTAGAACGTGGAGCTTCTAACCATGCTTTCTCCTGGAGTTTTCCATCAATCCGAATTGGAGAATTGATTTTATGCGCGGTGTAGTGTGGGATATCATCGATGTCACAAGGAGGAAAGTTCAGCGTGTCGATAAGTCCCTTAACTAACTCTTCCTTTAGCGAGCTGCGCTCTTCCAACGATTCGCGCAATACTTGCTTCAGCCCCTCAGTCAGTTGCTCCCGCTCCAGCTTTTTCAGCAGCGATACCTGGGCAAAGTAATCCAGTTCCTTGAACTGTTCGGCAAAGAATTGTTGCGCCATTTCCGTATTCACTGCCGGGGCCGGCATTTTTTCTATGGCGTTTTTAGCATAATACCCCTGTCCGTTTTCAATAGTCTGCAGTACTTGTGGAAGGTATTCGGTGAACTGCTTTTCTGACAGGTGTTCAATAAGAAAATAATTCACCTGTTGCCGGTTTTGGCTCACCAGTTTGTCAACCAATGCAGGAGTAAATCCGGAGGCGGTGCGCCGTTGCAGACTGTCGACCAGTGGACCGTGGGCAATGTGCCACAGGGTATAACAGCTGTAAACCGCCCCTTCGATCACGCTGTTTTTCACCTCCAATATCGTGGCGCCGGTGAAGCCATCAATCTCCGAGTATCGAGTATCGCTTACCAGCTCATCTTTGCTGTAATTGGCCAGTACTGAGTTACCATTACTTAATATCTCCTGAAGTTTACCATAATCTGCCTCCTCAAACGGAATATGGTCCAGTTTAGTCAATTCCTGCCCCTGCAGGGTGTCATAATTCAGGAATTTTCCGATGGGGTCACTGAAGAACTCCAGTTCTACCTCATAGCATTTGTCCTTTTCACAAATAGGGGTATTGACCAGTATCCGGTATTTTTCCAGCAGCCCGGTTGTATCAAATAGTTCACTGATTTCGATTTGTGCGCTGTCGGAATTAGGGCTTTCAGTTTGGCTGTTGAACTTCAAGATCTGCGCGCGGTCGGAGTTGGCACCATAGGTGTTTCTTGACCCTTTTTTGATTCCCCCTGTAGCGATCAAGATCACCGCACCAAGCACCAAAAACTGAATTAATGGACGACGTGTCATTGTTCCATCAAGGTACTGCCCAGGTTATAGTCTTGCTTGTTGGGTATATCGGGATTCCCTACGCCGGTCAACATAAGTTGTTCCAATGCTGCAAAGTGTTGCTGGTAAATCTGCCGTGGGGTGGCATCCTTTGCTTTAGAGACCGATGCTGCCATGCCCAGCACTTCGCCCATCATTCCACAGGTTCTCATCAGACGGGTAGTGCCCAGTGCCACATGCGAAACACTAATGTCCCTGCCGGCCATTAACAAGTTGTCAATGTTCTTTGAATACAGGCAACGGAAGGGAATGGGGTAGGGGTAGATCTTAATGTGCTCCGCGATGGACCGGAACGCCTCTCCTTCGAACTTTTCCTCATTCTCCGGATCGGGATAATGCAGGTCGATGGTCCAGGAGGTGGGGGCGGTGCCATCGGGCATCAGTTTACGTTCAGTTATGTCATTTTCGTTAAGGATATAATCTCCCACTAGACGCCTCGATTCGCGTTTTCCACCGACATAGGCTACCCAACGAAGTTTTTCCCTGGCAAAGCGTTCCTTGTCGATGTAGTGATTTTTCAGGAACGACCAGTTGGAATAAACCACCAGCAATCCATAATCCCGGATGAACTCGGTCTCCCGGATCATGTCCTTGCCCATACCGGTTTCCCAGTCCCAGTCACCCCGGGTGATGGCAAAACTTTTTTCTTCGGACCAGGGCAATCCCCATTTGATATCGGGAAATTCAGAAGGCTGCTCGCCGGTTTCTGAAAACCATTGTACTGAGATACCCATGGTTAGATTATCCGCTTCTTCGGGAGCGGTGGGCTCATTGAAGGTATCCCGGCTTTCTCTGCCGGTCATATATTCCGCTCCCGCCAGAAAACCGATAGTGCCATCGCCCGTGCAATCGGCAAACAGCGGTGCCCTGAAGGCGATTCTTTCACCGGTCCTGATATTTTCGGCGGTCACCTGTACAATCTTATCATCCTTCACTTCTACCTGGTTGGCATGGGTGTTCAGAAATAGTGACAGATTAGGTTCGTTCAATACCGCCTGAAGCTTCTTATCATCTTCGTAGTAATCTTTGGGTTGGGCGTTACCACCCTGGTCAGGTCCTATCTCATTGACCAAATTCCCCAGGGCAGGGTAGGGCTCAAGGTTGATGCGTGCCCCCAGGTGCACTCTGACTTCAGAGCTGTTGTTGCCACCCAAAACCGGTCGGTTTTGTACCAGTGCTACCTGTACCCCTAAACGGGCAGCAGCGATGGCCGCACAGGTACCTGCCATACCGCCGCCAATAACTACAAAATCAAATTCCCGGATCTCTGGTTCGCTGCTAAGCCCCAGTAAATTGGTTCTAAATGCATCGAGGCTTTCCAGGTCGTTAGGTGGGGTTTCGGTGTGGTCAGGGGTAAAATACAACGCATCACAACGACCGTTAAACCCGGTGAGGTCATGTAATGTAATAGTGACTGAAGGATTTTCGATCTCAATAAAGCCGCCATCAACCCAGGACCAATCGTTATTGGTGGTACCAAAGGTTTGCTCTAACGGTTTCCCGTTGAGCAGTACCTGAAATTGACCGGCAGCTTGCTCACTCCAGCGGGCGGTCCAGTTTCTGGTCCGCACGAACATGCGATAACGGCCCTGCTGCGGGAATTTTATTTCGGTGGAGGCATCGGCCACCGGAAGACCCATACCATGCGCCATCAGGTAAGGAGAACCCATTACGTCCATTGACTGCTGATCGATAACCCAGCCACCCGGATCGCTGAAGCTCTCAGCTTCTACAAATACCGCCCCCGGGTTATTGCCGAGTAGGGTAGAACAGTGGAAGAATAACAGCAACGAAATCAACCAACGTAAACATCGCATAGCATAGATTTTTGATTTGACTGGTAAATTAATGAAAAATCGCTATGGACTAATAGATTACTTGGATGGATGATTGACAATTGATGATTTTGGCTACAATACATAGAACCTCAATATAACCAATCAAGAAATCAACAATCCCGGTTGGGCATTTGAGAAAGGGCGTTAGGAAAACCGCAGTGGAAAGCGTTAAGAGATCATCATTCCCAGAGGCGCCTTTAAGAAATAGCGTAAAGAAAACTAAAGCGAAAAGCTTCAAGAAATTATCCCTGGCCATCCATGACAATTTATGGATGATTTCGGCTTTGAGCTGAAGTTTTTAGCTATTTCTTAACAGCGCAAGCCTTTTCTTTGGTTCGTTTCTTTTGGGCTCAAAAGAAATGAACAATTACCCTTCATTAAACTGCTTCAGCATGCGGAGGAATTCCTTGGCGGGAATATAGCCAGCCACCGGCTGGTAGGGCTTCAGTTCTTCGGTCATGAAAACGGTACTGGGATAACCCTTGATCTGGAAGGCATAGGCCAGTTCGGCTTCGGTCATGGACTTTCCAAAAATATTCACCTGCTTCTTTCCTTCACCATTCAGTTTCACCGCATAGTAATTTTGGTTTACATAGTCCACGATGCTGGGGTCGGCAAAGGTTTTCTTGTCCATTAATTTGCAGGGACCGCACCAGGTGGCGTAAATGTCGATAAATACTTTTCTTGGTTCTTTTTTGTTTAACTCCTGTAGTTCATCCAGCGTGACCCATTGAATTTCAGATGCTATCTTGCCTGCCGCCAGGCGGGCTTCCGGATTAGTTTGCCCGGCTGTAGGTACCGTATAGGCTCCAAATAAGATCAGCCCGGCCAGCAATCCTTCCCATAACATTATTTTTTGCAAAATCCCCTTCATAACTCTAAAATACTGATTTTAGGTAAAACGTTCCAATAACCTTGCCAAAGTTAGGGGTATTGGGTCTAAAATTAAATGATTAACGGTGAAGAATACTACATCTGTATAGCTTAGGACAAAGGTTAGTGAATTAATACCCCATGCTCCATGCTCTATGCTCTATGCTCTCTACCCCATGCCCCATGCCCCATGCTCTATGCTCCATGCTCTATGCTCCATGCTCTATGCTCTCTACCCCATGCTCCATGCTCTTACTGTACCACCGGCATCGGTAAATTCATTTTATCCATCAGTACTTCGAACCTTGGGTCGGAAATAATTTCCGGATTTTTCACCATTACTCTTAGCCAGGGATGAAAGGCATGAGGCTGCGGGTAGTTAGCGTATTCGAAGAACTGGTCGGCATCATTCAATAAAGAGTAAACCATTGCCAGACTAACCGCATAATAGGGCATAATATTGGTTTTCATTTCCTGGATAATGTCCATGGCTTCTTGACGCTTGCCAGATGCCAGGTAGGTCGCAGCCAACCGGCCTTTTCCGAAAACACCGATCTGCGCGAGATAGAATTCAGCCGAGTCGTATTCCTGATTAGTCATATAGTATTCGCCAAGTACCAAATTGCTAATTAAAAAGTCTGGCATAAGTTTCTGTGATCGCCGGAGTTCCATCATGGCTTTGTTCATATCCCCCGCCCACAAATATATATGTCCCAGCCTGGCTGCCTGGAATGGGTCCAGCGGGTCCAGTTTAAAAGCAATTTCGTGCTCCTCCACTGCCTTATCCAAACTGTCGAATAACGCCAGATGCCAGGAATAATGATAATGGCTCATGGGCAGGTTGGGGTTTAGGGCATTGGCTTTGTTATAGCAATACACAGCCCCGTCATAATCCCAGTGATAATAGGTTTTAGTGGTACCCAGCCAGGCCCAGGCCTCTGCATTTAAAGAGTCCAGTTGAAGCGCTCTGGTGGCGGCTGCTCTGGCTTCTTCCCAAACTCCCGGAGGATACATAGGGCTATGTCCCATGGTTACCAATCCCTCCGCCAGGTTGGACCAGGCACGGGAACTGGTAGGATTATTATTAACTGCTTGTCTTAAATAGTTCAGGCCAATGGCTACGTCCTCCGCAGTGAATTTCTCCAGGTGATTTTTCCCAAGCAGCATAAGCTGGAATGATTCAGGGTCCACAGGAGGTATCTCTACAATTCTGGCAGTCTCACTTTCTGATAGATTTAAATGAACAAATTCAGCCAGATCTACTGCAATGCTACCCGCCAGACTGGGTAGTTCATAGACGTCTCCACTATAAGATCTACTCCATATCACTGTCTCTGCCCGGTCGTACAGTGACAGATCCAGTTGTAATTGGTTATTATTTATTTCGAAGGTTCCTGAAAGAAATAAGTCCGAATTTTCCAGACTGACGGAGGCCTCATTCACCGGCGCTAAGGAGGCGGCAAATCTCATGGTACTTAATGGGTTTACCACAGTAAGCACTTTTAGTTTCCCAATGCTTCTCACTAGTTCTTCCGTTATACCCTGAACCAGGTACTGATTGGTGCTGTCCGGATTGCTCATTTTTAACGGTAATACCGCGATGGTCTTTCCTTGGAGTGAAACCTGGGGTTGGTTAAATTTCCAAATCAGTAAAGCTACTGCAATCAAAAACAGTCCGGCCATCCAGGGTAAATGGCTTTTTAAAGGTACTAAGACCCTTGAAATGGTCACGGATTCTTCCTGGTCGACAATCTTATAGACCCGTACCGGGTGGTCCACATTTTTTAGTCGTTTCTCACCCTGGAAGGAAGTATGGATATTGCTGCCTTTGATGGCCCCCTGGACAGCTTCAGAAATAAATACCGAGCCTGGTTCTGCAATCGATTCGATCCTGGAAGCTACATTGACTCCGTCTCCGTATACCTCATCGTTTTCGACAGTGATATCACCCAGGTGGATGCCAATGCGCAGTTTAGTCTCTGGTAAACCGGATACCGCCTGCTGGATCTCAATCCCGCAGTTAACTGCATCCAGGGCGGAATTGAATTGGGCCATTGCACCATCACCCATTTCTTTGAGCCATTTACCCTGATGCTTTGCCACCAATTGTTGTTGGATTTCACGGCTTTTTCTAACTAATTCCAGGGTGGCGGATTCATTTTTCCGCATCATAGAAGTATAGCCTACGATGTCGGAAAAAAGAATGGCAGCTAGTTGACGGTTCATGGAGGTAATTTTATGCTATAACTCTGATAACTAATAAGTTAATAAAATCACTACTGAATTAGAAATGATCAATGATATTTAAATACTCGGCAACAACGAAAAGGAGGGATGAAGGCCCGAAAACCCGGACCAATTCATTACCGTTATGGTATTCCTGCCATAGGGAGGTTGGTTTACTATTAAATTCTTAATTTCGAAGTATGAACCGGTTATTAAATCCGTTGTCCATTTTACTGGTATTGGCCTTTCTGGGTTGCAAGGATGGCCCGGGGTTAACCTCAAATGAGCAAAGGGATTTACCAAAAAGGGTTGATTTCAATTTTCATATCAAACCAATATTTTCCGACCGTTGTTTTACTTGTCACGGCCCTGATGAAAATGCCAGAAAAGCTGATTTCCGGCTCGACATTGAGGAATTTGCTTTTGCCTTACTGGACAGCGCATCCGACCGGTATGCCATTGTTCCGGGCGCTGTTAGGAAAAGCCACTTATTAAAACGCATTGCCAGCGAGGATCCCGATTTCATGATGCCTCCGCCAGAATCCAATCTTGCACTTTCCCCTTATGAGATTGCGCTAATTGAGCGATGGATCGAACAAGGCGCTGAATGGAAACCTCACTGGTCTTTTATTCCCGCTGAAATGCCGGTGTTGCCCCAGGTGAATAATAATGATTGGGTAAATAATGAAATTGACCTTTTTGTATTAAGTACCCTGGAGAATGCATCGCTGCGCCCTGCAGCGGAGGAATCCAGGGAGAAATTATTGCGCCGGCTAAGTTTTGATCTTACCGGTTTGCCACCGACTATTTCCCAGCTGGACGACTTTTTATCTGACAATTCCCCTGATGCTTATGAAAAACAGGTTGACAGATTATTGGCCTCACCCGCTTATGGTGAACGCATGGCCTCGATATGGCTGGAGGCGGCGCGATATGCCGACTCACATGGTTATCAGGATGACCGTCCCAGAAGCATCTGGCCCTGGCGAGACTGGGTAATCAGGGCTTTCAACGAAAATTTGTCTTATGATGATTTCATCACCTGGCAACTCGCCGGTGATTTATTACCTAATCCCACTTATGATCAAAAGCTGGCTACTGCCTTTAATAGAAATCATGCCATTACCCAGGAAGGTGGAGTAATTAATGAGGAGTATATCACAGAATATGTGGCCGACCGCACCAATACCGTATCAACCGCATTCATGGGCCTGACCATGCAGTGCGCCCGCTGTCATGACCATAAATACGACCCGATATCCCAAAAGGAGTATTATCAGATGTTTGCTTTTTTTAATGGTATTGATGAACGCGGACAGATAAATTATTTTGACCAGGCTCCATCACCAAATATGAGAATAGAAGACGCCGAACTGGAAGCTACCATCACGTTTCTGGACTCACTGCGGGATGCAAAAGAAGTGGAACTTCAACAGCTGGCGGAAGGTATTGATGAGGGGTTCAAATCCTGGTTGGACAATGAGTACGACCATGAAACCATCGCCAGGCAAATCGAGGTAGGATTAATTGCACATTTCAAGCTGGATGTGCTGGACAACCTGGCGACTCCCAATGAAATAATCGATGCCCCCCTGGGCCGGGCCAATGTAAAAATCATCAGTGAGTTGGCAGAACCCGGATTGATCGCTGGTTTGGATGGAAATGCTCTGAAATTTGATGGCAAAAACTATTTAAGCCTGGGGGATATTGGTGATTTTGAGGAATCAAACAGGTTCTCATTTGGCGGATATATCAAGCCCTCCAGGTATCCGGAAAAAATGGCGGGTTTACTGGTACGCAGAAATGGGGAACAGCGAAGAGGCGGTTATGAACTTGCACTGGATAGCCGGGGCAGATTGGTGGGATCACTGGTACACGATCACCAGCAGCAGCAAATTGTAGTCAGGACCAGGGGTTCCATACCATTGAGTAACTGGACACACATCCTAATGACTTACGACGGATCCGGCAAAGCGAGCGGGGTAGGGCTATTTATTAATGGTAAAAGGCAACCGGTAGCGGTATTATTTGATCAACTGAACCGGAAAAGTATTTTAAACGGCAATGATTTTCTGGTGGGTAACTGGACACCACGCAGGGCGCAAAGCAAACAATATGAGGGCTTCGAAGCAGGTGCAATTGATGAAGTACGGATCTATGCCAGGGAACTGAGTGACCCGGAGGTGAAGCTGCTGGCTGATAGCAAGAATCCCTTTACCAATAAAGAGCTGCGCCAGTTTTACTTAATGAACATTGATTCCGGGTATCAGACCAGTCGCAACAAACTGGATAGTATAAGAAGCATTTACCTGGAAGTGCCCAACATCATGATTATGCAGGAAATGGACACCCCAAGAGCAACTTATATCCTTGACCGGGGTGTTTACGATGCCCCCACCGAAGAGGTAAAACCAGGTACCCCACAGGGGATATTGCCTTTTCCTGACAGCTATCCCAGGAATCGTTTGGGTTTAGCCAACTGGTTAACTGATCCGAAAAATTCATTAACCGCAAGGGTGGCAGTGAACCGGTTTTGGCAAATGATGTTTGGTAATGGCCTGGTCAATACGCCGGAAGACTTTGGCAACCAGGGCGATCTTCCTTCGCACCCCAGGTTACTTGACTGGCTGGCGGTTACCTTCCTGGAAAATGACTGGGATGTAAAAGCAACCATAAAATTAATCGCGCTATCGGCCACCTACCAACAGTCGTCAGAGATCACCAAAGAAAAATACCAGCTTGATCCCAATAATGTGCTGTTATCTCGTGGGCCCTATAAACGATTGAATGCCGAAATGCTGAGGGACCAGGCACTTGCTGCCAGTGGGCTGCTGAATACTAAAGTCGGTGGGAAGTGGGTGAAGCCCTACCAGCCCCCGGGGATTTGGAAGGAGCTTGCAAATCAAATTGGTGAAAATAAGTATCGACCGGGGAAGGGTGCCGATTTATACCGCCGTAGCTTATACAGTTATTGGAAAAGAACCATACCTCCGCCGGTGATGCTTACCTTCGATGCTTCGGAACGTGCAGTTTGTGTATTGAAGCGTCAAAGTACCAGCACCCCGCTCCAGGCGCTGGTGTTGCTTAACGATCCGCAATTTCTTGAAGCCTCGAGCGTGCTTGCACAGTCGGTAATAATCAGTTACCGGGATGAAGAAGCCGCCTGGATACCTGCGATTTTCAGAAGCCTGACCTCCCGAAATCCCAACCCGGAAGAGATCGGGAAGCTTCAGCTACTTTATGAAGCAGAAAAACATTATTACCAGGAACAACCGCAGGCAGCAGTACAACTGTTGTCGGTAGGGAATTTTCAAAGAAACTACCATCTGTCAGTTACGGAATTGGCGGCTTTAACAATTGTAACCAGTACCATATTAAACCTTGATGAAGCCAAAATGGAATCATAGATGTAACAAAAATATGTGGGATTATAATGAGATTGAACATCAGGCTGCACTTCAGCTAAATCGAAGACATTTCTTGTCAAGGTTGGGAATGGGCATAGGCGGAGCCGCCTTATCCACTATGATGCCAGGGTGTGGTATTGGGGCGGAGCGCAATCCACTGGAAGGGATTGCCAGGGACCTGGTGAAGCATCCGCACATTGCGCCAAAAGCAAAAAGAGTTATTTATCTGTTTCAAAGCGGAAGTCCTTCTCAAATGGATTTGTTTGATTACAAACCAATAATGCATGAAATGCATGGGCAGCAACTTCCGGAATCCATCCGCGGCGGACAGCGGCTCACTGGTATGACCGCAAATCAGTCTTCTTTTCCATTGGCCTCGTCGCTGTTTAAATTTCAGCAGTACGGGCAAAGCCGGGCATGGGTTAGCGATTTAATGCCGCACACCGCAAAAATTGTGGATGAGTTGTGCTTTGTAAAATCCATGCACACCGAAGCAATAAATCATGATCCGGCAATTACTTTTTTCCAGACAGGGTCACAACAGCCGGGCCGACCCAGTATTGGATCCTGGTTGTCCTATGGTCTGGGAAGTGATAATCAAAACCTGCCGTCATTCATAGTGCTGCTTTCCCGGGGTCTTATCCGCCCTCAGCCAATCTACTCGCGGCTGTGGGGAAATGGATTTCTGGCTTCCCTGCACCAGGGGGTTCAGTTAAGATCGGGAAAAGATCCTGTACTTTATTTGAATAACCCACCAGGCATCCAGGCAGAAAACAGGCGCAAAGCCCTGGATCATTTAGCCGAGTTGAATGCCATTCGTGAGAAGGAGTTTGGAGATCCGGAAGTTTCTTCCCGGATTGCGCAATACGAGATGGCTTATCGCATGCAAACTTCAGTTCCCGAAGTAATGGATCTTTCGAACGAACCCGATGAAGTTTTTGAAATGTATGGTTCGGATTCAAGACGACCTGGTACCTATG
>BQJT01000163.1 GCA_021604845.1 Cyclobacteriaceae bacterium
ATTGTAATCCACCTGCGCAGCCAGGTAGTCTACCTTAGATCCTTTACCTACCTGGTACCGGTTCTCTGCGAAAGATTGTCTCTGTAGTGAGATCTCCAGGTTTTCCTCCAACACTCTGAGTCGCTCCTTTTCCAGCATTACCTGATAATATGCATTGGTCACCTGGGCTACGGTATTCTGTACTTGTTGTAAGGTGTTCAATTCACCCCAGGCCTTCATGGCCTGAAGTTTTTCCATGGTCATAAACATCCCCAGTCCGTCAAAAATGGTCCAGTTGAGCCGGGCACCGGCGGCCAGGCGATCCGATTTTGCCCAGTCCCTGCTTACGTTAAATATACCGTCCTGACCCTGGATGTCCAGTGCCACATTTTGTCGTGTATAACTCTTCCCAGCTTCCAGATCTACCACCGGCAACATGCCGGCATTTCCGGGTTGCTGATTATTGTCTGAAATCTTCTGATCGTTATGGGCAATTTTAATGGAATAATTACTTTCCAGGCTAATCCGGATAGCTTCCTCCAGGGTAAGTTCATTTTGAGCCCACAAGTGCGTGGGTATGGTGCAGCAGAAAATTACTATAAGTACTCTGATCATAAATATCAAAATCTTGCCTGGCGTTTTCCTTTTCCGGTTACGTAAGTATAAATCGCTGGTATTACATATAAGGTCAGCATGGTTGAGAAGATCAAACCTCCTATTACAGTCAATCCCATAGATACTCTGCTTTCTGCACCTGCACCTAAGGCCAATGCGATGGGGAGGATCCCTAATATGGTGGAGAGGCTGGTCATCAATATAGGACGGAACCGCTGGGAAGCCGCAGAAAGTATCGCGGTATCGACGGTATCTCCCTGTGCTTTCTTCTGGCTGGCGAATTCTACAATCAGTATGCCATTCTTGGTAACCAGCCCGATCAGCATAATGATTCCTATCTGACTGAAAATGTTTAAAGTTTCACCAAATAGTTTCAGGGTGATCAACGCTCCTGCCATGGCCAGTGGCACAGTAAACATAATTATAAAAGGATCTCTGAAACTTTCAAATTGAGCCGATAATGCCAGGTAAATTAATATTAGCGCGAATGCGAAAGCAAAGTAGAGGCTTGAGGTGCTTTCCCTGAACTCATTGGATGTACCTGACAGCGCAGTAGAAAAATTTGAGTCCAACACTTCTCCCGCAATGCGCTCCATTACCTCAATACCATCGCCTACAGTTTTCCCTGGTGCCGGACTGGCAGACACAGTGGCCGACACAAACCTGTTAAAACGGAACAATTGAGGGGGGTTGCTTTCCTCTCTCAGCTTTACCAGGTTGTCTAACTGAATCAACTCATTGGTACTGCTTCTGATATAGAGCGATTGCAGATCTAATGGATCGCTGCGATTCTCACGGGCTACCTGCCCTATAACCTGATACTGTTTGCCATCCATGATAAAATATCCGAATCTTTGGCCGCTGAAAGCCAGTTGCAGTGTACGGGCTATGTCCAGTACCGAAACCCCCAGGAACCTGGCCTTGTCCCGGTCAATTTCAACATTTATTTCAGGTTTGTTAAACTTTAGATCCAAATCCACAAAACTAAAAGTAGGGTCCGCATAGGCTCTCTCCATAAATACGGGGAGCACCTCTTTCAGCTTTTCCAGATTGGGTGCCTGTATCACGAACTGCACGGGAAATCCCCGCAACCCTGTACCTCCCAGGGTTTGCGGCTGAATCACAAATGCCCTGGCATTAGTGAGGCTTTGAATAGCTGGTGTTATCTCCGTTACAATTTGCTGGACGGATCGTTCACGTTCGGATCGGTCCTTCAGCATAGCAAAAAGAAACCCTGAATTTACCGAGCTACTGGAGCCAAAACTTGGCGAGGTAACTGAACCAATAAAGTTCCGTTCCGGGACCTCTTCCATAGCAAGTCTGGTAATGTCATCAACGTACCGGTCCATATACTCGAAGGTTACACCCTCTGGAGCAGTGGCCATCACCCGGAATGAATTTCGGTCCTCCAGGGGAGCCAGTTCATTGGGCAGTTGCTGGTATAATAAAAAGATGATCAGGATCGAAGCCAGGATAATTGGAAACGCCAACCATCTGTTGTTTAAAAAAGACCGCAGGCTTCGTTGATATCCATCGGTTATTGATATAAAGAATGGTTCACTCCAGGTATAAAACTTTGGTTGACGTGCGCGATTCTTTAACAGTCGGCTGCTTAGCATTGGTGTCAGGGTCAATGCCACAAAACTGGAAATGATCACCGCTCCAGCCACTACCACTCCGAATTCTCTAAAAAGCTTCCCGGTCAACCCCTGAAGAAAAATCAATGGTGTAAAAACTGCTGCCAGGGCGATGGTAGTGGAAATTACCGCAAAAAATATCTCGTTGGTACCTTTTATTCCCGCTTCCCTCGGTTCCAACCCTTCCTCTATCTTTTTGTATATATTTTCCAGAACTACAATAGTATCGTCTACTACCAAACCGATGGCCAGCACAATACCTAGCAACGTCAGGACATTGATGGTAAAATCAGCCATGTACATGATAAAAAAGGCCCCTATCAGTGATATGGGGATGGTAAGCACCGGAATCAGGGTAGTCCTCCAGTCACGTAAGAAAAGGAAGATGATGGTCACCACCAGTATGAATGCCATGAGAATAGTTTGCTGCACCTCCTTAATGGAAGCTTTGATGTACTGAGTGCTGTCAAAATTTACCTCTGCAATAACATCGTTTGGCAGTCCTCTCTGAATGGGTTCAAACCTTCGATAGAATTCATTGGCAATATCGATATGGTTGGAGCCTGGCTGGGCAATTATAATTGGCATCACCATGGGTATGCCATCCCGCTTAAGAATCGTGCGTTCGTTCTCCGGGGCAAGCTCTGCATGCCCGATATCCTGAAATCGCACGATGCCGCTTTGTTCCTCCTTTACTATTAGTTGGTTGAACTGCGCGGGATTATCAAGCCTGCCAACCGTGCGCACCGTCAACTCGGTATTCATTCCCTCTATACGGCCCGAAGGCAATTCAACGTTGTTGGCGGATAGGGCGTTCAACACATCTACCGGGGTAAGCTGATAAGCCGCCAGTCTCACCGGATCCAACCATAAACGCATGGCGTATTTTTTCGCACCCCACACCCTGATCTGACTTACCCCGGGTATGGTTTGCAACCGCTCTTTAACTACATTTTCTGCAATTGAGGTTAGCTCCAGCAAGGAGCGATTATCGCTTTTCAGGCTGGTAATTATTATGGGCCAGGAATCAGCATCCGCCTTGCTTACTATCGGAGGCTCGGCATCCGGAGGAAGTTGGCCAATTGCCCGCGACACCCGGTCGCGAACATCATTGGCAGCCCGTTCCAAATCGGCCCCCAGATCAAATTCCACGGTAACTGTACTCCGGCCATCCCTGCTCACCGAAGTCAGGGTCTTGATACCTTCAATTCCATTTACCGATTCCTCCAACGGCTCGGTGATTTGAGATTCAATGATATCGGCATTTGCTCCGGTGTAGGCGGTAACTACAGTTATTATCGGAGGATCTACACTGGGATACTCCCTGATTCCCAGATAATTAAATCCCACTATTCCGAACAGGATAATAACGATGGACAATACTATCGCCAGTACCGGCCGCTCTATGCTGATGCTGGACAGGCTCATTCGGTTAGTGTTAGGTTAATTTCCGAACCCGGACGAATTTGTAGAATACCGGAGGTAATTATAGTGTCTTTTGGTTGAAGGCCTGAAACCACCTGAACCTGACTTTCAGTTCTAATACCTACCTGTATCTGCTGCGATTCCACTACTTGATTTCGGCTTACGAAAACCTTATGCCCTCCAAGTTCAGGGATTACTGCCTCGGTTGGAACCATCAGAGCATCCTCCATGGTACTGAAAATTAACTCAACCCTGGCAAACTGTCCGGGCAGTAAAGTACGGTTCGGATTGGGACTTATTGCTCTCATCCTTAAAGTACGGGTTTCCTTGTCAACTTTCGGTTCCACCGCATAAATCTGACCTATACCGGGTTTATCCAGTGCATCGGTGGTGAAGCGGATCTCATCTCCAATATTTACCTCCCTACTGTACTTTTCAGGCACTGCGAAATCTATTTTGGCAGGGTCGATGCTGTAGAGGCTGACAATGATTTCGTTTGGGGTTAAATAACTACCATTACTGATATATCTGAGTCCTACAGTGCCGTCGAACGGGGCTCTGATTTTGGTCTTCTCGTACTGGCTTTGTAGAATTTTAATGTCTGACACCACGGTATTCATCTCGGTCAATGCGATGTCATACTCTTCCTGGCTTATTGCTTCTTTTTCCAACAACAATCGCTCACGGAGCTCCCTTTCCTGCATCAATTTTTGAGTATAACGCATTTTCTCCAACTGAGCAAGAATTTCATCGTCGTCAATACTAACCAGCAAGTCTCCTTTTCGGACCTCTGTGCCTTCCTTAAAGTGAATCGTCTCCACCAGCCCGGATATTTCACTTTTAAGTTCCACCGACTCATTGGCCACTACCGAACCGGTAACTGAAATCTTATTGTCTATTTTCTGGGGAGTCAGCACAATGCCGCTTACTGGTATGCCGATACTTTGATTGCCAGCAGGAGTAATGGCTGAACTGCTATTATCCGCCAGCAGACCCCATAGCGTAGGATTGATCAGATAGACAATCAGCGCACCAATGGCTGCTATCAGGCCTATTTTAAGTGGTTTACTCATAATTTGATTGACACGAATCTTTAATATACTTACAATCGTGCAGAATGTATATAGTTAAGCTTTAGGTTTTATACGCATTTGATTGATAGAGAGACTACTTTAATTAAAGGAATATAAAAACTTTAATAATAATAACACCAGTTGAACCTTATCATCTATGATGAAGCCTCCCCCGTTCTAAGAATTAGTTATATTTGGTCATGTCGCATGAAATTATCCAGCCAGCATTACGGAGTTTAAGAGCCCGGCTTTCGGAAAGTATTAAATCACTTCATGAGTTAGTTCAGCGAACTAACAATCCGGATTTGACAGAGAACATCAGTGATTTACGAGAGCGAATCCAGGAGCCTTTTATGTTCGTTATTGTAGGAGAGGTAAAATCCGGTAAAAGCAGCTTTGTAAACGCACTGTTAAACACTGGAGAAGACATCTGTAAGGTTGCCCCTGACCCCTGTACTGATACCATTCAGCAGGTGCTGTACGGAGAAGAAGATGTTGTGGTGGTAAATGAATACTTGAAAAAAATCTATCACCCGGTCGGTATATTAAAGGAAATTGCCATTGTAGACACACCTGGTACTAATACCATCATACAGCACCATCAGGAAATTACCGAAAGATTCATTCCTGTAAGCGACCTGATCGTATTTGTATTTGAAGCAAAAAACCCTTACCGGCAGTCTGCCTGGGAATTCTTTGACTATATCAGCGTTGAATGGAGAAAGAAAGTGATCTTCATTTTGCAGCAAGCCGATCTAATGGAGGATGAGGACCTTAAAATAAATATCGAAGGGGTTACCAGACAGGCGGAAAAAAAAGGAGTAAACCATCCACAGGTATTTGCGGTTTCGGCAAAGCAAGCCATGGCAGGCGATATCGATGGAAGCGGAATGGGTAAGGTTATCGACTATATCAATGCCAATGTAACCGGTGGCCGGGCGCCGTGGTTGAAACTTGAAAACAACCTGACAACGTTGAATGAAATAATGAATAAGATCGGTGCGGGACTTCATGCCCGTAAAGACCAATTATTGGAGGATCAACGTTTCAGGGAAGAAGTTATAGAAACCTTGCAAAGCCAGGGGAGGCATTCCAAGAACCAGGTAAAGATGTTGGTTGAGAACATGGTTGCAGTGTATGATCGAATCACTGCAGAAGCGAAAAATGATCTTAGCCGGGGCCTCGGATTCTTTACTCTGGTAAAGCGATCCTTTTTGTCGATGTTTTCCAAAAAGGAGTCGGCAACAGGATGGCTGTCTGAACTGACAGAGAAGATGGAAACCAGCCTTAAACAGCAGCTCACCGTTAAAGTAAACGAAGGAGTGGTATCAGTGGCCGACAGCATCCAGCAGATGGCCAAAATAATTCAGCTGAAAATCCAAAACAGCAAGACCATATTAAAAGGAAACCAGGGAATCTTTGATGACATTTCTGAAAAGAGGGTCCAGGTAATGCACGACTTGCAGCAAGCTTTCTCAGAGTTTTTGAATCGAACGGAAAACTTTGTCGATGAGAGGATGATCCCTAAAGACTCTCAGTTCACCCCCGATCTGGCCAAAGGTGGTGGATTGGCAGTTATTGGCGTGGTAATGGCCACTGTAACCAAAAGTATGGCTTTTGATATTACCGGTGGTATCCTTTCCGCGGTAGGCATCCTTTTCGCAGGGATTACTGTAGGAATTAAGCGCCATAAAGTGCTGAACAGTTTTACCTTTGAAGTAGCCCGGGGTCGTAAGGCCCTGGAAGAAGATATCAGTGAAAAACTTGGACAGTATGTTGATACCATCGAAAAGCGTATCGACCAGAATTTTCAGGATTTCGATGCAATGATCCAACTTGAAGGCCATGAAACCTCGAAACTGACAGAAATGCAAAGCAAAATTGAGTCACAATTAGCAGAAATTGAAAGTGATCTTAAGCAGCAATCGGTCTGAATCCGGACCAGCAACAATACCTTTTTACAGGGTTGCAAATTGATTGAATAATCGAGGAAATTGCCATCCTACCGTGAACATTTTGTGATAATTAACCGCTAGTTTTGAATTATCAGCCTGCCCCAAATGAAAAAAGTACTGATTATAGAAGATGATCCGGACCTGCTTGAATTGCTTCAAATTCATTTAAGGGATCTGGAATGCAGTACACAAATCTCCATGGATGGGAAGAACGGATTAGAAACCGCAGTTGAACATCCTTTCGATCTGATAATCCTGGATATCATGTTACCAAAAATGGACGGACTGGAAGTCTGCCGACAATTAAGGGCCAAGAACATTCTGACCCCCATCCTGATGCTTACTGCGCGATCCGAGGAAATAGACAAAGTGCTGGGCCTGGAAACAGGCGCAGACGATTACCTCACCAAGCCCTTTAGCGTCAGGGAGTTTATCGCGCGGGTTAAAGCCATATTTCGAAGAGTAAAAATGATTCAGGAAACCGGTGAAGATCAGGCGCAGGCAGTGTTAAAAAAATATGACCTGGTAATTGAAAAGACCAAACGCAAAGTAAGCCTTGCTGGAGAAAGACTGGATCTTACTCCAAAAGAATTCGATTTGCTGGTATTGCTTGCATCAAATCCAGGCCATAGTTACACCCGTAACAGGCTTTTACGAATTGTGTGGGGATATGATTTTGAAGGGTACGAGCACACGGTAAACTCACACATTAACCGGCTACGCGCAAAAATTGAACCGGACCCTAATAAACCTGTATACATTTTAACCACCTGGGGGGTGGGATACCGCTTTACCGATGAATGATTGACTTACTTATCATGAACAGGAAAAAATTCTTCAGCAGCCTGTATTGGAAGATGGCCGCCACGTTATTGCTTTTAATGGTATTCATCGGCTTCGCCTACGTGGTAATTACCGCGGACACGGTACAGATGTATTTCCAGGAAAAAAATCAGCGGTTACATGCTGAATTGGCAGCACATATCGTTCAGGAAGTCAAACCCACCTTCCCACAAGGCAACGTAGATGAGGCCTCCATGGACAAAATTATGTCCAGCATGATGGCCATCAACCCAAGTATTGAAGTTTATCTGCTGGATACTTCAGGGAAGATTTTAAACTATGTGGCTCCCTACAAAAAAGTGAAGCTGACAAAAGTTGACCTGGAGCCCATTCTTGCTTTTGTCAAAACCGAGGGACAACGGTTTATCAAGGGTGATGACCCCAGGAATCCGGAATTACAAAAAGAATTCTCCGCAGCTCCGATTTATGAGGCAGATCAATTGATCGGCTACGTTTATGTGGTCCTGGCCAGCGAGGAATATGATATGGCCGCACAGGACCTGATCGGTAACTATATAATGAGACTTGGCGGTAAAACCATGGTGATTACCCTGATCACCACCTTATTGGCAGGTCTGTTGATATTCTGGTTTATCACCAGGTACCTTAACCAGATCATATCGGTGGTAAAGCGATTTAAGGACGGGCACCTGGAGGAACGAATTCCAGTCAAATCCAGTGGTGAATTAAGAACACTGGCCCTGACCTTTAATGAAATGGCCGCGCAACTCCTGGACAATATTGAAAAGATTAAAACTACAGAAAACCTCAGGCGTGAACTGGTGGCAAACGTCTCTCATGATCTTCGAACACCACTGAGCATTATCCATGGGTACGTTGAAACCATGTTGATGAAAGCCGATAGCATGAATGGAGAGCAACTATCTCAATATTTGCAAACCATTCTTAAAAGTACTGAACGACTAAAAAAATTAGTTGGTGACCTATTCGAGTTGTCCAAATTGGAAGCCCAGGAAATCAAGCCGAAAAAGGAGGCCTTTTTTATCACCGAATTAGTTCAGGATGTAAGCCAGAAACACAAACTGGTAGCGGAAAAGAGAAATATTACTATCGTACCGGTGGTAGACAACAATGTCCCCATGGTTCACGCTGATGTTTCACTAATTGAGCGGGTACTGCAAAACCTGATGGACAATGCCATTAAATTCAGCGCCGACGGTGGTATTGTTACCATTGAAACCCATAATCATGGCAATGACGTGGAAGTTAAGGTTACAGATACCGGGCGAGGAATACCAGAAGAAGATATTCCATTGGTGTTTGACAGATATTTTAACCTGACCAAATCCAATGCCGCAAAATTCAATGAGGAAGATCCTGTTTCCAAGACCAGTGTAGGTTTGGGGTTGGCCATAGTAAAGAAAATCCTGGAAATACACAACGCTACCATTCACCTTACCAGCAAATTAAATAAGGGAAGCGCCTTCTCATTCAGGCTTCCGGTTTACCAGATTGGATCTTAGCCTCAGCTCTCAGGTCTAAGATCAATTATATGTATTGTTTAAGATTTCGTGAACATTCCGTGATAGTTGGTTGGCAATTTTGGGTATACCAAATCAAACTTGATGTTACACATGAAAAAATTACTTTTATATGCCCTATCAGTGGTCTTCTTTGCCTGCAATGATGACGATGAGGGCAACATTGTCTTGCCGACCACCGCTGATTTTACTGTTCGTATCGAAAATGTTAATCAACCAAAATCATTTTTTGCCAGTGGCAGTGTCCCGGGTGTATTGATGCCGGGTGAATCTCAAGAATTTACTTTTGAAGCGGGCCCGGTAACTTTGCCCGGTGCAACCACCAAATTAAGCTTGATTACCATGTTTGTTCAATCGAATGACTTGTTTTTTGGTCCTGAAGAAACCGGTATTGTGCTTTATGAAAACGGTTCCAGGGTAACCGGTGATGTTACCGATCAGATTGAATTCTGGGATGCCGGAACTGAAGTAAACGAAGAGCCCGGAACAGGGCCAAACCAGGCGCCCCGACAGGCAGGCCCAAATACCGGGACTGATGAAAACGGGAATGTAATTCTGGTCAGCCAAAATGGTGACGGATTTGTCTATCCGGCAGTAGCTGAAGTAATCCAGGTGATACTTGAGGAACTACCAGGGTCTGACACCGGTTTCAAAGTCATTGTAACCAATGTATCGGGAACTGCTTCCCTGCCCACTCCTTTGGCAGGTTTGACCTGGGTAATTCATACCGAGGACGCACCGATTTTTACCAGTGGTATGCCGGACCCGGGTCTGGGCCTGGAAGATATTGCTGAAGATGGTGATCCTACTAATCTTACTACCTCACTGGGTGATGACACCGGGCTGATCACCCCCTTGTCTCCCGGAGTATGGGCAGTTCATGAAAACGGCGTTAATCCTTTGTTTAACAGTGGCAGCGCAGATCTTGGAGAAGGCCTGGAAGCGATCGCCGAGGATGGCGAACCCGGAGCACTGGCCGCTGTACTCAGTGGAAAGTCAGGTGTTAGCAGCAGTGACTTGTTTAATACCCCGGTCGGCGCTGCGGCTCCCGGACCAGCAGTTCCAGGAGGCGCTTATGAATTTTCATTTAGCGCAGAAGAAGGTGATTATCTTTCATTTGCCACCATGTTTGTGCAGTCCAACGACCTGTTCTATACTTTTTCTGAAAATGGTATTGCGTTGTTCAGCGGCAGTAACCCGGTAAGCGGTGATGTAACAGTGCAGGTTTTACTTTATGATGCAGGTACCGAGGTAAACGAATTTCCCGGAGCCGGACTCAACCAGGTAATAAGACAGTCCGGACCGGATACAGGGTTGGAGGAAAACGGTGTGGTTACCGATGTTAACAATACCGGTGATGGTTTTAGCTATCCAGCGGTAGCAGATATTATCAGGGTAAGTATAACCCCAATGCAGTAAGAATTTTATTGTAGCCCTTTTTAGCAGAAGTCACTTTTTAAAAGCGGCTTCTGCTTGTTTTATTCCAGCCACTCCAGCAGTTTAGTGATTACCTGTGCTTCGCCGGCAACTTTTACCAGCTGAAAATTAGCAGCAACACTTTGACTTTGGTAAAAATCCGCCGGGTACTTCAACAGTCCGGATGACTCCCGGTGCTGGTACGCTGCACCCAATGGGTTCAGGGAGTTTACTACCAATAACTCACGTGGACTGACCGCGGCCATTAAATCGGGCAGGTCATACTGGTTGATCGCTCCTGCCACCACCGAAGTGATAAATGCAGGTTTATACTCAACAGACAACGCAATCTCTGCATAGCTGAGAAAAGGGTTGATCAATCCAATCCTGCTAATATTTTGTTCAAAAGCTGCGGCATGAAGTAATTCACTACCCAATGCTCCCACCGAAATGGCAGTAACGGTATGATCCCGGCCTACTTCCGAACCAATGAATTGTACCAATCGTACCATATCTTCAGCACGCAGACCTACTATAGACTTAGCGGTCAATATCCCCGCGAACCATTG
>BQJT01000164.1 GCA_021604845.1 Cyclobacteriaceae bacterium
GGTGAACTCGTCAGCGCCCAAATACCAACACTCTTTTACTACTTCAGCTGAATTAGATCAGCTTCAGCTTCAATTGGAACGGTTAATTGAACAGGACCGGGTATATACTCAATCAGATATTACTTTGAATAGGCTTGCTGAAATGCTTCACAGCGACCGGCATACCGTGTCACGATTGATCAATGAGCGATATGATAAGAATTTTTTTCACTTCATAAATGCTTACAGAATAAGGGATTTTGTACAGCAGGTAACCCGGGTTAGAAATAAGGACAAAACTTTTCTGGAATTAGCCTACGCCGTAGGATTCAGCAATAAAACCAGCTTTATCAGGGCATTTAAACGAGAGAACCACCAAACTCCTTCACAATATTTTCGAGGTTCTGAGACATAAGACACCGTTGAGGTTAATCTTTATAAAGCTTAACCTTGCGGGTCCTATCGAAGATGGTTTTCTGGCGTTAAAGGTCAGAAACACCAATCATGAATATCATAACTATTGTTTTAACCTGTGGGATTGCCATCACCCTGTCATCGAAGATTAATCGTGAAACGGACATACCTGAACAGGTACAGTCCGACACAGTTTACTTTGATAAAGGCCGGACACTGAATTTTCTAATCGGTATTGTAAAATCCGAAGCAATGGAAGCCAGAGGCAATTACTTTAATGCCGTCTTTCCCATCGCCTCAAAATATCAATACGACCTTGGGGTAGCCTTTAACGTTATTGAGCCAACCAGGGGCAACTACCATCCGGGATTTGTGGCCATATCAAGCTGGCCCAACCCTGCCAACCGGGATAAATTCTTAAAAGATCCGGGGATACCAAAGGACCTGGCAGACCAGAGAAGGGCTATTTGGTCCAGGTTTGATCAGGTGTTATACCGGGATATAGAATCCGCATTGAGTTTCGTGGTAAGGGAAGACAAGGTTTATCTGTTCAGCAATTTTTGGATAGAAGACCAAAGGCTGTTCGAAAAGTATATGGGGATATTTCAAGGTGAAATGGAAAACAATCAGGGTGTTTACCTGGCTTCGCTGGAAGGCGGCAGCTCCCCGAAAAATCATATGTACGAACCGGACCTTATGGTAATTTCAGAATGGCCAAACCCGGAAGCAGTAAAGAACTATTTACTGAAAATACAGCGGATATCTCCACAGGATGGGACAAAAAATATTAATGAGTTTGTTACATCGTTTGTCTTTGGGTTCGGGTCGTGAAATATAAGCTACTTAGCTTACTGGGGTTTTTCCTAACAGCATTGGGTCTCCAGGCCAGCACGGAATATGCACTTCATTTCTCATCAGAAAACCCCAGAATAGTGAATATTGAAGCCCGGTTGTTGCTGCATCAACCGCGAATTGCCATGCCTACCGGAGGAGTACCATCAGATATTCCTGACGGCTGGGCAGCTTTTGTCCACTTAAAATCAATCCGTTTGATTTCAGGTGAAAAGATAAGCTACAAATCCGCACAGGAAAAATCCTCATGGCTATTGGAGATGGATCCGGGGCAAGAGATAGTAATAGAATACCAGGTGCAATTGGAACATGACCGGTACAATTGGAACCAGGTAGGTGGTCAGGATGCCAGGCCATCGTTATTGCCTGGTCCGTCGACATACTGGGTAACCAAGGGGTTGTTCATCATACCGGCCAATGCCGATTTCCATCCGAATGCAATTGACCCCGTTACTGTCTCCTTCAGCCTTCCCGCCCATTGGAATGCATCGACCGCCTGGGTTGCTGCTCAAAAGGGAGGTCAAAAGTATAACGTTCAAAATTTCCTGTCATTAACAAATAATGCCTTGATGGTTGGAAACCATGCTGAAAAAACTGTTCAGCACCAGGGTATGACCATTACCTGGGCGGTTTCTGCTGATCTATCTCATAGAACGGATCTTTTTGTAAACACACTGGGTTCCATTTTGCCGGTATATCACCAGTTGTTTGGCGAACTTCCAACTACCAATTATCTCATCTGTGCCACGGTTAACAGCTTTGAGGATGGCGAAGCCTTTAATAACAGTTTTCACCAGATGTTCACAGACCAGGATTTGGAGTTCAGGAAAGTAGTTTGGGCCAATGTGCTGGCCCATGAGATGTTTCACTACTGGAACGGCACCTATTTCCTGCGGGGAAAAGACATTCAGGGGCACTATTGGTTCTCCGAGGGCTTTACTGAATATTATTCCAATCTTGCCCTGGTCCGGGCAGGAATTGTAAATGAATCGACATTCCTGCAAAAAATGTCTTTCCAGTTTTCCCGTTATTATAATTCAAAATTCCTTCAACCACCCCCACATCCGAATTTGGTGGAAGCTGGTTATAATAAAAACAACAACTGGGGCTTAATCTATGGAGGTGGCGCCACCACAGCATTTGTATTGGACGTCCAAATTAGATTCGAATCAGATGGAGAGCACTCATTAGATGAAGTGATGCGTTACCTGTATGAACATCAGGGGAAGTCACACACTCCGGTTACTCAACAACATTTAATTGAAGCCATAAAGGTGATCAGTGGTAAGGATTACAGTGAATTTTTAAGGTCTTATGTAAACGGTTTGGAAGTACTACCCCTGATAACAGCATGTGAGCAAAGTGGTTTAAGCATGGCATATTACCAGGGTGAATTCTATCTGGAGTCACCACAACATTCCAATGAGATTATCAAAAGTATAATGGCTGGGGGCAGGTTGGAATAGGTTGCATAATATCGATTTAGTTTCTAGTTTGTCCGGATGAATACTATTTGGGTCCGAACCTGCTCCTTCTGTGCTTACCTCTTCCCGATTGTAATCAGTTTATTAGCAACTGCCTGTTCTGATACCGGTACAACCAGTACTATTCAGGTACCTGAGGGTTATCAGGTGGAACTGGTCGCAGGCGCTAAGCTACTGGATTATCCGATGTTCGCAACCCTGGATGGGACCGGCAGGCTGTTTGTTTTTGAATCTGTGGGTAATGTATATGAAACCAGTGAGCAAGCGGTTGAATCCCCTCAATTTCGTATCAAACTGCTGATTGATAAGGACCAGGATGGTACGTACGACCAGGCTACAATCTTTGCTGACAAACTGAGTTTTCCTCACGGCGGGGTTTTTATTGATGGCAGTCTCATAGCCTCATCTGCGCCGGATTTACTGAAACTTACCGATACAGATAATGACGGGGTGGCGGATCAGAGGGAAATATTGCTTTCGGGTTGGACGCTGAATGTAAATGCCAACAGCCTGATCGGCCCCTTTTTGGGACCGGATGGCTGGTTGTATCTCACCAGCGCCATTGAGGGTTTTGATGTAACTACCAAAGAGGGCCAAAGAATTGAAGGAGAAACAGCAAGAATTTGGAGAGTAAGAAAAGATGGCACCGATCTGCAATGGATTTCAGCGGGTGGCATGAACAACCCGATTGAACTTACTTTTGCGCCATCCGGAGAAGTAATCGGTACCCAGACTTTCTTTGTAGAACCGCAGAGGGGAGTCAGAGACGCCATCACCTACTGGATTGAAGGAGGGGTCTATGGAAAGAAGAATTCGAACATTACCCGGGACAGCCTCCCCAGAACCGGAGATTTATTGCCGGTTATCAGCCAGTACTCAAGAGTTGCTCCTTCCGGGATTGGGTCATACCGGTCTACCAGTTTGGGGAAAAGTTTTGAGAACAATTTGTTCAGCGCCCAGTTTAATACCCACCGGGTAATACGGCATCAAATTGAACGGGAGGAGGGCTCGTTTGTGATTAAGGACAGCCCGTTTTTATGGACAGAAAATGAGGATTTTCATCCTACCGATGTATTAGAGGATGCAGATGGCAGTTTGCTGGTAGTAGAAACCGGCGGCTGGTTTATCCTTGGTTGTCCGCTGTCGCAGGTTTCAAAACCACAACTGAAAGGGGGCATATACCGGATCAAGCGGAAAGAAGCCGCATCGGTAGGGGATCCTTATGGCAATCAGATCCAGTGGGGAGCACTGACTGAGGAGGACTTAGGGAAGTATCTGGAAGACAGCCGGCCATTTGTTGCAGACCGGGCGAAGAAAGAACTAATAGCCAGGGGCAACCAAGCGGTTGATTTACTTGAAACTGTGCTGGTAAATTCGGAGATTTCATCAGCTAAAATACGGGCAATTTATGGGCTTTATCAGATTAATTCGAATAAGGCGAGAACGGCACTGCGCAAAGGGTTTCAGCTATCCGGCACATCTGAAATAGTTGCAACAGCAAAAGCGGCCGGGTTAACCAGGTCTGGTGCATTTGTTAATGACCTGATCTCAATGCTGACCTCCCCGGAACCTTCAATCGTACGGCAGTCGGCCACCGCGCTTGGTCAAATAGGAGATCCCGCAGCAATTGAGCCTTTGCTTGAAGCTGCCAGGTCGCAGCCGGATCGATTTGCCAGTCATGCGATAATTTATTCACTGATTGAATTGGATCAACCGGATCCACTGATGGCAAAGTTGAATGATGAATCGGATAAGTTGACCAAAACTGTCCTGCTGGCGCTGAATAATATGCCTTCCGGCAGGCTATCTTCACAGCAAGTCCTGCCTTATCTTGGACATGAAACACTTGGTGAGACTGCTCTCCAGGTAGCATCCGGACATCCCGAATGGGCGGTTGACCTGATTAAATATCTAAACACGAACCTGGTTTCGGGTGAAATTTCCGGGCAAGAATTGACCGGGTTCAGCAATTTGATGACCAGTTACTGCGGAACTTCTGGTATGCAGCTATTTCTGCAAGAAATGCTCCAAAACGGCAGTAATCAAATGAAAGAACTGTCCCTACAGGTAATGGGCAGTTGCCAGCTTGATCCATTCCCGGAGACCTGGATAAATTCACTTTCAACACTATTGTTGACCTCCCGGAACCAGGGTATATTGATGCAGGCAGTCCGCCTGGTTAAATTGCGTGGATTATCCAGTCTGACCAGGCAAATAAGCAGCATGGCACAAAATGCAGCTTACCCGGCTTCTTTAAGGATTGCCGCCATAGACGTACTGTCGGCCGACCAGGAGACCCTTGATAATGACCAATTCACTTTTTTGTGCAGTAAACTTAACCATGATGAGTCACCAATTCTGGTTCAGCAGGCAGCTAATACAATTGCCAATGCAAAGCTTTCGGACCACCAACTGCTGTATCTCACCAATGAAGTACTTCCCGCACTGGATCCTTTTGTGTTACCCAGGTTGCTGCCGGCTTATGAAGGAGCTACCAATCCTGAAATTGGAGACCAACTGATAACTTATATTTCCGGTTTGCCCAGCCTGGACAACTTTACCGAAGAGTACCTTAGGGAACTGTTCGATGGATATGATCAGGAGATACAACCCAGGTTAAATGAGCTGTTATCCAAACTCAGTATGGTACGAAAAGAGAGGATTCAACGAATAACTGCACTGGAGCAATCGCTAGGCGAGGGGAGCGTGGAAAGGGGCAGGGCTCTTTACTTTGGCAAGGCCATATGCTCCACCTGTCATACAGTCAGAGAAGGAGGAGGCTCTCTGGGGCCTGACTTAACCTCAATTCAAAAAGACCGATCCGTGCACGACATTATTGAAGCCATAGTTTATCCAAGTGTCAGCTATGTAAGGGAGTATGAAACTTATAAAATAACTGCAAAATCCGGTGAATACAGGGGGATAATAAAAGAACAAACCCCGGAAATGATAATGATGGAAACCGCTCCCGGAAGTAGTGTACGGATCCCTGTTGACGAGTTATTAAGTGTGGAACAGCTGGAAGTTTCAATGATGCCCCAGGGATTAGATCAGCTGCTGACCGATGAGGAGTTTAGTGACTTGTTGGCCTACCTGATAGGAAAGGACCTGATATATTGAGATAACACGATGCAACGAAGAAGATTTATTTCCAGTGGACTGGTTACTGCCGCTGCTTTATCAATTGGTGCGCCCAATGCATGGGGGTGTAGCAATGACAAAGCTGCCAGCCCCTTCAATATGAAATTTTCGCCCGATTTCAACCTGTTTAAGGGTGCTGCCGGGGAAAATCTGCTGGACCAGATCGAATGGGCTTACCACCGGGGATTCAGGGCCTGGGAAAGTACCGGGTTAAAAAACCGCAGTATAGCGGATCAGGAAGCGATTAGTCAAAAAATCCAGGATTTGGGGATGGAATTTGGACAGTTTGTGGCCACATTGTCTTTTACGGAAGTCACATTTGCCGGGAAAAACCAGCAGAACCGAAATAATGTGATCAAAGATGCGGAGAGGTCACTGGAAATAGCCAAAAGGATGAATACCAAAACGGTCCATGTGGTACTGGGTTTGGCAGATCCTCGACTGTCCTGGGATTTTCAACTGGCTAATGCCACAGATTTGCTTAAACGAATGGTAGACATCTATGAGCCGGTTGGGATCACCATGGTGATTGAACCGATGAACCATAAAATCGACCATCCCGGAATGTTTCTGCATACGGTTCCACAGGCCTATGCATTAGTGAAAGCAGTAGGTAGTCAAAATCTAAAGATCCTTTTCGATATTTATCATGTTCAGATCCAGGAAGGGAATATTTTGCCTACTCTGGATGAAGCCTGGGATGAAGTGGGTTATTTCCAGATTGGCGATACCCCTGGCCGAAAAGAACCAGGGACCGGCGAGATAAATTATAAAAATGTGCTTCAGCATATCCACGACAAAGGATATCGTGGTTTCCTGGGGCTTGAGCATGGTAATAGCAGGACAGGAAGGGAAGGGGCGGAAGCTATTGTGGAGGCATATCGGGAGGTGGACCCAAAATAAACAACTATAACCATTGGTATTAGTGATAATTAAGACTGATTAAATTTAAATCTAAAAAGATGTATATTGATTTTACCATGAGGATACTCACTCTAACCTGCCTTGCATCCATAATAATCATTGGAATAACACATGGTCAGGATCAGTATATCTTTCCCTTTGGCAGCGGACCCAGCAAAGCTTTTATTAAAGAAATCATAGTGCTTACAGGTAAAGAACGGCCAAAGATATGCTACCTGCCCACCGCTTCGGGGGATAGTGAACAGGGAATAATCAACTGGTATGACCTTGTCCACGATCTACCTGTAGAACCCCATGTGCAACGTGTCTGGATCAGCTCATACAATCAACAGTATTCGTTTGAAGATATGCTCCTGAATATGGACGCAATAGTGGTAGGGGGTGGAAATACTCTTAATATGATAGCCATTTGGAAAGCACAGGAAATTGACAAAGTCCTGAAAAAGGCCCTGGAAAAAGGTATTGTGCTGGCAGGTGGAAGTGCCGGATCGCTATGCTGGTTTGACAATGGTACTACGGATTCGAGACCTATTGAATTAAGTGTTGTTCAAGGTCTTGGATTTCTTCCCTACAGTCATAGCCCGCATTATGACGGAGAAGAATTCCGCAGACCACTATACCATAAGAACATTAAGAACGGGATATTTAAGTCGGGCTATGCCATGGATAACAATTCCGGAATCATTTTTAAGAACGGGGAACCATTCAAAGTAGTTTCGATGGGTGAACAGTATAACTGTTACTTTGTTTCACTAAAAGAAGGAGAGGTGGTTGAAGAAAAGCTTCCAAAAATAGTCTTGAAATAAGTTCAACAGGCACAAGCCACTATCAATAAAATCTTCTATAAATTCAATTCATCGCTCCCATGGAAAGTCCATAGTAGGTTGGTTGACATATCTGTTCATTTCAATTTCCAGCGTGGTCCCTGCACCGGGTGCAAGCATGATGGTGAACGATGAATCATCAATTGCCACACGTTTATCCTTTTCGGTAATTGCCATCAACTGATGTTCCCCATAGGCTCCGCCCTGTACAATTAATGAACGGGGTTCCAGCGGGTTCAGGTTTACCATATTTACTCTTACACTTTTATCGGTCATCCGGTCTATCAAAACAGCCACATTCTCGGGCACTCCGGCACGGCGTTTTTGGGGGTCAAAATAACGCAGACGGGTATGGAAGGGAGGGGAACGGCGTGCATGAGCCGGTTCGTAAAAACCTCCTCCCATCAACCGGATCAGTGAAGTAATACTGGCCGGGTTGATATGCATGGGGTCATCCACCAGCCGCATATCTGGGGAGGTATGGTCCTCCCTGAGCAATTGCATGCGTTTTCTCACATCTGCCAAATCTGCCCGCATGGCATTGATCGCATAATCCGGCCTCGACCCCTCCAGGTATTCGAGCCAGGGGTTGGATTTAATGTGTTTACGGTCTTCCGCTTGCATAGACAGATAATATATCTGGAGCATGTTTTCGTTTTCGGGATTGTAGGGCCGGAAGCCGTACCAACCATCTTCTTCAGTATATCCTTCCCTGCTCCATTCCGGATTGCCATACATCATCGGGGTGTGGTAGGTTCCCTCAATCATTTTTCCTGCTTTGAAAATAACATCATGCTGTTTCCTCCAGGCATCCAGGTATTTGTCATCACCGGTAAGCAGATAGGCATTCATAAAACCCACAAACCCCCAGCGGGTACGTGGCCTGTGGGAAAGCCCCTGGGCAGGAGGACTTTGTTGTTCAACCGTAAAACTCCATCCATAGGCGCCCCCATACCATTTACCATCGGCAGCCCCGCCGATAGTGCCATCCAATCCGATATTGCTGGGGATCACCCAATCATTGGCTTCCATCCTGCGGTACCAGGCATCCACATACTCCAGCATCCAGGTTCGATATTTTTCTTCCCCTGTAAGCATGAAAGCATTTAAAGCCAGGGTGGTAGCCATTAAATTTAATGGAACATCTCCCTGGGTATCATGGTAATCTTTAAAATGAAAAAGAAATTCTTCATAATTTTCCTCCCCATGTCCGGCGGCATAGCGGTTTCTGACTTCAGAGGGATCGCCGGTCCAGTCTACACTGGTGGTTTTGCGCATTAGGGGGCCACGACTGCCGTTATACATGCTGCGTATGATTTTATGTTCGGGATCATAATTCAATGCACCGGGGTCTTCGTCCATATAAAATCCGGCAAAACGCCGCACCCGGTGTCTGAATTTATCATGGTAAGGATCTCCTAGCCCCATCATGTTAAACACCATCAATCCTTCGGAAATGTGCATCCAATCGGCCCGGGTGGGAAATTCCTTGAAATACATTCCATCGATGGCATAGGGCACATGGGACGACCTTCCGGTAACCGTTTTGGGAGGAATTGACATTTGGCGAACATGACCTTCGTACACTTTCTTGTACATGGTCATAATTTTATCGGACCCTCCCAGTGCATATAATTGCGGCCATCGATTCACATTCTCAATGGCATCGTCAGGACCATCATTCGCTCCCCAGCGTAAGTCTGTTAAAAGAAAGCCCTGTTCGTCAAAGTAGCGGTTGAAATAATGCTCACAGGCTACGGAGACAGATCGCAATAACTCCCGCTGCAATAATGCCCACTCCGGGGTGTTGTGCGGCTCAGTTATCATGATTTCCGGATCAAAGGAAGAAGAAGGCCCGTATGAACCCCAATGGGTGGGCGTTTCCGGGGCTTTCACCCGAATGTTGGGTTGCTGAGCTTGCACAACAACTGTTATGATTAACCATACGAATACACCAAACCATGCTTTCATTTTTGTGATACTTACCTTTAAACTGGCCATTAATCTAATAGTTCTAACATCCATGTTTCAGATCAATCCGAGGCTGAAAACCGGTAATCAGGGATAAATTCTCCGGGATAATGTTGTTTCATTCGTGTGTTACCCAATATTAACCATAGGATATCCCGTGCGGTGGTGCGATTCACTTTTGCTGTTTCCGCCAGGTTATCAATGTCCGGAAATTCACCTGCATTTATGGCAGGCATTATCAGCCCGATCAGGCGTTCGATAACCGGGATAGGCGTGGGTGTCAGTTTTACATCGACCACTTCTTTCCCTTTGACCGGCACTTCAACGCGGTTCTGGCCTATGTATAAAAACAGCAAGGTGTCATGCGATGAGGGAACTTCAATAGAATAGTTTCCCATGCGATCTGTTTTGGTAACCCTGCCAGTACTTTTTACCACAATGTTCACCGCAGCTTTGGGGGGGATCCAATCATCTTCTTTGGTCAGTGTAACATCCTCCAGACAAGGAACTTCCGAAAAACAATCATTCATTGTTGGATTGTACAAGACTTTCCCTCTCACGCTGAACGATTGACCTTGTCCCTCAGTGGCCATAAAAAAAAGCACCACCAGCACAATGCCCGATATCTGTTTACTGAGCATGAAGCGTTCCTTTAAAAGCATATTTAAACTTGGTCGGCAAACACGGCTAATTCATAGATAAATTTCCGAATCCTTATGATGTCGTTCAACATCTTACAATGGTTTCAAGTCCTCCAATGTGGTGGGAATTAATTCCGAAACCGTAGGATGTATATGAACTGCATGTTGTATAGTGGTATAAGGTTGTTTAGCATACATAATATCCAGCAGGGAATGAATGATCTCATCCCCTTCAATTCCAAGGATAGTGGCTCCAAGAATAAGTTTGGTCTCCGCATCCACCAGGATTTTCATAAATCCGTGGGTTTCCCCTTTTTCTTTGGCCCTGGCAATTCGTTTCATGGCCCGGCTACCTATTAGTACTTCCTTTCCACTTTCCCTGGCTTGTGTTTCATTCATACCGATTCGCGCCAGCGCAGGATCCGTATACAGTGCGTAAGCGAGAATTCGATCCGTAACCCGACGGTTTTCACCGTCTAACAGATTTCCGGCAACAATTTCAAAGTCGTTGTAGGCAGTGTGAGTAAAGGCTCCTTTTCCGTTGACATCTCCCAACGCCCAAACGCCATTGATGTTAGTTCGCAACCGGTCGTCAACTTTGATAAATCCCCGATCATCGGTATCGATACCAGCCTGATCCAGTCTCAGATTGTCGGTATTTGGTTTTCTGCCGGTTGCCAGCAGTAAATGTGAGCCGGTAACTTGTTTATCACCGGATTGGCAGTCGATGTCAATTTTGATGC
>BQJT01000165.1 GCA_021604845.1 Cyclobacteriaceae bacterium
CTGTAACTACCATGTACGATTTACTTAAATATCAACATAAGGATGGAACTGCCACCATTACCTTAAACCGGCCGGAAGTATACAACGCATTTAATGACCAGCTTACCTACGAACTGCTGGATGCGCTGAAGCAAGCTGGAAAAGATGCCGAAGTACGGGCAGTGGTTATTACCGGCGCTGGCAAAGCTTTTTGTTCCGGTCAGGACCTGAAGGATGCCTCAGAAAACCCGGACAGGGTATTTTCCGAATCAATCCATAAGCGATACAATCCTATAATTAAAGCAGTTAGGGCAATGCCGAAGCCGGTGATTTGTGCACTCAATGGAGTGGCTGCGGGAGCCGGCTGCAGTTTGGCGTTGGCCTGTGACCTGATACTGGCCTCTGAGACTGCCATGTTGATTGAGGTGTTTATCAATATCGGATTGGTACTCGATTCAGGATCCAGCTACTTTTTGCCCAGAATTGTCGGTTATTCAAAGGCCTTTGAACTGAGTACCATGGGCAGCAAGGTAAGTGCGTCACAGGCCCTGGAGTGGGGGATGGTGACCGAGGTGGCAGCACCTGAAGCATTCGATGCAATGGTATTGAGGTATACGGATTTCTATGCCAAGGCCCCCACAAAAGCAATAGGACTTATAAAACGGATGTTGAATAAATCACAGGGATCTTCTTTGGATGAAATGCTGGAATATGAAGCGTACTGTCAGGATATAGCAGGGGCTACCAGAGATCATAAGGAAGGGGTAAAAGCTTTTATGGAAAAGCGTCCACCTGAATTTAAGGGAAACTAAAAAATGCTGATGGCAATACCGGCCTGAACTTGGCTGGTGGCAGTGCCTTCCGGTCCCTTGCCCTTTTCGAAGAGGTCGTTCAGGCCGTAATAGAAATAGGCGGCGATTCCGGCAATACCCAGGCTACCCTGAATGCCGTATCGAAAGCGGTTGAGATTATAGTTATCTTTAATTTTGAGCTTTTGTTTTTCACCCAGGTGGTCATACTTCACCTTGGTATGACTACTCATAAGTATGCCGAACTTGCCACCTATAGTTATCTTGCCGCTTTTTCTAAAATTATTTTTGTTAAAGTGGAACCGCAGTTCAACCGGTACTTCGAAATACGTGGCGGCCAATTTGGTTTTCTTGACTTCACCAAACTCGATGGTTTCCAGGGGTTCTGTAGACACATCCCCGTCAACATTCCTGACCAGGGTTACATTGTTGTCAAAGCTAAACTTGTCGGTGCCAATACCAAAACCAGGGTGAAGGCTGAAGGCGGATTCTCCCAATGTAATAGAGTACAAGTAGTGAGCATTTAACGACTTGGAACCCCAAAATCCGGTGCTCATACTATCGGGATGATCCAACAGGAAATTAAACCCAAGCTGTACTCTGAGGGCCCCGGGAAGGTCGGGCGCTGAGGCCTGTTGAGCGAAAGATAAAGAGCTGTAAAACAATGCCACCAGGGCAACTAATAACCTCATTTGGAAATAAACTGTTTTAAAAATTTACCGGGCAAAGATACTATTTTGTGCCCATTCACCATGGATATATTTTATAAAGCTAATTTATTATTTAGATTTGCAGCCTGATTAACAATTTTTAACATTCTGTTATAATAGGAGTGTTGAAATGAAGACACGGAATTAGACCTAGTGCATCGTTGGTACTGCAAAGACCAGGATGGTTGAGTTTACCATAGAACTGATTCCAATGGACCCGTAGCATAACTGGATAGTGCACCTGACTACGAATCAGGAGGTTGGAAGTTCGAATCTTCTCGGGTTCACTTGAAAATCAATGAGTTATGAAAAATTTTTCATAACTCATTTTTTATTTGCACGTAATTTGCACGCATTACTTAGTTTTTTAGTAAATTGTCTTTATCGCTAATCCGGTGTATATAACAAATTCATTTTAAGCACTTTCTTGTAGATGAATTCATTTTAAAAAGGAACCAAATTTTCTATCCAATCTATGTTATGCGTATATTAACAATTAGAATGTGTAGATAGTATACTTGGTTAAAATGATATTTCAAACCGAAACACCTTCAGAACTTGACCTCTTTGAAGGTAAGGGCCACAGTAATGCGGCCAAAGCCATCCGAAAAGTACTCGAAGAAAACGAAGAGGTTCATATTATTGGACTTGAAGGTGAACTCGGTTCGGGTAAAAGTACAGTAATCCGACTATTACATAAAAACTTAAACGATGACAAATACCACTTTGTAATCTTTGATGTTGAGCAGTATCACCATTCTTCCATTAAGGCCGCTTTCATTAAGGTATTTTCGGATGATTTAAAAGAATTATGCAACCAAGGATCCGAAAAGGTAATCCAGTTTGCCAAGGATAAGGCACTTGGAAATATTCTTGTTTATAAAAAATATACCAATAGCCAACTAAGTTGGTGGGTCGCTTTTTTTGCTATCTCGGTATTTTTTTCAGTTAAGTATCTGAGTGATGGAATTACCTCGATACTGGCAACCATAAGCGGATGGAGAACAGGAGACTATAGCCCTGATCTTGAAACAACAATCAATTCAATTTTAGGATTTTCACCTTTGTTTGTCTTGCTAATTATGTGGATTGTTCGAAGGTTTAGAAAGATTCCAGCTTTGGGTGATCTACTTAAAAGGAATACAAAAGATACTATAACTGAGAAGCTGGATATTACTAGAGAGGTTGGAAGCATCGAATTCAAAGCTGCATTTAAAGAGTTCGCTTCAGTTATACCTGAAAACAAAAAAATAGTCCTCATAATCGATAATCTTGATCGGGTTGCACACGATAAAGTTCGGGAGGTATGGAGCGATATAGAGATTATAACCTCGCTAAGAAGGTCCAATATCTGTATACTGTTACCCTTTTCTGAGCGGCATATTAGTGAAGCACTTAAAGTTGCAGATAATGGTGGGCAGAGCGGGAGGGAGTTTATTTCAAAGCGGCTTCCAGTTGTTTTTCGAGCACCACCAGTCGTGTCGGCAGGTTGGAGAAAACCATTTGCTCTATATTGGTCTGAAACTCTTCCGGATATGGAGGGCGAGCAAGCTACAGCAGAACTCATTGATATTTGGGTATTGCCAAGGAGACAGGTTACCCCAAGGATGTTAAAAAAACATGTTAATGACATCGCCTGCTTAGTATCCAGTCTGTCTGAATTCAATATCCATCCAGTTTGCTGCTCTGCATATTTACTTTCACTGGAGCACGGGATTAAAATAAACCAACTATTATCGACTGAGACCCCTCAAGGTGAAAATGATATTGATGGTAAACATCAGAGTCTTACTTCAACCCATAAATTGCTAAAGAAGAACTTTTCTGATAGGGAATGGACGAATCAAATTACATGTATCCATTATCAAACCAGTCCGGAGGTAGCGCAAAGCGAACTACTTGGCGAACCAATCCGCACTGCCATCAAGAATTATGATGCCGAGGTAATTCTCGAGCTATCCAATTTGTTTGGGTTCAATCTTCATTTTCGAAAGAATGCGGATTTGGTTGATCCACATGAACTTGTAAAGTTGGCTGCGAAAATCGAACAAAGCGAAGGCAAATCCAAGGATGCATGGATAAAGAGGTGGTTACCTGAAATCAACAGATTAATCAGGTATGATAAAAGCGTGCCATCTGAATTTGATGAAGAATTTATTAAGGCAGTTAGAACACTTAAAGAAATGAATTATGAAGTTGAACTTTCTAGGATTAAAAGAGCAGCGAAAGAAACAGAAAACGTAATTGTCAAAGATACCCTTGAAGAATTAGAATCTATGAACAATCATTTATCAGTTCTGTATTCTTATTCTTCAATTACCGGGATAAAACCACCATTAATTGAGAAGCCATCAGCACATCATCGTAACTATGATAGGTTATTTGTACATGGCTTATGGCCGAACCGTGATAAGTTTTCAAGTTGGAAAATTGAAAAGATCGAATTTGAAATTGGTGAGAAAAAGGATATCCTGATTGTGCTGTCTGAAGGATTTGAAAAAGACGCTAAAACACCGTCATTATTCAGCCACTTTGCTAAGGACCATCGATTAGGAATTATTGAGTTTTCTGATCCAAGCAAGTCGCCTACGGCAACGCTTGATTTATCGGAAAGGGACATACAGGAAACAGATTACTCATTATACCCTTATCTTAGTACCTGGGCTTTTTCAGATATTACTAACAAATTATTTGAGCAGCTTGAAAAGGACGACATCGACAAATCATACAAATTTCAGTGGACAGCACTTACACTGGCTCATCTTGTTGCTACGGGTGACCTAAATGGTACGATAAAACTGAAAAACCCTAATGGAACTTTCCGTTCGGTTGCTGCCGTTGATGAAATTAAAAAATATTTGGATGAGGATGAAAATTATAAAACATATCTGCCTGATTTTTTAACTTTCACGCCCAGGTTTTCAACTATAATAGAGCAGCTTAAGACAGAAGAAGGGTTCAGGTTTCTTAAGGAAAGTGTTCGAGAGCTAATAGTAAATAACAGAATATATAGTTTACCATTAAATTCCCTGATTGGTCAAGACTATGAGACTATTAGGAGATTATTCTCGGAAAGTAAAAGAACAATTCTTTTGGATTGGCTATATAGATGGGAAAATAGTGTCTCTATTAAATTTCAGAACTGGAACAACCGGTTTGTTGAAGATGTGTTTGAAACAGGGAATAATAACTGGATCAATAAATTGTTGCTGGTCGCAGATGAAGAAAGGGAATTTACCAATGAGGATTTGAATTCTCCGTCCGATAATATGTACTCGACTATAGCTTGGCTCGAAGGAAACAATAAGAAATTAAAAAGCTCACCTCAAGTAGCCACACTTCTTGAACAAATAATCGAAAGTAAGGAATCTTCAGAATTGGGTTCCTTTAACAAATCTATGTGGTTTCAATCTCTAATGAATTGCTTGAATAACCACTCCAAGAAAAAAGTAATAAGACATCTTGAAAATAAATTGCTCCAAAGAGGACTATCCACTGAGATTAAAAGTGCTATTATCAGAAATTTTGGATCATCTATAAAGTTACCAATGGTGAATGCTTCGGACGACCAAAATACTCTCTTGATCTTGCTTGAACAATGCGATGACGCCGTTGTTATCAAGTGGCTAGATGAACAGAATTGGAATATTGCCAACTGGACCAAGGAAAATCTAGATGCGTTGAGAAGTGCTGTTCAAGCTAAATCCGAATCCTATGTTGTGCCAAATTTGCGAAAGAATTGGACTTGGAACGGTTCTGGTAAGAAAGAACAATCTAGTGTAGATGGGAATCAATAAACGATTACTTATGCTCGCAATACTCGCATAGGAAAAGCGGAGCTCCTCCATTCCGGTCGTTCCACTCGACCGCTCTAGCCTAACCCACAAGCATTCCACAACTTCCATTCCGTCACGGGCTGCTACCTCCTGGTGGGCAACCGCTCTGTCAATCCCACCACCAGACCACAGCCCCTGGTTAGTCCGCACCTGGCGCCCAGGGACAGCTAGCACAGACCGGGTAAGCCTTCCGCCAGATAGCGGTTACCCAATGTAAAAAGCAAGGGTAAACCAAGTACGCCGTAGCGTACCCTTGCTTTTTATCCTCCCGACAGTTGTCGGGGCTGCCTTACCCTACCTTCTGTACAACTATCCCTGGGATGCGGCCGGCTACACTATCAACCTTATTCAACGCTACGCATCCACCTGCGGATTCCTTTGGTGGATCGACCAGCCCCCCGGCTAATCCTGGCCCTGCGGCTTCCCGCGAACCCAAGCTCATAAGGTGCGGGTTTATAAGAAAAAGGAATGGATTTATGAGCCAGGAATATTCCAGAAAGATCAGACTGAGATCCGGATAAAATCAAATGTTCACGCCGTAAAGCCATTTCATTATTTAGCCAACCCGGAACCTACCATTTGATTTTAGTTCCGGACTAAGCCTGGTAGTGCCTTCATATTCCGGCGGCAGTAGTATGCAAGCATCTGGCAAGCCATGCCAAACCCTGCTGTGGAAAACCCCAAACTCACTTCGTTCTTTTGACTTTTCCACAGGCCTCCGTACCTTACCCTCCCTGGCGGCTAAGTTTGCTGTGACCAGCAAATTTTGACCATCCCACAATTAATTCATAATGGGTAATACGGAGTTTTGAGCAATTGTACTATTCCGCAATCGCCAGTTCAACCAAAAAGTCCCATTACGCGAAGTAGCCAGACGTGTTTTCGGCAGCTCAAAACTCCTGAATTGCAAGTTGAAAAATTTGACTTTTCTTAGAATAGGCCTGTTCTCACCCGATTGCGGTATTTTCCAATATTTACCAGTGATCGCATTTATTGGCATTTTTTTGATTTCCAATATTTGCCAGAAATTTGGACCCTTCGTTATTGGTAGGACGATATCAACTTTTAAGATTGTGTAGTGATGAGTCCTCTTAATATTTAGTTCATCTACTATTAGCTGTTTTAGGATGAAGCCAGGTCTTTTTTTACATTGGAAGATCACAAGCTTTCGTGCGATTCATTAATTACTTAATTGCTGATTATGAGCACTAAAAATTAATACAAATGGAAAATGATATATTAAAATGGAATTGGAAGACCTGGCAAATGCTTGACGCCAAGTGTGCTGAGTTTGTACTTCTGGAAGGGGAAAAGCGTCTTTCCCAACAAATCAATACTGCAGAATCCTTAACCAAAAGACCTGAAGCTATACTTAGGTTTGCAATTCCCATCGGATTAGGATTAGTTGCATTTGTAATTAAATCAATTTCAGACTGTAGTTATGGTCTTGCTTTTTATTCTGCAGTCTATACAACTCTAGGTTTGATCGTTGTAATTATCCTCAGTTTCAGAGCTTACTGGCTATATGAAATAAAACCTTTGGGAAACACCCCTCAAAATATGTTGACTCCAGACAAACTTGTATCCAAGAATCAACATCTCCATTTCTTAGTGACCAGAATTAGGTCGATTCAGGAGCTAATTGAACTTAACGCTAAACAGAACAAAGATAGAAACCGGAAAATTGACTTGATATATAAAGTTACAACGCTGATTATCTTTGTGGGAATAGTAATGTTCTTAATCTATATGATTAGTCCTATCCTTTTTTAAAATACTCCTCGTCATCCGGATCTCGACCCTTTCTTTCCCAATCAGGATTCTGTTCGGAAGGTATATCCTCAGGGCGTATTGGTCTTATAGGTTCTTCACTTGGCTGAGTGGCAGGCTGTTGTTGTCCTCCATTACCATTATCACCATTTCCATTATCTTTTGGTCTCATATCTTAGTACTTTAAATTTTCAATTTGTATATACTATAATTTTCACAATTTATTTAGATCATCATTCTGGTCCTTTCTTCTTTGCAATTCTTCTCGTTTTGCTTCCAAAGCTTCAGAAACTTGACCTTGCAGACTCGAATTAAATTCTTGAACTTCTTTATTTGAAGCATTAATTACTTCTCTCAACCGATCTATTATCACTCTAAGCCATTCCTTCGTCTTATCTCTCCAAGTTTGGCTTAATTCAAGAGTTGCATTTCTCGTTTGATAACCTATTGTAAATTGATTACCATCTACTTCAAAAGAAACATCATGATTAAAAGCGACGGCGGTGGGTTGTAGACTTAATAAATTTAAATCACCTGAATCTATCGTAAACCCATAATTTACCCTTGCACAAGGGTATAATTGGTCTCCCATCACATCTGTACCTGGTGGAAACAATGGACTAGTACCCGGAACATCTACCATGACAACATCCACCATTCTATTATCCAAGTCAATTTCAAGTTCACTGATTTGATGAGAGTCTGCAATACTTTTACTGAGATCTGATAAACTTCCGCTTAATATTTGACTATCTCGGAGTGAATCGATCTCAGTTCGTATATTATTTAGTACATCATGAAAGATTTTGTCAATTGTCCCTTCTTTGAAAAGTCTCATAATTGTCTGATTTAAAGCTGATTGAGTTTAATCCTAATTTAAAGCTAAATATATCCAAGTCAAAACGAGTGATCAATTAATAAGAGTTAGAAACTTAACTAAAGTTATTTTCACTAGTGATCTGAGCTCTCCCAAATCCCTCCTTTTTCTAGTACTCCATTTTCTACTGATCATGTATTTCCCTTCTGAGTCGTGTTTTGTTAGCCTGGTTCTTTCTATGGTAATTGTGTGAGCGTCAAGATGAGATCCTGTAACTTGTGAGTGAAGTACGTAAGATAATCTTCAACAGACATGGAATCTGATAAGCCTCTGATAGTCCACTGTGCCTTCTTGAACTGCTAGTGGCAAATAATACATCGCAGACGATTCGCTTAGGGTGTATGGTCAGCCAAAAACCCCAATTAGGAACATGATTATAGTAACCATTACAGCGACAATTGTGGCTAATTTATAAAGTGGGTGATTGTCTAGCCAATTAACTATTCTTCTCAACCGTTTGCCTGATGACAACCTCGGACCCGCGGTGCTTGTGATCTTCTTGAGCTCTTTTTTTGATAGTTTGCGATTGGCATTCTTGTGTGGGTCCCTTCTAATTATACGGATGGAATGATCTTTTCCTAAAGGATATAAATCAACTTTTCTACCAGATCGGATCTCCTGGTGCATCACAAGTTCCGGCCATTCCACAACTTCGTAATTGACGTATTTTCCCGGATTCTTGTTCCAAGTATAAAACTCCACTGATGGCTCCAACACCTCCCCAGTATGTATGTTCTTCAATGTTAATTTGGATTCATACTTACCAGTGTTAAAAGCATCGACTGTGGCTGTTGTTTTTACAATGGAAATAGCACCTCTATTGTGTAACTCTTTATAACCACCCGAAATTTTGACATCACCATTATACTCTAGCTCGCGACTTGCAGTGTTGACCTCACTTACTGAAAGTTTAAGTGCTTCAGAGATTTGATCGCTATCAAATACCTGCTTAGTGGAATCTTTACAGATATAGTCAAGGACTCTAAGGATATTGTTTTTGCTGGCCATGTTCAGCTTTTAAATCAAAACTAATTCATACGAATCAATCATAGGTGAGCAATCCAAGATACAACGCGATAAATGACAATCCAAACCCTCCAAATTATCATTAAACTGAAATTGATAAAACAATTATAAAAATTTAGGCCTGAAGTAATGAGCCTAAATAACTGATTATAAGTCCTTTAAACTTGATACCCTGACGGGATCGAACCGTCGTCCTACTGATTACCAGTAAATATCGCAAATTAGAATCCTCAGCCAGAGCTCTTGTTCTTATCTTTCTAAACTAAGATTTGGCACTAAAGTAAATTTGCTGCCGTTTCTTAGATTTGTTAACTTGGCGAAAAAAGTCTCATCGCAAATACTTCACTTCATATTGAGCAATTAATTGACCATTTCAAGAACGGGGATCAATTTAGCATAGCAGATATTACTGAGTTCTATCAAAGATTCGATCCTGCAATCAATAGAAGTACTGTTGACTGGCGTATTTATAAGCTAAAAAAAGAGGGAATTATTCAAAATGTTGGTCGAGGCCGATATTCATTGGAAACTAAGGCCATTTATATTCCTGGAATTAATTCTTCAATTAAGCGTTTGTATAACAAGGTAAAACGAAAATTTCCGTATTTAGAAATTAATATTTGGGATTCCAGATGGCTCAATGAGTTCATGATTCACCAACCCGCAAGATTTTACATACTGGTTGAGGTTGAAAAAGATGCCATGGAGCCAGTGTTTTACTTTCTTCACGATACGAAATCCGAAGTTTACCTGGATCCAACTTCGTCAATCCTATACCAATATGCACGTGACGCTGCAGCAATTATTATAACAAATTTAGTTACAGAAGCTCCTACACAGAAGATAAAAGATGTAACCACCGCCACCTTGGAGAAAATACTGGTGGATGTTTATTGCAATGAGAAGATCTTTTATGCCCATCAGGGTCACGAAATGACAGTCATTTTCAACGAGGCCTTTAAAAAGTACCGTATAGAAAAATCAAAATTGGTTAGGTATGCCGCGAGAAGAGGCAAGAAAACAGAACTGCAAAGATTTATAAATGAAATACTAAGAAACGGCAACTATTAATGTTTATTGCCATATCATAGAATGCTAAACCGAGATTCTTTAAGTATAAATTGGATAGAAAAAACGGCCAAGGCCAATAGGAATGCTGATATAATATTGGTAGAGAAGGCCATCCGGGCACTCTATTTACTTGAATTGCTTCAAGCTAGTGGACTTAGTTTTATCTTTAAAGGCGGTACTGCCTTGATGCTTCTGCTGCAAGAAACAAAGAGGTTATCCATTGATATCGATATTATCGTCCACAAAAAGCCCGACACCATTAATAAAAACTTTGAGTTTGTGGTTGCCCAATCTGATTTTATTTCATTTGAAGCCGATCACCGGACTGCCAATTCAAAAATCGATAAAGACCATATTAAATTCTACTACAAGCCTGTAGTAACTACCAAAACCGGGAAGGAATATATTCTGCTGGATATTCTTTATGAGCAATCTCCTTATTTGAGTTATTTGACCAAACACCCAATCAGTTCTCCCTTTATTCTTACAGAAGAAGAACCCATTCAAGTAACAATCCCATGGTTGGAAGCCCTCCTGGGAGATAAAATGACTGCCTTTGCCCCCAATACTACAGGGGTTCCTTATAGGCGAGGGAAGGAAATTGAGATCATTAAGCAGCTTTACGACATAGGAAATCTATTTGATAATATCTCAACAATGCGGCCTGTTTCAGAAGTTTTTCATACAGTGGCAACTGCTGAAATTGGTTATAGATCACTTGGTAATACACCCTTGGATGTGTTGGAAGACATCTATGGAACTTCCTTATTAATTGCAACCAGGGGTCAGGATGGTAAAGGGGACTTTATTGAACTTCAAAGAGGAATACAAAATAT